>JBBCIV010000129.1:0-15208 GCA_037189665.1 Phycisphaerae bacterium | reverse complement strand
GAATGGTGGATTGGGTTGGCTTGGGCGGGAGGGGGGGCGGGTGTACAAGGGGGGGATGCGGGTGTTTCGTGCTCGACATGTTGCGACGATGGCCGGTCCGGTGGTGGAGGACGGGTGTGTGGTCGTGGAGGGAGAGCGGATTGTTGAGGTCGGTCGGTTTGATCGCGTGCGGCCGGGGCGGGTGGATCATGAGATTGATGGCGTGTTGATGCCCGGGTTGATCAATGCGCACACGCACCTGGAGTTGACCAACATCCCTCGGCCGGCGGTGCCGAAGTCATTTGTCGATTGGATTCTGACCATTGTCCCTCTCGTTCATGGCGATATCGAAACCTTCGCCCAGCGGCGGGCGGAGGCGGTGCGGCAGGGGGTCGCGCAGTGCGTGAAATTTGGGGTGACGTGTGTTGGCGATATCTCGCAGAACGTCGAGATCGTCCGGCCAATCCTGCACGCGGCGCCGATTCGATCCGTCAGCTTCGGCGAATGCCTCGGCATCGGCGAACGCCGGACGCGGTTTGAGGAATTGTTTGAAAAGGCCAACGGCGGCCTTAACGACGATCGATGCCGACATGGGCTTTCGCCGCACGCGCCGTATACGGTTGATCGTGAGGGGTTTCTGGATGTTCGCGCGCAAAGCGCGCTGGGCGCTCCCGCGACCGTTCATGTGGCGGAGACGCCGGACGAGGCCGCGTTTCTGCTCGATCACTCCGGTCCGTTCGGCGAACTATACCGGCGTCTCGGTTTCAATCCCGGCTCCCCTCACGGCTGGGCCGGCGGGCCGATTCGGTATCTTTGCCAAACTTACGCACCTTCACGGTGGCTCTTCGCTCACGTCAACTATTGCGACGATGAGGAGATCGAACTGCTCCGCGAACACCAGGTTTCGGTCGTCTGGTGTCCGCGTACGCACGCTTACTTCGGCCATGCCCCGCATCGATGGCGAGACATGCTTCATGGCGGGATGACGGTTTGCGTCGGCACGGATAGCTGCGCGAGCTCCGAAAACCTAAACCCCGTCGATGACCTGCGATTGCTGCACGCCGCGTTCCCCGAGGTGTCGGTGTCGCAGTTGTGGTGGATGGTGACGTGCCATGCGGATGCGGCGTTGCGCTGGTCGCGCGAGGCGATCGACAACGAGCCGCTCCCACCGCCGCAGGTGGGCGAACTGGATGAAGGCCGCCTGGCGGACCTCGTCGCATTTCCAACGCGCACGGCCGACCCCCTCCGAGAAATTCTCGAAACGCCCGATCTGCTTCCCAGCGGCGTGTGGGTGGGCGGTGTTCCGGCGGCAGGGGCTTCCAACTCGTGATCCCAAAGTGTGGAAACGGGTTGAAACCCCAGGCCGTGACTTAGGTGGCCGAAGGTGAGGTGGCGTATCGTCAAAACGCCTTCTTCGGCATTTTTTACCTTTAGGTTCCCCAGATTAAATATGACATTCGCCGGCGATGTATGACATCGCATCTGCCTGCAAAAAAACGTCCGAAAACACTTCTTTTTCACATTTTTACCACGCGAAATCCGCGCGGTTGCCGGCAAGAATTATTTATAGTGAAGCGGATATGCGTGGGAAACAAAAAATGATGTATAGCGCATTATTTGCGCTATTGATCGTGTCGATAGTGAGTCGTTCTGTCGCCTGGGGAAATGAAGTTATTTCCATTATGGGGGACAGCATTACTTACGGGTTCGGCCTGCCTAATCCCGTCACCGACAACTGGACCAACCAGTTGAAGGCAAAGCTGCCCGATTCCTACAGCTACAATTTCGTCAAGGGCGACAGCGGCAAGACGTTGGTGCGCGGCTATCCGGGCGGGTCGTTTGTCGACCTGCACTACAACAGCATCGTGGCCTCGAAGGCGACCACGACGACGTACATCGTCGTTCTCGGCACGAACGATGGAAAGACGCAGAACAAGGCGAACACGATCAGCAAGTTTGTAAACGACTACAAGGGGCTGATCGACCTGCTGGTGGACGGCAACGTCAAGAACCCCCGCGTGTTTGCCGCCACGCCTCCGCCGGTGTTTGCGAACGGGATCAGCATTGAGCCTGACTTTACGAACAACGACATCGATGCGATGGTCGAGAGTCTGGCCGGCTACAAGGGGACGAAAGTGATCGATCTGAACGACATCCTGATGCCCGCTTATTCGGCCAACAAGTCGCTGTACATACCGGATAACATTCACCCCAGCGTGGCCGGCGGTCAGCTTCTGGCCGACGCGGTTCACGGCGCCATCGTTCCGGAACCAGTGGGCGTTGGCCTTATAGGGATGGCGTGCGCGGGCGTATTCCTGTCGCGTCGCCGTCGCTCCGTTTCAGAAGAACGTTAAGCGCGCGCGTCACGACCCGTACTCCGGCGGATGGCCGGAGCGGAGCTTGGCGGGGGCGGGATGGGCTTGCTGGTAGGCGTGCCAGTCTGCCTCGACCTCGTCCGGGTTAAGAGGCGATGTTTCCCCTGCTCGTTTCACCAGTGTTTCATCAATGATCGCCGAGCAGACCTGCGGAGTCGCCAGTTGCAGGGCCACGTCGTCAGCGGAGCGAGCGCGTGACACGATCGCCACGCCGGCGTTATGAGCCGCCTCGAACGTGCGATAGCGCAGGCTCATGTCGTCGCGCCAATAAGGGGCGACGATCGCGTGAACGGGAGCGTTGGCGGCGATCCACTCGGCCTCGAGCGGAGCGTGGACTTCGATCGCGAACCAGTCGCACAATCCTTTGTCACGCAACTGCATCAGCCGGTGCATCGGCCAGCCGACCTTGAGGTCGCTGCTCAGCAGATCCTGAACGACCAGCACGTCGCACGACTTGCGGCCGAGCGAGGCGAGGCGGTCGACGACGATGGCGTCGGCGCGGCGGTCGAGCGCCTCCGGGCCGATCTCGACGGCACACCACGTGGGATCGCCGTACGCGCCAAGGCCGATCGGTTGCCAGAGGAACGGCACTGACCTGTTCGTGCGGCCGAAGATGCGGCGAGGATGCGGCATGGGTAGATAAGTTAAGAAGCTGTTTCAAAACCTCAAATGGATCGGACGTTTGTTTCGTGGCACGGGTTTTCAACCCGCGATTTCCGCGAGGCCTTGGATGCCAACGCGGGTTGAAAACCCGCGCCACCGGGTTTTGAAACAGCTTCTAAACGCCAAGGGGCGAAGGGCGAGAAAAGGCATTTCCTTCGCCTCTTCGTTCCTTCGCGTTTCATCCTGAGCAATGCCCGTTGGATTGCGATTTGGAGACGGCCGCCCGCAGTTGTTGTTCGACTTGCCTGGGTCGCGAGATGGTTTGCCAGAACATCATCGGGTGATCGACGCCGGCGATCTCGATCGATCCCTTGCCCAGCAGGCGTTCGCCGACGGTGTGGTAGAGGCGGACGGTCGATACCTTGCGGAGCGGAATCGAGGCGATCTGCACGTCAAACACGCCCGACAGGCGGATGATGCGATGGTCGGTCAGCAGGTAGTAGCGGCCCATCCATTGGAGGGCCGACCACATCATGCGGGCCGCGATCAACAGCGCCGCGAGCTGCGCCCCGGCCGACACCGATCCCAGCGGCCGCCATTGCGTGAGGTGAAGGCCGGAGATGACCAGCACCACCACGCCGCTGAACAGCAGCGAGTTCAGCACGATGAACCATCGCGAAGGCTTGATCACCAGTTGGACGATCTCGCCGTCCTGGATGACGTGCCCCGCCAGCATCGCCGCCAGCGACACGCGCGACGACGCCTCCGCCGCCTCGCTCGCGTTCACCACCGGCGGAGCGGTCAGGCGATGGGCGGCGGTTTCGGATTGCGTCGTTTCCTCGCCGGCGGACGCGCGGATGAGTCCGAATGTGCCGCGCTGACGACGTGCGGCGTCGGCCGGGCTGAGCTGAATGGAAGGGCGATCTTGTTCCAGCGTCGCGCTCATGTCATTGGTTCGAGTAGACCGACGCCTTCAGCGTACAGATGTCCGGAAGATTTCTGTAGACGTTGTCGTAATCAAGGCCATAGCCGACGACGAACTCGTCAGGGATGTCGAACCCGACGTAGTCGGCGGGGGTGGACAGGGCTTCGGGGCGGTCCTTGCGGAGCAGCACGCAGGTTTTGACGGACGAGGCGCCGAGCTCGCGGATCATCGGTGCGACGAGCTTGAGCGTGCCGCCGGAATCGAGGATGTCGTCCAGCAGCAGCACGTGCCGGCCGTGAACGTCGCCGAGCTGTTGGGCGAGGAGGGTCGATCCCCGCGTGCGGAGGCTGGCGCCGGGATAGCTGCTGACGGTCATGAGGTTGATCTTCATGCGGATGGGCATGTTGCGGATCAGATCGCTGGCGAAGATCATCGCGCCGGTCATGATCGGCACGATGGTGACGCCCTCGGCGATCCCGCCGTAATCATGCGTGATGCGCGCCGCAAGCTCGCACACCCGGCCGCGGATGCGCGAGGCGTCGATCAGCACTTTTTCCAAGTCGTCCTGCATGTCGATTTCAATCTTACCCAGAGTTTCCGGCCGATGCGACGATCGGCGGCGTTCGTGCTACGATAGCGGGGCTTTGGAAGGGCATGACCGAACCGTCTGACGATCATCCAATCGAGCGAATGCTCAACACCGGCGAGGCGGCCGTCGCAATGGTGCGGCGGTTCTTTGCGGGGTACTTCTGGCTCATCTTCAAGAATGTTGCGGGTTGGCTGCTGATCCTGCTGTCGTTCCCGATCGGCGTCGCGTTGCCCGGGCCGGGCGGGCTGCCGATGTTTTTGTTCGGGTTTGCCCTGGTGGCGTTTCCCGGCAAGCGGAGGCTGACGAGCCATTTCCTGCGCGGCCGGCCGTTGCGGATCGAGGCGTCGATCTTCACGTCGCTCACCACCATCGCGTCGCTGATCGTCGTCGGCGCGCTGCTGTGGATCATCGGCGAGCGATATCAGCAGTTGATCGCCTACTTCAAGCTCGATCCGAAGGAAAGCACGCCGGGCTTCATCGCTGCGGTGGCGGGCGTCTGCATCATCGCGATGGTGGTGACGTTCGGCATGATGCGGCTGGGCCTGCTGTTCGTGAACAAGCTGATCCGCCTGATCCCCCGCATCCGCCGATTGGTGCGGCCGTACCTGCGGAAGTGGGGCATTGTTCTCCTGCCGCCACCCAAACGACAAATGGGGCTCATCCCGCGGCGCGAGGGGCTTGAGATCCTTGAACTGTCCGAAACGTCGAGGCAGCGGTTCATACGGTTCTGGACCTTCAGCCGGCCGTGGGCGCGGCGGTTCGCCGGCCTGGGGGCAACGGCGGTGCTGCTGTACTTCGTCATCGAGCCGATCGTGCGAGGCTGGGATCGCACGATGCCGTACATCAACGAGATCCAGCCGTTGCGATTCCTGGTCGCCACCGCGATGGCGGCGGCGTTCTTGTTAGTCTTCCGCGTCGGAAGCTGGTGGACGCTGCTGGCGTCGTTCGGGCATCGCCTGCGGTTTGCCCCGGCGATGCGCGTGTGGGTGACGAGCGAGCTTTCGCGTTACGTCCCCGGAACGAACTGGCAGGTCGTCGGACGGTCGTTCCTCGCCAAGCCGTACAACGTGCCGCCGGCGGTGTGCGCGACGTCGCACGTGTTGGAGCTGGTGCTGTTCGTCCTCGCCAACGCCACGTTCGCGATCCTCTGCCTGATGCTCCTGGGCGTGAAGCACACCGCCGACGAATCGACGCGCTGGTGGCTGGTGGTGGGCGTGTCGCTGATGCCGTTGTTGCTGTTCCTGTTGCACCCGCGCGTGTTCTACTCGATCGCCAACCGTGTGTTGCTCGCGATCGGGCGGGACCGGCTTCAGAAGAGCGCCAGCGGCGGCACGCTTGCGGCGATGCTGCTCTGGAAGATCGCCGGCCTGGCGTTCCTGAGCTGGGCGATCTGGCTGATCGCGGGCCAGCCGCTGCACCTGCCCGTGTCGCAGTGGTGGCTGATGGGCGGGATTTACGCCATCGCCTGGCTGGCGGGGTTTGCGGCGTTCTGGGCGCCGAGCGGGATCGGCGTGCGCGAGGCGGTGTTCATGTCGCTGCTGATGCTGGCGCTGCCTGCCAGCTCGCGGCATGATTTCAGCCCCGATGCGCTGGCGGCGTTCTGCGGGTTGCTGGCGCTGGTGCTCCGCGTGTGGATCGTGGTGGCGGAGATGGTCGTCGCGCTTCTGGCCTACGGGCTCGACTTGGACGGGGCGTTGAGCATCCTCCGCACCGACCGCCGTGGCAACGGCCGCTGACCTTACACCGACGTTTCGCGCGTGGCGATCAACTCAACTTCGGCAGACGCGGCCAGTTCCCGCTCGAGTTCCAGGTAGCGGGCTTTGTTGGTGAAGCCGATGTTCATCGTCAGCAGCGCGTATCCCGCCTCGCAATCACGCCGGTCGATGCTGGTGTCGATGACCTGCACCTGGCGGGACTGGATGAGCTTGACCGCCTCCGACGCACATTGAGGGCACCACTTGATCTTCACCACCAGCGACCGATACCGCATGTGCGGGACGGCGTCTTCCACGTAGTTCAACACCCACAGCACCGCGACGACGATCAGCGTGGCCAGCAAGGTAGTGACGTAGAGCCCAAGCCCAGCGCCCAGCCCAATCGCTGCCACGCACCAGAGCGCCGCGGCGGTCGTCAGGCCGCGGATGGAGCCCTTGTTGTGGATGATCGTCCCCGCGCCCAGAAAGCCGATGCCGCCCATCACGCCGTACGCGATGCGGCCGGGATCGGTGTTGGTCTGCACGCCGATGGTATTGTGGGAGGGCCAGTTGGTGGTTGCGAGCGAAATCGAGACGACCATCACCATCGCCGACCCGACGCAGACGAGAAGATTGGTTCGGAAGCCCGCCTGGCGTCCGCGGATTTCGCGTTCCAGGCCGATCAATCCGCCGCACAGCGCCGCGACGGAAAGGCGAAAGAGATGCTCGGCGGGAGCGCCCAGTCCGCTTGTCCAGGCCGAAATGGCGGCGTCGATTTCCTGCAGTGGCATCACGTCAGTGTAACAGGTGCGAGGCGTCTCAGGCAGTTGATTCAGCCGCCGGACAGCCCGATGGCCAGCCAAATCGGCGCGGTGACGAGCCCGACGAAGTGGGTGATCAGCACCACCCGCACCGCCGTCGGAGCGTCGCCGCCGTAGTGCCGGGACAGGATGATCGGAAACACCGCCGCCGGCATCGCGGCCTGGATCGCGATGACGTTCTTCAGCGCCGGGTTGAACGGCAGGATCGCCGCGATGGCGATAAAGAGCGCCGGCAGCACGCCGAGGCGCAGGATCGCGCTGCTGCCGAGAACGCCCCAGCCTTGTTTGAAGCTGGCCTCGCGCCACACGTCGGCGATGGTTGCACCGCTCAGCAGCAGGGATAACGGGATCGCGCATTGCCCGATCGAATCGACCAGGGACACCACCGGCCGGGCGTTCAGTTCAAGCATTGCCCACGCGCCGGTGAGCTTCAAGAGGATCGCCGCCGCGATTGCGAGGACGACGGGGTTTAAAATGCCCGCCCACCAGCGCTTGGTCAGCTTGCCCGCCAGGATGAGGATGCCCAGCGTCCACATCGCCACCTCCACGCCGACGTTGTGCATCAGCAGCGTCGGCAGTTCGGGCGAGCCTTTCGGGAAAAGCTGTTGGACGAGCGGGATCGGCAGGTAGCCGTAGTTGAACATCCCGGCGCAGAGGACGAACGTCCGGCGGTGCACCGGCGTCGGCATGCCCAGTTGTGTGCCCAGCGGGCGAACCAGCAGCCAGCAGACGACGAAGCCCAATGCCGTCAGCCCGAATCCCACCAGCGGCGGCACGAGCATGCCGTCGATGCCGCTCGGCCATTCGCTGCGGTTCATCTGGATCAGGATGAAGCACGGGAACAGCAGCCGCACGCACAGCTTGATCAGCGTGCGGTCGGCCTCCTCGGTCAGCCAGTTGATCCGCCGCGCAATTACGCCTATCAGGATGATCCCGAACGCCGGAATCAGGGCCGCCGTCATCGTGAGCCATTGCTGCATGCGAGTCGCACAGTGTACGCGCCGGCACACGACCTGACGAGGCGGCGAAAACAGCCGCCGCGCACACACAGCTTGATGAGCGTGCGGCCAGTCCCGCGCGATATCGTCGCACCCACGCCCGAAACCAGTTTTACGATTGATGCGCCTTCGTCGATGGATATCGTTGCTCACGAACGTCGCCGAGTCGCGGGGAGGGCCGCGATAGGGGTGCGACGAGGATCACTTTCTCAGGCGGGAGAATTCCATGCAGCTTCGTTCCAACTACGCGCGTTCTCAGTCCGATGCTCCGTTTTCGGAATCCTTCGTCCGCGCTGCGGTCGAAACGCTCGAACAGCGCCAACTCCTCGCCACCATCGCGATGGGGGAATTGCCGCTGGCGTATCGCCAGGAGTTCGCGATTCCCAACGGCGCTAACACTTACAGCTTTACGCTCGCCAAACCGACCACGGTTGATGCGATTGCGCACAAAGGCAACCTCACGCTGAAACGAAATGGCTTGCCGCTCACCAGCGGCGCTTCTATTTCGCGACCGCTTCCCAAAGGGACCTATTCGCTAGAAGTGAAGGGCGAAGGCGGCTCGCCGCTGCTCGTGCGGACCAGCAACTTCTCGCCGCCGACGCGGCTGGAAGCCGAAGTGTGGGGCGGACAGACGATCCACCTCAATTGGGACGACAACACCGACGCCGAAGCCTACTACCGCGTCGATCGCTGGACGCGCCTCGGCTGGCGTCGCGGCGTGTACGTGCCGGCGAACCACACGAACGCGGTGATCGACAATCTCGTCGTCGGCCACGCGACCACGTACCGCGTCAGCGCGGTCACCTCCACCGGCGAAAGCCTGCGGTCCGCCAACATCGTCACCGCAACGACGCTCAACGAGGACACCAGCGGCTGGTACCAACTCACCATCGGCAACGCGGCCAAGGGCGAAGCCGGGTGGGACATCGTCAACAAGGAAATCGGCATCTGGCAGGAGTTCCGCGCCAATGGCGACGTTCGCAAAAGCAAGTACATCTACGCCACAAGCTGGCAAACGGCGGTGTGGCAGTACGCGACCAGCCTCAATGCCGACAAGACCGCACAGACGCCGCTGACGTTTGATACGCATCGTGAGCTTGAGGGCAGCACCGAGATTGTCGCACACACGTTCCCGATTAGCTCCTACTTCCGTATCGGAACAGCAGGAGAGATCGCCAGTCAGGTCGCGGGTTATGCGAACAATAATGGTGGGTTTAAGGTGGGCGTGTCGGAGGACACAAAACTTATTTCAATCGAAGACAGCAAGGATTCGATTGACCGGGACTACGACGATTTTTACTGGATCGTCCAAGCTGACTATCGCGAGTCCCTGCCCGACGTGTGGGTTGGAGCAGATGGGCATGGGACCGAGAACGGCAGAGGGGTCAAATTCATTTTTAGTCGTACTGAGGACAGTTGGCCAATAGATCAACCACTTGTCGTCAAGTTTAGTGTTGGCGGCACAGCTACTGCGGGTCAAGATTACACAATATTGCCGAACGAGGTGACAATTCCCGCCAACCAGCTGTTAGCATCGATCACCTTCAATCCGATCGACGATTCAGACATTGAGTTTAGCGAGACAATAGAGATTACGTTGCTTGACGGCGACTACCGCCAAGTCTTGTTCCCTGACCCATACGAGTTTCGCTTCTGGCATCAGCATGACGTCGGATTCGCCAGGAATTACCTCGATGATGACGACGTCGGGCCAATGCGCCCAGTATCGCTTTATCCAGCGGCTGCGCCAATGAATACGCTTGCGCATGATACGCGTGCAGCAGGATACGATCCTGAACGAGAGTCGAATGACAACTGCCAATCATGGGCTTTTAATTCGACCGGCGCATCTAGGATGAATAGTTTCCAAAGCGCTACGTTGCCTTTTGCGATTGAGCATGGATTGTTTAGCGAAGAAGATTATGACAGTATTACACTCGACGATCTTCTTCGTGATGCTCCGATGATGAAGCGAGTTCTTGAGGCCATGTTATATGATCCTGATGCACCAGTTCAGGGTTATCGAAGTTATTCTAACTCCGTAATACCCGGCGGGTGGCATACCATAATCGCGTACCACAGGTCCGTATGGGAAGGGCTCGACTATCACTACGCGACCCAGGCACTAAATCCTGTTACTAACCTGTGGGACTGGACTGACAAGGAAAATGAAGAGAATGCAGTCCGCGTTAATCCTTATTACGAGTCAGGTACATTCTTATCACATTACCTGATTAATACCGCACCGAGAGACGCACGTGCCATCCCCTGAAAAACTTGGCTATCAAGCGCATCACCCTGTGGGCCGCTTTGAGGCGTATCTCGTGTGGGAACGCCGAATGATTTTGCCCATACTGGCATGTTTGTTAGTGGGGGCAATTGCCTACTGGTTATGGAGTGGCTATTGGTATCGCACAGGTGATCTGGGAAAATGGGTTGACCGTTACCTATCACACGAGATCAACAAGTTTCATAAACCGAAAGCGCAGAACGATAACGCATCACACAACGATTCTCCCATTCAGCATGCGATTCGCGAGAAGGCGGTATTGTTGAACGAAGGGGATCGAACCATTTTGCTTCTCGCGGTAACGAATGGAAGGCAAACGATGATTTTCGTCCATTTCCGGCCTGAAACGTCGCCCACGCCCACTTCTGGCCTATGGGATGTTGAAGAAGCAAGAGTGAAGTTCGGAGTTGACGTGGTGCGGAGAGCCTTGTCACAGCAGCTAGACAGCAGGTCGTATTTCTGGCGGGGCAAGTAGGGGAGCAGGACAGCCTATCTCTATATGGTCCTGGCTTACCACCAATACCGGCGTTGCCGTTGCTCGCGCCGTTCAGGCGGGCCGCCGGTGGGGGCGATGCGGAAGAGGGTGATGTCGGGGTTGTTGAACACGTGCATCGGGTATTCGGCGTTGCGGGCCCACACGACTGGGTAGTTGTCGAACAATTCGCGGTAGAACCGCTGATGTCGGTCGAAGTTTTCGCCGCTCCCCTCGGCCTGCATGGTGGCAGGGTCGAGGAAACGCTCGTAGCTCGTCCCCGCTACCGCCACGTACTTCACTCCTCGTGCCCGCAGGCTGTCGAGCGTGCCCATGTCGGACGCGAACCGCCCACGGATGACCTGCGCGCGCGTTTGGTTGAACATGCCGCGGTTCAACTCCGTGTATCCGTCCGCCACGATCGGCGTGCCGCGGGGGATATTTCGGTTGATCCAGTCCACCAGCAGGTTCTGGCTGCCGATGGCGAACTGCCGGTCATAGTTGCGGAACCGCCCGGCCTGCGCGAACGCCAGCGCGACGATTGCCGCTCCGAGGGCGGCGTGCCGCCATTGCGGTTTGTCGATCAGGTTCGTCAGCCAGACGACGCCCAGCGCCGCGAAGACGTACAGGAGCAGCGTGGCCGGCAGGATGTAGCGGTAGAACGGGATCGCGGAATAGGAGACGGCGACCACGTAGATGATCACCGTCAGCCCAAGCCAGATCGCGAATAGCGGCGTTTCGTGGCGATACTTCAAACGCTTGGCAATCCACGGCTGCCTGGGCGCGGCAGGATCGGGGAGGCTCAGACGCTCACGCTGGTAGTACGAACTCGGCGGGGACGCGAGCCGCTGGTAAACCGCGCGCCTGCGCATCAACAGCAGTCCGACCGGCGCCGCCGCCGACAGCCAGAGCACGTGGGGCATCGCTTCGCTGAGGATGCCGCGAACGAAGAAGTCGTTCGGCTTGTCCATCGTCACGCCGGCGTGCTCGGTCAGCGCGTGGCGTTTTTCGGCCTCGAAGGTTTCAGTAAACTGGTCCCACTGCTCGACCGCCCGCCAGTTAATCCGCTGCCACACGTCCCAGCCGGCATAGCCGAGCAGCGCCAGGCAGATCGGGATGATCCACCAGCGGCGGAAGTTGGCCGTGATGATCGCCAGCACGCCGGGGATGATCATGATCACGCCCGCATACTTCCCCGACGCCGCCAGCGCCACCGCTGCGCCCATCAAGGGGGCGAGCAGCAATTGGGCTGACCAGTGGCTTCGCCGGCAGATCAACGCCGCCACGCACACCACCGCCGCCACGCCCAGGCAGAGGGAGGGTTCTTCCTTGAAATATCGCGAGTGCGCCAGGAGCGCCGGACACAGCGCCGCCGCGATCCCCGTCAGCGTAAACCCCGCCCAGCCGGCGGCGAACAAGCCCGCCCACGCCAGCAGCACCACCGCGCCCGCCGACAGGTACGCCGACGTATCGCGGCCGAGGAAGACCAGTTCCTGGTGCATTCCGTCGCGCCGGAAACGGCGTTCGCTTTGCAACTGTTCAAGATCGATCCCGCGCGCGTCCGCCAGCCAGATCGCGGCCTCGAGCATCAGTTGCGGATGGTTGAAGTTCCGATGATTGCCGATCAATTGGTCGGCCTTCGTGCCTTCGTCGGGGTGGTAGTAAACCGGAAAGCGGTTGTTTTGCGAAAACGCGTGGGCCGAGAAGAAAAACAACCCGTACGACAACGCGAGCACCATCGCCGTTTGAGCGACGATCCAAGCGGCCCGCAGCCCCCAGGTCCACGTCATTCCGGTCCTCCCCTCTGGTACGGATGCGGACGTTTGAGAATTCACCAGACTTGCGATCATCAACAGCGCCCATCCGCCAAGCTCATTGAGTCATACCGCCGAGGTTGCGGGATGTTAAGCTGGAATAGCCGTTGCGCCGACTGGCGATAAGTTGGTCTGATTGGCGGGCGGGGTTGCGGGCGGCGCGTCGTTAAGGCGCGAGCCATTCCGCCTTGGGCTCGTTCTCCACCCAGGTGAAGCGGATTCGCCGATGTCCGTCCGGGTGGAGGTAAAGCCAGTCGATGGATTCGATGCTGCAGACGATGACGGCGAAGTTATCCCGTCCGTCGACGCCGGGCAGGGGCGGCGGAGGCGTCATCTGGCTCAGCACTTCGCCGGGCGCGACGGGCGAGCGGTACATCTCCTGCGTTTGGGCGGGTAGGCCCACCCATTGCTCGTGGGCGATCGCGTCCTTTGTATGAAGCGTGGCAGAGGTTCGCAGGCGGACCTGAAGCCGGGCCTGGGGGTCATAAAACGCCCAGCCGGCGGCGGGGTCGTGGAGGAGATCGGCGAACTTGGGGCTGCGGCGGTCGGTGTGGAAATAAAGCAGCCTCGATTCAACGTCCACTTTTCGGAGCACTACGGTTCGGACCGTCACCCCTTCTAATTCGTTAATCGACGCGACGGCGGCGGTGTGAAAGGGGTGGGCGACGTCGGACTTTCCGGCCAGAAGTCGAGCCCAGACGTCTTCCAAAATCTCCGAAGGTTTCAACAACGTATCCAGCATGGGCCGGCGTATTCTATCCCTCCACGTGAAAAAGCCTACGGCCGAGCGCGTTCAGGAGCGCGCCTTTCCACTTCCGTGGAAGGGATTTACCATTCGCGGCTGAATTCACCAAATCGGGAAGGTTCCACTTATGTTCGACATTCTTGCGGCCGGCGATACCGGGGCGATCACCTCGCTCTGGTCTGGCGCGGCGATCATCGCGTTGCTCACGCTCACGATCCTCGAGATCGTCCTGGGCATCGATAATATCATTTTCATCTCGGTGCTGGCGGACAAGCTGCCCAGGCACCAGCAGACCAAGGCCCGCACGCTGGGGCTGGCGCTGGCGATGATCCTGCGAATCCTGATGCTGCTGGGCATCAGTTGGATCATGAGCCTCACGACGCCCGTGCCGTTCATCGGCGACCTGTTGAAGCCCCTCCTCGGCGCCGATCCGGTGACTAAAGGGGTCGCCCCGTTCAACTGGCGCGACGTCATTCTGCTGGTTGGCGGCCTGTTCCTCATCTACAAAAGCGTGACCGAAATTCATGCCAAGCTGGAAGGCGATGAGCACGCCCACGAAGGCAAGGCGGGCATTTCGTTCGCCAACGTGATCGTCCAGATCCTGGTCCTCGACATCGTTTTCAGTCTCGACAGCGTGATCACCGCCATCGGCATGGTGCAGAACCCGGCCGGCGACCAGCGGGCGCAGCTCATCATCATGGTGACGGCGGTCGTCATCGCGGTGGGCGTGATGCTCTTTGCTGCAGGGCCGATCAGCCGGTTTGTAAACAACCATCCCACAGTCAAGATGCTGGCGTTCAGCTTTCTCATCCTCGTGGGCGTGGTGCTGATCGTCGATGCGACGCACCGGCATATTCCCAAGGGCTACATTTACTTTGCGATGGCGTTCTCGATCGGCGTGGAGTTGCTGAACCTGAAGCTCCGCAAGAAGGGAACGCCGGTGCAGTTGAACGAGCCCCACTTGCCGGAAAACAAGCCGACGGCGTGAGATTGCGGCGAACTTGTCATCCTTCGCAGTTACGCCAGAAGCCTCTATACTTATTCGAATTAGTTTTGAGTGAGGACGACAATGCGATTCGAGATTCCCAGCGGTATTCAGTCCCACGGCGCGATTCCGTCGGCGGCGCAAGTGACGTGGCAGCGGGGGGAGTTTGCGCTGTTCGTCCACTTCGGCGTGAACACGTTCACCGGCCGGGAGTGGGGGGATGGAAAAGAGTCGCCGGCGATCTTCAATCCGACGTCGCTCAACCCCAATCAGTGGGCGCAGGCGGCGAAGGAGGCGGGGGCGCATCATCTGGTCCTCACCGCCAAGCACCACGATGGCTTCTGCCTCTGGCCGACGAAGACGACCGATCACTCGGTCAAATCGTCGCCTTGGAAAGAGGGCAAGGGCGACCTCGTCCGCGAGTTCGTCGATGCCTGCCGTTCGCACGGGTTGAAGGTCGGGCTGTACCTGAGCCCGTGGGACCGAAATCATCCGAGCTACGGCGATTCGCCTGCCTACAACAAGGTTTACCTTTCGCAGTTGGCCGAACTGCTCACCCAGTACGGCGAACTGTGCGAAATCTGGTTCGACGGCGCCTGCGCCGAGGGCCCCAACGGCAAGAAGCAGGAGTACGACTGGGACGCCTATTTCGGCACTTGCGCCAAGCTCCAGCCCAACGCGGTGGTCTTCGGCGACGGCGGATCGACGGTCCGCTGGATCGGGAATGAACGCGGGATTGCCGGCGATCCGAACTGGTCAACGGTCGATCCGACGCTCATCCGCTTTCCAGGCGACAGCGGGATCGATCAGGCCAACGACGCCGTGGCGCGGGGTGCGGCAAAATCGCAGCAGCTTCAGAACGGCAATGAAGGCGGCGTAGCGTGGCGGCCGGGCGAGAGCGACGTGTCGATTCGGCCG
>JBBCIV010000128.1:0-64818 GCA_037189665.1 Phycisphaerae bacterium | reverse complement strand
TTTCATGTGTGCGTATTAATGATTATTCCATAAGAGTTTACAGGAAAATTGGGTTCGTTTGGCAAAAACGCATCTTGCTATCAAAGCCGCTGAATTGGGTTCGTTCGGCCAAAAAAGGCACCAATGCGGAACAGCGGAATTGGGTTCGTTTGTTCATATCCCTGTTGTCCATGAAAGGGGCATGCTGGCTACGAATTCGAATCGCGCGGGCCGCTCCGTTTTTCGAGGGATGATTGAGATGCCAAAGAGCAGGAGAAAAAGGATGAGCTTGTTTATGATATGTTAGGTATTTGATTGTTTGGCGTCAATCGTGTTTTCACCCGTAAAAACGCTGGGGATTTACGGATAAGCAGGATGTTTCAGCGGCCGCCAAGCGCCGCTGTTGGCGCGCGTCAAATACTCTTTGCGAAGTCTCGCCTGTCTGTCTCCCCCTCCTCATGGTCAGACAATCCTGACTTGACAGACGGACGCAGCGCGATATAGATGAGATTGAGTCTCAACAGTGGACTTAAAAATAAAATGGCCGTCGGAGTCCTCTGGAAAAGTGCATCCGACGGCCGAGGTTGGCGACAACTGTTGGAGTCGTCGCACGGGAAGCATTATCTCCCGCGCAGCGTTCTGCTGCAAGCGACGAATCCCTTAGTTGATCCCTGAGCAATCGGTTGGGCGGCGTGGTCGTGATCTGGCCTCGCCTGCCAGCGCCGTTCCGCTGCATGCAACAGCGGTCGGCGGCGACACGTCGGCGTCCTCTGGCGCCTGGGTCATTCACGTGGCCTGGGCGGGGCGCATGTCGGCGGCCGCCCAACCGATCTTTGTACCCCGCGCCCCGACTTTTCGGGTCGCAAAGGAGGCTGCCGGCGAACGTGCGAATGCTGTTTCGGAAACGGAGAAAGTGTCCACCACCAACGTGTGTTTTCCGGGGGGGAGTTTTCTACGCCGGCCGACCGGCCTTCGCGCCGCCGGCCGTCAATGATGGAGTTAACGTAAGATGAGATTTGCAAATCCTTTGTATGTGGTTGTCCTGGGCGCCGCGATGTCCGCGACGTCGTTGTCGCAGACGTTCGTCGTCGGCGAGGCATTGGTCGAGCCGAACCTGTCGGGCACGACGCAGAACGACGTCTTCACCGCCCTGACGAATCCGCCTGTCACGGGCTTCCCGGGCTTTCCGGGCACGGGCGCCTGGCCGAACCCGATCGAATCCAACATCGGCGGCGACGCCCAGTTGATCAAGGTGTCCAACGGAACCGGCGGTGGCCCGTACCCGGCGAGCGGGTCGATCTACTACGGCGGCTTCTCCGGCGCCGTCAACAACAACGGCGGGACGCTGGCGGTCACCGACAGCACGCCGGTCGAGGGGTTGGCGAACGTCGTGTTCCAGCTCCAGATCGGCGAGGCCTGGACGTACGATCTGTACCAGCCCGACGCGGGCGATCCGGACAGCGTTTTGCCGGTGCTGAACTACAACGGCGGCAGCCAGCAGCTCAGGCCCGCCACCTCTTTGTTCATCGAGCGTTTTTATAACGGCACCGTCGCCATGCCCACGGGTGACGAGGCGGTCTACATCAACACTCGCCTGCTGCAGTGGGACCTGTCGGACATCTCCGACCCGATCACGTCGTTCAGCGTGTCGTTCACCGGCGTGCAGCACGCGCAGCTTTACTCGCTGCGCCTGGATCAGTCGGACACGTTCACCGCGGTTCCAGAGCCGGCCACGATCGGCATGCTCGCCGCCACGGGATTGATGGCACTTCGCCGCCGTCGCCGTCGCTGATCCTTTTGTGATCGGCAGGTTCCGCCCGCCGCATTCCGGAAGGGATGCGGCGGGCTTTATCGCACACACGGGAGCATCACATGAACAACGCATCCGACGCTCGGCGGGGACCGCTTCGACGCCCGGCGTTCACGTTGGTCGAACTGCTGGTGGTGATCGGCATCATCGGCATCCTCATCTCGATCCTGCTGCCGACGATCGGCGTCGTGCGGCGGCAGGCGCGCGCGACGAAGGAGATGTCCGACATCCGCCAGGCGATGATCGCCTATCTTCGATACAGCGCCGATCATCGCGGCGCGCTGCTCGTGGGGCACTCGCCGCTGTACGGGAAGGTTCACGACAACTACGGGCGTCCGGTAGCGTTTCAGGCAGACACGCGATGGCCGTGGCATCTGCTGGCGCACGACCGGTATCGGATGATCAAGGCGCTCTACATCGATGAGCGCGCAAGGCAGCTGCTCAGCCCCAACGCCGAGAACACGGATATGTGGAACTACATCGCGTCGCTGTTCCCCAGTTTCGGTCTGAACATGTATCACCTCGGCGGCGAGTTCACCGGGCCGGGAGGGACGAACGGTCAGACCAACGCCGAGGGATGGTGCTCGCGCATCACGAAGGTGCGGGAGGCGACCCGGCGGATCGTGTTCGCCTCCGCCCGCTCGCCGGGGGGAACCTCGCCTTCGGACGCCTATGGTTCGCTCAGCGCCGACGGCGGAGACTTCGTGCACGGCCACTGGTATCTCAAGCCGCCGATCTACCAGTCCTACGACGCGGCCGGCCATCGATGGAACGCGCCGGTTCGCTGGAGCACCGCCAGTTATCATGACTCCGCCAGCCCCGCGGACTGGGGCTACGTCCATCCGCGTTGCAATAAGAAGGTGGCCGTCGCGCTATTGGACGGGCACGCGGAGTTGCTCAGCCTCGACGACATGCGCGACATGACCCGCTGGAGCAATCCTGCGGCGGAAAAGGGCGATCCGAATTACGTCTCGCCATAACACCCCCATGTGAACTGCGGCACAAAGCGACAGTAAAAAGATGACTAAAAAGTCTTTTGATTGTTGAGTGTGAGACTCATTCTCAATAAATTGCCCATCAACGAACCAGGTCGGTTTGTTGACTCTTGCATAAGCGATTTATCGAAAGGGTTTTACAGTCATGGTAAGCGGCATTTTGTCATCGTTGGTAATAGGTCAGTGCAACACGTCTTTTCGAACCGGCCATTGGGTGCGGCGGTCGCTTGCGGCATTGGTGGGAATGACCTGCATCGCGGGGATCGCATCGTCGTCGGTGGCGGGGGAGGAGAAGGTGGGGCTATTGCTCGCGGCGCACGGATCGCCGGATACCGCGTGGAATGAACCGGTTATGCAGTTCGGCGCCTCGGTCGGCGACGCCGCCAAGTCCGCCGGGCTGGTGGGCGAGAGCCGCACCGCGCTGCTGGAATTCGCCCAGCCGGACCTCCCGTCCGCGATCGACGACCTCCAGGCGGCCGGCTGCACGCGGATCGTCGTGCTTCCGCTGTTCATCGCGCCGTCCGCCCATTCTGAAGACGACCTGCCGACCGTGCTGGGCGTGCGGTCGTCGCCCGCGGCCCTCAAGACCATCCGTGAAGAAGGCGGGAAGCTGGCCGGGCTGAAAGTGCCGCTCGTCATCGGGCCGACCCTCTCCGAGGGAGACATCCTGCCCCAGTTCGCGCTCGAACAGGCACAAAAGCTGTCGAAACAGCCCGAGAAGGAGGCCGTCGTCCTCCTGGTGCACGGCGATCCGCTTCACCAGCCGGCGATCGATGAACTGATGAGACGGACGGCCAGCCAGATTTGCGGAAAGACCGGCATCGCTTACGCTGACTGGGCGAACGTCGGGGTGGGACAGCGTTATCAGGCCAAGGCCATCCCCGCGATCGAGCGGGCGCTGGAATCCAAAGAACGCGTTCTCGTGATCGGGATGTTCCTGAACATCAGCGCCCAGGATCTGCACCGGATGACGATATCCGGCGGCTCGGGCCACGGTCATCATGGGCCCGCCGCTGCTGGAAAGAAGGCCGACCCATTTGAGGGGAAGGACGTCGCGTTTTCGAGCGAATCCGCGATTCAGTTCGCCGGTCTAAAGGAACGCACCGTTGCCCTCGTTAAACAGCTCGTCATCCCGACGGCGATCTCGAGTGTTGACGCGGGAGCGGCAGCGTCCGGGAATGAGGTGGATCGTAAAGGTGAATGACGGCTTGACGTTCCACCCCGACTTGCTATATTGCCCGACTCCCCTGAACGAAGGGGGCCGAACAACGTCTGGACATCGAAGGTGCCGGACGCTCGGAAACAAGTGAAAATCGGAAGATTGGACAGGTGTAGTGATGACTGGTGAGCGCATTCGTATTCGTCTGGAAGCCTACGACAACCGAGCTCTCGACCAGTCCGCCAAGGAGATCGTGGAAAACGCGAAGCGCACCAACGCACGCGTTTGCGGTCCGGTTCCTCTTCCGACCCGCGTGGAGCGTTACACGGTTCTGCGTTCGCCGCACATCGATAAGAAGTCGCGCGAGCAGTTCGAAATGCGTACGCACAAGCGGATCATCGATATTTTCGAAGCCAATGCCCGTACCATTGAGGCCCTCAATCGCCTCGTTGTGCCGGCCGGCGTGTTTGTGAAGATCAAGGCGTAAGTCTTGTACATGTAAGGCTCCAGCGAGTAATCGCCGGGGCTTTTTAGTTCGCCCGGACGCAGGGTTCATCCAAGAACCCGAGACGCCGTCGAAAGACGGGGTTGCGATCCGGGGGAGATTTTTTGTCCTTTTCAGGACGGGTATCAGACCTGGCGTTGTGTCAGGCCTGCTCTGCTCGAAAGCGAATGACACCAGCAATTCTTGGCCGCAAGGTCGGCATGACCCGGGTATACGACGAGAAGGGCGCAATTGTGCCCGTGACCGTCGTTCAGGCTGGCCCGTGTGTGGTCACCCAGGTGAAGACCGCCGACGGCAAGGACGGCTATAACGCCGTTCAGCTCGGCTTCGAGTCGATCAAAGGCAAGTACAGCACGATCCCGCTCATCGGCCACGCCGCCAAGGCGAGCGCCCAGCCCCAGCGATTCTACCGCGAAGTACGCCTGAAGGACCCGAGCGACAAGAAGCTCGGCGATCAGGTCACCGTCGGCGAGTTCGACGGCGTGCAGTACGTCGACGTCGTCGGCGTGAGCAAGGGCAAGGGCTTCGCCGGCGTCATGAAGCGCCACAACTTCGGCGGCATGTGCGCCTCGCACGGCACCGAACGCAAGCACCGTTCACGCGGTTCGATCGCGTCGTTCGCGACCAACCGTGGTCACAGCGGCAAGCCCAAAAAGGGCCTGAAGATGGCCGGTCACATGGGCGATGAACGCGTGACCTCCCGCAATCACCCGCTGGTTCGCATCGATGCCGAAAACGGCGTCCTGCTGATCAAGGGTCCGCTTCCGGGCGCTAACGGCTCGCTGGTGTACGTCCGCAAGAGCGTCACGGCGAGAGAAAAGAAGGCTGGATAGTTGCCAGTGGTCAGTTGCGGTCGCCGAAAGGCGGACATGCGGCTGACCCTGGCTCGGTTTTAGGGCTGGCAACTGGCAACTAGGAACTGGTAACCGTCATCATGATCGAAGTCCCCGTATTCAATATCGAAGGTGCCCAGGTCGGCACCGTCTCGGTCGACGAGCAGAAGCTCGGCGGCGAGATCAACGCGCCGCTGCTGAAGCAGGCGCTGGTGTACTACCACGCGAACAAGCGTCAGGGCACCGTTCAGACGCAGGCCCGCGGCGAGGTCGCCGGTTCGACCCGCAAGTTGTACAAGCAAAAGGGCACCGGCAACGCCCGTACCGGCGGCATCCGCAACCCGGTTAAGGTCGGCGGCGGTCACGCCAAGCAGAAGCGGCCGAAAGACTGGTCGCTCGACCTCCCGAAGAAGGCCCGCCGTCTCGCTCGCAACAACGCGATCCTCTCGAAGATCAAGGACAACCAGCTCAAGGTTGTCGATCAGTTCAACCTCTCCGAACCGAAAACCAAGCTGTTCGCCGGCGTGCTAAGCAAGCTGGGCATCGAGCGCACCGTTCTGGTGGCGCTGGACAGCAAGACCGACACCGTCGCCCGCGCCAGCCGCAACATCGCCAGCACCCGCCTGACGACCGTCGCCCAGCTCAACGCCTGGGACATCCTTCGCAACCGCACGGTGCTCATCACCAAGTCGGGCCTGGAGGCGCTGCTCGCGTAAGCGAGTGGGAGATACCACCATGGAATCTACGAAAGTCATCATCAAGCCCCTGATCACGGAAAAGACCACCCGCCTGGCGAACGCCCGGAACACCTATTCGTTCCACGTTCACCCGAAGGCGGACAAGATCGCGATCAAGGGGGCGATCGAAGAACTGTACAAGGTAAAGGTCGCCGACGTCCGCACGCTGACCCGCAAGGGCAAGGCCCGGCGGACGAAGACGGGCTACGCGATCGGCACGAGCGTGAAGCGCGCCATCGTGAAGCTGGCCGAGGATTCGAAGATCGAGTTGTTCTAAATGGAGCGTGGTCAGCGGTGAGTGGTCAGCGGCCGGGTTTATTTATCTGGCAACTGACAACTGGCAACTGGCAACTGAGTTAAGATGGCAATCAAGAAATACAACCCGACATCCGCCGGCCGTCGTCAAGGTTCGGTCATCGACTACAAGAAGGTCTTGACGAAGTTCAAGCCGGAGAAGTCGCTGGTCGTCGGCCAGAAGCGCCCGAGCGGCCGCAACCATCACGGCGTCATCACCGCCAAGCACCACGGCGGCGGCAACAAGCAGTTGTATCGCCTGATCGATTTCAAGCGTCAGAAGGACGGCGTCGTCGCCGAAGTGAAGGCGATCGAATACGATCCGAACCGCAGCGTCTTCATCGCCCTGATCGAGTACACCGATGGCGAGAAGGCCTACATCCTGGCCCCGAACGGCTTGGTTGTCGGCGCGAAGGTCGTCAGCGGCCCGGACGCCACCCCGGACATCGGCAACGCGATGCCGTTGGCGAACATCCCGGTCGGCCTTGAAATTCACAACGTCGAGATGAACCCCGGGCAGGGCGGCAAGCTCGTCCGTTCGGCCGGCCTCGCGGCGCGGCTGAACTCGAAGGAAGGCGACTACGTCGTCATCACGCTGCCCAGCGGCGAAATCCGCCGGGTGAAGAGCAAGTGCCGCGCGACGATCGGCGTGCTCGGCAACAGCGACTGGATGAACGTCACGATCGGCAAGGCCGGCCGTAACCGTCACCGTGGCATTCGCCCGCACACCCGTGCCAAGGCGATGAACCCGATCGACCACCCGATGGGCGGTGGTGAAGGTCGCGCCAACGGCGGCCGTCACCCGGTCAGCAAGACGGGCGTGCCCGCCAAGGGCGGCATCACCCGCCGCAGCGGCAAGGCGAGCGAAAAGCTCATCCTCCGCCGCCGCAAGTTCGGCCGGTTCCAGCAGCGTCCGCAAACGGTGAATGTGTAAGTGATGAGGCATTGCCTGGCAACTGGCAACTAGCAACTGGCAACTACTATGAGCAGAAGCAGCAAAAAAGGCCCGTACGTCGACGAGAAGCTGTTCGTGCGTGTGAACACGCTGAACGAGCGGAAGGCGAAGCAGGTGCTGAAGACCTGGGCTCGTGCTTGCACGATCATCCCGGAGTTCGTCGGCCACAACTTCGAAGTTCACAACGGGAACAAGTTCATCCGCGTTTTTGTGACCGAAGACATGGTCGGCCACAAGCTGGGCGAGTTCGCGCCGACCCGCTCGTTCCGCGGGCACTCGGGTGCCAAGAAGGACGGCAAGTGATGAATGCTGAATCTCAGAGTTCAGAATTCAGAATTCAGAATTGAGTTTCCAATGGCTTACACAGCAAAACACAATTTCGCCCGCATCGCCCCGCGTAAGGCGCGGCTGGTGATGGATCTGGTTCGCGGCCGCGACGTCGACGACGCGCTGGGCATGCTCCAGTTCTCCAAGAAGCGTGCGGCGGTCTACATCGCCAAGGTCATCAAGAGCGCCGTCGCGAACTACCAGGAACGCGAGACCGCTCCCGGCCAGAACGCCCTGTTCGTCAGCGAGGCCCGCGTCGATGCCGGCCCGACGATCAAGCGGTTCCAGCCGAAGGACCGCGGCAAGGCGTACAACATCATGAAGCGGACCAGCCATCTGGTCGTGAGCGTCGACGAGCGGCAGTCATAACAAGCGAGCGAGAAGAACATGGGTCAGAAAGTTAATCCTGTTGGTTTCCGCGTCGGCATCACCGAAGACTGGCGCAGCCGCTGGTTCGCCCCGAAGTCGGCGTACGGCGAATTCCTGATCGAAGACGTTCAGGTCCGCAAGCACATCGACAACAAGCTGAACCGCCGTCCCCCGTTCGCGGCCGTCTCCGACATCCTCGTCGAGCGGACCCGTGAAGAGGTGACCGTGACGCTCAAGACCGCCCGTCCGGGTCTGGTCATCGGGCCGAAGGGCGCCGAACTGGATAAGCTCCGCGAAGAGTTGGAAGACCTGATCCGCCGCAAGATCGCGCCGATCAAGGTGATCGAAATCAAGAATCCCGACCTCAACCCGCAGCTGGTGGCGGAAGCCGTCGGCGAGCAGTTGAAGAAGCGCGCCAGCTTCCGCCGCGTGCTCAAGCAGCGCCTCGAGGCGTCGATGAGCGCGGGCGCCAAGGGCATCCGCATCCAGGTGTCGGGTCGTCTCGGCGGGGCGGAAATCGCCCGGTCGGAAAAGGCGACCGTCGGATCGGTGCCGCTGACCACGCTGCAGGCGGACGTCGGCTACGGCTATGCCGTCGCCAACACCACCTTCGGCACGATCGGCGTGAAGGTCTGGATCTACCGCGGGATGAAGGGCGAGGAAGTCCTCGATACCGACGTCCGCGTGGGCGGCCCGCTGCGTCGTATCCGACGCTAGTTGATTGCCGATTGCCGATTGGCGCGATTGCCGGTTGGCGAAAGGCGTTTGTGTGAATTGGAAATCGGCAATTTGTGAGTTTGCGAGGCAACTATGCCCCTGATGCCCAAACGAGTTCAGTACCGAAAGAGCCAGCGCGGCAAGATGCGCGGCAACGCGAGCCGTGGCAACACGGTCGCCTTCGGCGAATATGGCCTGATGGCCTTGGATCACTGCTGGCTTCCGGCCCGCACGATCGAAGCCTGCCGCGTCGCGGTGTCGCACTTCCTGCGTCGCGAAGGCCGGCTCTTCATCCGCGTCTTCCCGCAGAAGTCCGTGTCGGCCAAGCCGCTGGAAGTGCGTATGGGTACCGGTAAAGGCGAACCCGAGTACTGGGCAGCCGTGATCAAGCCCGGCACGGTGCTGTTCGAGATCGCCGGCATCGACGAGGCGACCGCCAAGAAGTGTCTCGCCCGCGTCGCGCACAAGCTTCCGATCAAGTGCCGTTTCGTGACCCGCAAGCATGCGGTCGCCTAACTTGAAGAGTGAATCGCCATGAAGAAGAACGAGAAGAAAGAACTGCTGGACAAGAACGACGACGTGCTGAAAGAGCTGCTCACGAGCAAGCAGAAGCACCTGTTCGACCTTCGCAGCCAGGCGGTCACCGAGAAGCTGGAAGACCCGACCCAGCTCGGCAAGACCCGTCGCGAAATCGCGCTGATCAAAACCGTCCTCCACCAGCGCGAGCTGGCGGCGGCCAAGGCGTCGGCGGAAACGAAGTAATCCACGAGAGACACGAGCTAATACTTATGGCAACCGCAACCGAAACTCCCAAGCCCCGCTCGCAGATCCGAACGATCATCGGGCAGGTCACCAGCGCCAAGACCGCCAAGACGATCAAGGTCGAGGTTTCGTACCAGACCCGTCACGAGAAGTACGGCAAGTACCTGAAGCGCACCAGCGTGTATCACGTGCACGACGAGAAGAGCGAGGCCCGGGAGGGCGACGTGGTCGAGATCGCCGAGTCGCGGCCGTTCAGCCGCACGAAGCATCATCGGTTGCTGCGCATCATCACCAAGGCCCCGGAGAAGATCACCCATGATACGGGTGACGACATCACCCAGGCCAGCGGTGCTAAGAAGGAAGAAGAGTAGTTGTCGATTGCCGATTGCCAATTGCCGATTGGCAGCGACCGGCACGACAAATCGACAATTGGAAATCGGCAATCGGAAATGCCATGATTCAGCAACAAACATACGTCGACATCGCCGACAACACCGGCGCCAAGACCGCGATGTGCATCAAGGTGCTCAAGGGGTCTTCGTCGCGGGGCAAGTTCAAGCGCAAGAGCGCCTACATCGGCGACGTCATCATCGGCGTCGTCAAGAAGGCCCTGCCCAACGGCGACGTGAAGGACGGCGAGAAGATCCGCTGCGTGATCGTTCGCACCAAGCAGCCTACGCTTCGTCCTGACGGTTCGTACATCCGCTTCGACCGTAACGCGGCCGTCGTTATCGACAAGGACGGCAACCCGAAGGGCACCCGCATCTTCGGCGCCGTGGCTCGCGAGCTGCGCGAGAAGAACTACATGAAGATCGTTTCGTTGGCGGCGGAAGTGGTATGAGGAATAAGTAGATAGTCCTTAGTTGATGGTTGATAGCCATCAACTATCAACTTTCAACTATCAACTGGTAACGAATATGGCACAGCGAGTTAAAAAGGGCGATCTGGTCGAGGTGATCGCCGGCAACGAAGGTCCTCAGAACGGCAAGCCGGGCAAGATCGGCAAGGTCCTGCGGATCGTGAACAAGGACAACCGCGTGGTCGTTGAAGGCGTGAATCGCGTGTGGAAGCACGTGAAGCCGTCCCAGCGCTTCCCGCAGGGCGGCCGCATCCAGAAGGAAGCGCCGATCCACCTGAGCAACGTGCTGCCGGTCGACCCGTCAACCGGCCGTGGGACGCGGGTGAAGTTCGAAGTTCGCGAGGGCCAGAAGGTTCGCGTGGCGAAGAAGAGCGGTACGGTCCTGGGCAAAGCGTAGTGGAGATGATCGATCGCAGATCGGCGACAGTCGAACGTAATCGGCAATAGGCGATAGGCAATCGGCAATACAAACATGGCAGAAGACAAGAACAAGAACGACGCCGCCAACAAGGCCAAGGGTGCCGCAGCCAAGGCTGCCGCCAAGGCGCGCAAGGACGCCGGCCCCGGCTTCAAGGTCGCGTCCGAGGAAGACGCCGGCCCGGCGCCGGAAGCCCGGCTGTACAAGGTCTACAACGAGAAGATCGTCCCGGCGTTGCAGCAGCAGCTGGGCATCAAGAACAAGCTCGCGCTCCCGAAGCTCGAGAAGATCGTCATCTCGATGGGCCTCGGCAAAGCCGTGGTCGCCGGCGAGAAGGCGAAGCTCGACACGGCCGAGAAGGAACTTGCGATCATCGCCGGCCAGAAGCCGGTCCGCTGCCGCGCGAAGAAGTCGGTCGCGAGCTTCAAGGTTCGCGAAGGCATGGAGACCGGCCTGAAGGTCACGCTCCGCGGAACCCGCATGTACGAGTTCCTCGATCGCATGATCACGCTGGCCTTCCCCCGGGTGAAGGACTTCCGCGGCGTGAGCAACAACGGCTTCGACAAGCAGGGCAACTACAACTTCGGTTTCACCGAGCAGACCGTGTTCCCCGAGATCGCCGGCGCGGACGTGACCTTCCAGCAGGGCATGAACGTCACCGTCGTGATGCGCGGCGAGGACATCAAGGCCTCACGCGAGTTGTTGAAGCAGTTCGGTTTCCCGTTCAAGACGGATGAGAAAGTCAAGGATTAGTTGATAGTTCTTAGTTGATGGTGGATAGGGATCGAATTCGCGATCAACTATCAACTATCAACTATCAACCAGGAACGAAAGATATGGCCACAAAAGCCTGGATCGCCAAGCAACAGCGTCGCGAGGCGCTTTCTAAGAAGTACGCGGAACTGCGTCGTCAGCTGAAGAAGGAGGGCAACTATGCCGCCCTGGCGAAGCTGCCGCGCGACGCCAGCCCGACGCGCAGCAATAACCGCTGTCAGCTCACCGGCCGTAGCCGGGCGTACCTGCGGAAGTTCAAGATCAGCCGCATTATGCTCCGCGAACTGGCGCTGAAAGGCATGATCCCGGGACTGAAGAAGGCTAGCTGGTAAAGAGAGATTGCCAATTGACAACTGCCGATTGCCAATTGGTGTCGGCAAGGTGTCAAATCGGCAGTCGCCAATCGACAATCGGCAATCGAGATTAAACGATGAGCATGCAAGACCCCATCGCGGACCTGTTGACCCGCATCCGCAACGCCAACCGAGTCGGCCGTCGGTACGTGTTCGTACCCAAGAGCAAGATCGGCGTCGGCATCCTGAACGTCCTGAAGGACGAAGGCTATATCGACAGCTTCGACGAAATCGAAGCCAAGCCGGTGAGCCAGGTTCGCATTCAGCTTCGCTACGCCCTCAGCGGCCAGAGCGTGATCCACGAGATCGCCCGCGTCTCCAAGCCCGGCCGTCGCGTGTACAGCTCGGTCGAGAAGCTTCCCAAGGTGCTCGATGGTCTCGGCATCACCGTCATCTCGACGAGCCGCGGCGTCATGAGCGATCGCAAGGCCCGCGAGGCGAACATCGGCGGCGAAGTGTTGTGCCAGGTATCGTAAGGCAGATGAATCTCGGGAAGCCGGCGGACGCGAATCTGTCGTCCGCCGCGAGCAGACCGGAAAGGAAACTGAAATGTCCCGTATCGGAAAGAAACCCATCGCCATCGGCAAGGCCAAGGTCGCCATCAACGGCCAGACCGTGAACGTCGAAGGCCCCAAGGGCAAGCTCGCGTACGATGTCCCGTCGATCATCAAGGTCGAAGTGAAGGGCACGGACGTGGTCGTCACCCGTCCGAACGACGAGCGCACCAGCAAGGCCCTGCACGGCCTGGTTCGGGCGCTGATCGCCAACATGGTTGTCGGCGCGACCGATGGGTACAAGAAGGTCCTCGAGGTTCGCGGCGTCGGCTACAAGGCGGAGCTGAAGGGCAAGGAACTGGTGCTGAACCTCGGCTTCGCGAACCAGCTTCGCGTTGCGGTTCCGGCGAGCCTCGCGGTCGCCGTCGAGCCGGGCCAGGGCGAAGTGGCCAACCGCATCGTCGTCAGCGGGGCCGATCGTCAGCAGGTCGGCGATTTCGCCGCCAATGTCCGCAAGCTCCGCAAGCCTGAGCCGTATAAGGGCAAGGGCATTCGCTACGAAGGCGAAGTGGTCAAGATCAAGCCGGGCAAGGCGTTCGCCGGCGCCGGTTCGAAGTAATTTCAGGAGAATCAACTGAGATCACGATTCGAAGCGTGTTCTCTGAGGTTGAAGAACAATGGCAGATAAGAATAAAGCAAAAGCCCTGCGGCTGCAGAAGCGTAAGTGGAGCATCCGCAAGACCCTCACCGGCACGCCGGAGCGTCCGCGCCTGTCGGTGTTCCGTTCGGACAAGCACATTTCGGCGCAGATCATCGATGATTACGCCGGCAAGACGCTGGTTTCGGCGTCGAGCCTTCAGAAGGACGTCCGCGGCGACAAGCCCAACGGCGGCAACGTCGATGTGGCGAAGGCGGTCGGCAAGGTGATCGCCGAGCGCGCCAAGGCGGCGGGCATCACGTCGGTGGCATTTGACCGGAACGGTCGGCGTTATCATGGCCGCATCAAGGCCCTGGCGGACGCGGCGCGTGAAGGCGGATTGAAGTTCTAAGAGACGAGTAAACACATGAGCGACCCGATCGAACCGCAAAACACCCCGACCGAAGCCCCCGCAGCCGCCGCCCCGGCGACGGAAGCGCCGGCGACCGAAGCCGCCCCCCAGCAGCAGTCCGGCGGTGGGCAACAGGAATCCCGAGGCGGCCGTGACCGCCGTCGCGGTCCTGGTGGCCCGCGTGGCCCGCGCCGCGACCGTGGCAATGACCGCGACGAAGGCGGCGTTGAATCGTCGCTGGTCCGCATCTACCGCTGTGCGAAGGTGGTCAAGGGTGGCCGCACGTTCAGCTTCGGCGCGCTGGTCGTCGCTGGCGATCGTCAGGGCAACGTTGGCATCGGCTACGGCAAGGCCAACGAAGTGCCCATGGCCGTCGAGAAGGCGACCAAGGACGCCCGCCGTCAGATGGTCAAGGTTCCGCTGAAGGGCAACACGATTCCGCACACCGTCAAGGGCCGCTGCGGCGCCTCGAGCGTCACGCTTGTCCCGGCGCTTCCGGGTACCGGCGTCACGGCGGGCAAGAGCGTCCGCCCCGTGCTGGAACTGGCGGGCATCACCGACATCCTGACCAAGGCCTACGGCTCGACGAGTCCGAAGAATCTGGTCAAGGCGACGATCGACGCCCTCCGCCGGCTCCAGAGCCGCGAGGAAGTGGAACGCGATCGCAACGTTAAGCTGTCGTCCGATACCGGCGCGAAGGAACTCGCGGCCGTCTAGCAGTTTTCACCGCGAAGATGCGAAGTCGCTCGCGGAGGATTACTTCCTCGCCGCTTCGCATCTTCGCGTTTGTTTTATTTTGGCGAGGCAGGGCGATTCGCGCTGCCGTTAGTCACAGGAGTTTGAGATGGCACAGTCACACGAAATCACCGCCGGCCAGCGTCACAAGCGTGGCCAGCGCAAGGGCCGCGGCGAATCCAGCGGCCGTGGTAAGACCAGCGGTCGCGGCAACAAGGGTTCCAAGGCCCGCGCCGGCACGTATATCCGCCGCGGTTACGAAGGCGGTCAGACCGAAATCTTCCGCCGCTTCCCGAAGCGCGGTTTCAGCAACGTCAACTTCGAACGCAAGTTCTACATCGTCAACCTCGACGCCCTGAACGTCTTCGACGACGGCGCGACCGTTGACGCCGCCGCGTTGATCGACAAGGGCCTGGTGCAGGACACCAAGCAGCCGGTCAAGATTCTCGGCCACGGTGAGCTGAAGAAGAAGCTCACCGTCGTCGCCGGCTGGTACAGCAAGTCCGCTTTCGAGCAGATCGGCAAGCTTGGCGGCGTGGCGAACAACGACAAGGGTGGGGCCTTCGAGTTTCCGAAGGAGAAGAAGAAGTTCGTCCCTCGCGAGAAAGCGAAAAAGAAGGCTGCCGACGAGGCCCCCGCGGCCGCCGCCGAAGCGCCCAAGGCTGAGTAATCGCGCGCGACACCGTGCATTGCCGACTGTCGAGATTGCCGAACGTGCGACTTTGCTCCACAATCGGCGTTCGCGACAGTCGGCAATCTGCTTTAGGAAGTGCCCCCGATGTTCAAAACGCTGATCAATGTCTTCCGCGTTCCCGAGTTGCGCAACAAAGTGTTGTTCACGCTCATGATGCTGGCGATCTTCCGGATCGGTCACTCCGTGCCGATCCCAGGCGTCGACCAGTGGGAGTTCCTCTCCACCGAAGCCAAGGCCGTCGAGACCGCGAAAACGGCGCTTCGCAACGCCAAGGCGTCCGGCGACCAGACTGCCATTGCCACGGCGCAGCAGGAGGTCGATCGCGCTGAGGCCGCCAAGGCGTCCAGCGAGAACGAGACAGACAACTCCGCCGGCGGACGTCTCATGACGTACGTCTCGATCTTCTCCGGCGGCAACCTCTCGCACAGCACCATCTTCGGGCTAGGCGTAATGCCGTATATCTCGGCCTCCATCATTTTCCAATTGCTGGCCACCGTTCTGCCGTCGCTGGAAAAGCTACAGAAGGAAGGCGAGGCGGGACGTCGAAAGATTCAGGAGTGGACGCGGTACAGTTGTGTTCCGATCGCGGCGATGCAGGCGTATTTCTGGCTCGGCACGATGGGCGACGGAAAGATCCTCGCCTCGCGTGACGGGCCGATGTTCTGGATCACCGGCGTCATCGCGCTGACCGCAGGTTGCATCTTCCTGATGTGGATCGGCGAGCAGATCGACGAATACGGTCTTGGCCAGGGCATCTCGCTGATCATCATGGCGGGCATCGTCTGCCGCATGCCCGCGGCGCTGAGCATGCTTTGGAGCAACCTCGATATGAGCGGCCAGGGCGGCCAGGGCGGCCAGGGTACCTATGGGCCCGGAACGGTCATCGCACTGGCGCTGGGGTTTGTCTTCGTCGTCGCAACTGCGATTCTGGTGACGCAGGCCCAGCGCCGCATCCCCATCGTGCAGGCCAAGCACACCCGCGGCCGTCGTGTGTACGGCGGGGCGAAGCAGTTCCTCCCGCTCAAGGTGAACATTGGCGGCGTCATGCCCGTCATCTTCGCCCAGTCGCTGATGCTCTTCCCGGGCCTGTTGCTCGGCTGGCTCGACGGCGTTGCCCGCTCGCAGGGAGGCTCCGGGTGGTTCAGCAGCGCGGTCGCATTCGTGAACCTCCACTTCAGCCACGGCCATTTCCTCTACGTCATCACTGAGATGGCGATGATCTTCTTCTTCGCCTTCTTCTGGACGACCGTTCAGTTCAAGCCAAAGGAAATCGCCAACAACCTTCGCGACTACGGCAGCTTCATCCCGGGCCTCCGTCCCGGCAAGCGAACGGCCGACTATCTTGAGAAGGTGATGATGCGGATGACCTACGTCGGCGCTGCGTTCCTGTGCCTGATCGCGGTCGTGCCGACCATCGCTTACGCTTACCTGGGCATCAACTACGAGATCGCCGCGTTCCTCGGCGGTACGGGTCTGCTCATCGTGGTGTCGGTGGTGTTGGACATGGTTCAGCGCATCGAAACGAACCTGCTCACCCGCAACTATGCCGGCTTCCTCGGCGCCGGCGAGGGCGGCAAGCGAATCAAGGGACGACAAGGATAAGGAAAGCGAAGAACGACGAACGCGGATCGACGAACGCACAACTCACGTGTTTCATCGTTCCGCGTTCATCGTTCGCCGTTCTGTTTCATCATGCCCATCATCATCAAATCACGCCGCGAAATTGAGATGATGCGTCGCTGCGGCCATATCGGGTCGCAGATCCTGAAAAAAATGGCCGCCGCGGTGCGTCCCGGCATCACGACCGCCGAGCTCAACCAGATTGCCAAGATCGAGCTTCAGAAACACGGCGCAGTCGGCCTGTCGAAAAACTATCCGACCTACAAGCCCGGCGAAGGCTATCCTGCCGAGACGTGCATCTCCGTGAACGAGGAGATCGTCCACGGTATTCCGGGCCCGCGCCGGCTGAAGGAAGGCGATCTGGTCACGCTGGATATCGCGCCTTACGTCGATGGCTACTGTGCCGACACCGCCATCACCGTGCCCGTGGGGACGCCGTCGCCGGAGAACGAAAAGCTGCTCAACGTGACGCGCGAAGCGCTGACGTTGGCGCTCTCGCTCATCAAGCCTGGCAAGCTGTGGAGCGAGATCGCCCGGCTGATCCAGCACAAGGTCGAGTCCAACGGCTTCAACATCGTTCGCGAGTTTGTCGGCCACGGCGTGGGCAAGCGGATGCACGAAGACCCAAAGGTCCCTAACTTCGTCACCGCCGAGCAATTACGAAGCGATTTCAAGCTGCGACAAGGCATGACGCTGGCGGTCGAACCCATGGTCGTCGTCGGCGATCGCGAGGTGCTGCAGCTTGAGGACGCCTGGACGATCATCACCGCCGACCGCAGCATGGCCTGCCACTTCGAACACACGATCGCCGTCACCGAAAACGGCGTCGACGTCCTCACTGACGGCCGGGCGACGTGGGGGCTGTAGAGGGGGCGCGCCGAAACGCCTTTATTCACTGTGCGCACGCCGGCTCGATCGCCGCCGGTGCGTTGCGCTCCGTCGGTACGACTACGCGGCTGGGGCGCTTTTTCTTCCACCAGCGAAGCACGTAGATCGCGTAGCCGCTGATCGACAGAATGCCGCCGGTCCGCCCCCTCAGGCCCCAGAGTAGCTTGACCCACATCCAGCCGCCGAGGCGCCCGAAGTGCAGCGGCTCCATCGACAGGTACAACCGTTCGGCGGCGCCGGATCGCGAGGCGTCGCGCACGCGGATCGCCTCGCCGGTTGAGGCGTTGAACGTCACGCTGCTTTTGTTTTCGGCGATCAACGCCGATGCCGGATGCTCGACGCGCACGCGGATCGTCCCGTTCCGCTTGTGCTGAAGATCGACGGCGGACGGCGTGCTGCCGGGTATCAATACGCTGGCCTGGGCGATGCACGACTCGAGCATTCCCTCTGGAAGGGCGGCGATCCGCTTCGCCTTCCTATCCTGGGCGTCGGCGGAATCGGTTTCCTTGGCGTCGTCGGCCTGGACGGTCTGGACGGCCTGGGCGGCCTGGGCGGCCTGCGTAGTTGGCGCGGTCGATGCGTTTGCGTATCGCGCGTAGAGCGTTTCCAACCCCAGCACGGCGCCGGTTATGCCGAAGATCAGGTTGAACGCCAGCGCGCCGATGCCGACGAGCTTATGAAGGTCGGCCCACAGGATGCGCGAGCCCTTGTTCAATCTCAACTTCGGCTTCCATTGGCCGGCGTTGAAGCGCGTGTAGATCACCAGTCCGCTGATGACGGCGAACGTCAGCACGATCCCGAAAAAGCCGACCACCCATCGTCCCCAGAACGATCCGTATAGCAGTCGTAAGTGCAGTTGTCTCAACCACTGTCCCCAACCTTGGTTCAGCCGCGTTTCCGCCACGACTTTGCCCAGGTAGGGATCAACCAGCGCATCGACCGCCGGCGTTTGCTTATTGCCGCCGACGCGAACGGCGTAGGTGGGGCCGTGGCTGTAGATCGTGCCGGGAAGGGCGGGCAGGTGTAGCGTGGAGATATTTCGGCCGGGATAGTGCGACTCGGCGGCCGCCAGCGCCTGGGCGGGGGTGATGGGCTGGCCAGCAGGAACAACGTTGAACTTATAGTCGCCCCAGTCCAGCGCCCGCTGTAACTCGGGTTTGAACACCGCCACCGATCCACTGACACAGATGATGATTAGAAAAACGCCGCTGATCAGCCCCGCCCATGCGTGCCAGCGGTACATCCAGTAGCCCAGTCGTCGAACCATGTGACATAAAATATAGAGACTGAATCTCAATTACAATTGACATGGCGTCGCAGATCGAGAAACTCTGATCCGGTTTTAGGAGAAACTTATGTTCCGCCGTCGTTCTTCATTCGCGTTTACGCTTGTCGAATTGCTTGTCGTCATCGGAATTATCGCGATGTTGATCAGCATCCTGTTGCCCGTGCTGGGCAAGGCCAGGGAGGCCGCCCGCTCCAGCAAGTGCCTGTCGAACCTCAAGCAGATCAACCTTGCACTGCACATGTACGCCAACGACAACAAGGGGTTTCTCCCTCCGACGTCGAGCGGCAATTCGACGTTCAACATCAACGGCACAAATTGGCTGGTGGCCGTTCGCTGGTACGGCGGGGCATACGGGCCTGGGGCGTCGCCGAACGTGACGACCGGTACGTTCTACGCCGAGGCGTCGCCGCTTCACCGATATTGGGGCCAGGCGAGCGTCGGCGGGTGCCCGTCGTTCACGCACGTCGAAACCATGCTTCGGCCCGGCTACGGCCCGACGGCATACGCGTATAACGACTACTGCGGCAGCGATATTACGAATTCCACGTCGCTTGGCCGTAAACTTGTAAAGTTCAAGAACAGCTCGAAAAAGGCCGCCATCTGGGATTCGGCGCGCTACGCCAGCGGGCAGGTTGATCGCGTGCCGTGGGGATATCCGTCCAGCGGCTATCAGCGCGGCGGAAGCCAGTACACCCCCGAACCCAACTTCCACGGACGCCACGGCGGGCTCGGCAGCGTCGGCTTCCTTGATGGCCATGCCGAATCGATTCGGCCCCACTATTTCACGACCTTGCCCAACAAGACGCGCCCCACGCTCACCGGCGCTTTCAGCATTTCCCCGGCGTTGTTGAAACTGCACCGGCTGGGAAACATCGACAGCGATAACGACATCAGCACCGACGAGCACTTCGCTCCCGAAGACTGATGCGACGCGCGGCCTCCGCCGGTCCCCCCACGTCGTCAGGGCGACGTGGGGGGATTTCTGAAAGCCTCCTTTCGACGTGCGAGTGCGCGACCGATTTTTCCGCAGCATTTCCTAATGCAATCCTGCTTGTCTGCGCGCTACGATTCTCGTGTACGCGTATCAGGAGGTTTCGCGATGGCCAGCGTGTTGAAGATTTCGCCGTGTCTTTGGTTCGATGACCAGGCCGAAGTGGCGGCGGCGTTTTACGTGTCGGTGTTTCGGAATTCGCGGATCAACACGGTGTCGCGCTACGGCAACGCCGGCGTCGAGATCCACGGCCGCAAGCCGGGGTCGGTCATGACCATCGACTTCGAGCTCGACGGCCAGCCATTCACCGCGCTCAACGGTGGTCCGCACTTTAAGTTCAACGAGGCGATCTCGTTCCAGGTTCTTTGCGATGACCAGCCGGAAATCGACTACTACTGGTCCGAACTCTCCGCCGGCGGCGACTTGAACGCACAGCAGTGCGGCTGGCTGAAAGACCAGTTCGGCGTCTCGTGGCAGGTCGTTCCGCGCGAGTTCGTCGGCATGCTCGCCGACCATACCTCGCCCGGCTACGAACGCGCGATGAACGCGATGTTCACGATGAAGAAGCTCGACATTGCGGCGTTGAGGCGCGCGTATGACGGGTAAGAGGCCGGATGAAAGGCGTGCCAGATGAACGCGGATCGGCACAAGTGAAAACCGCGTGTGGGCGACGGCTTTTATTATCATATCAGTTTTATTAGAACTGATATGATAATTCGGTTCCGTTGCTGGCCGTTCCGGGTTTGCGGCCTGCGGTATCCGGGGCAGAACTTTTTCATCTCCAAATCGAAAGATCAGGCAAAAGATCGAGAAAAATCCCAGAAACTCTTCTTGACACAAATACTCTATTTTGTAGAGTTATTGGTGTTATGGAATTAACGCAATCGCAATGCAAGCCTCGTCTGGTCCGTCGGATCTTTTCGCGGCGGGGGTTTCTGCGGTTGGCGGGCGCTGGGCTGGTGTCGGCGGCGTGTTTGGGGGGATACGCCGTCGGCGTCGAGCCGCACTGGGTGGAGGTGACGCACATCGACATGCCGCTGGAACGCCTGCCGGCGCGATGGGAGGGCAAGCGCGTGGTGCAGATCAGCGATCTGCACGTCGGCCCACAGGTGAGCAACGCGTATCTGCTATCGGCATTCGAGACGATCGACGCGCTCGCCCCCGACCTGCTGCTCATCACCGGCGACTTCCAGACCGCCCATGCCGGCGAACGCGTAGACGACGTGTGGCGCGTCATGCGGCGCATGCGCATCCCTCCCGGCGGAGCCTATGCGGTGCTTGGCAACCACGATTTCGGCAGAAGCTGGGACAACACCCTCGTCGGCGCAGCGCTGTCTGAACGGCTGAGCGATTGCGGCATCGGCGTGCTGCGGAACCAGCACCGCACGATCGGCGGGCTCGCCATCCTGGGCGTGGACGACCTGTGGTCGCCCACCTATGACGGTAGGGGAGCGCTTGCGCTCATTCCGAAGGATAGCGCGACGATCGCAATGTGTCATAACCCTGACGGCGTGGACGGGCGGGAGTGGTCGGCCTTTCGCGGCTGGGTGCTATCCGGCCACACGCACGGCGGACAATGCCGCCCGCCGTTCCTGCCGGCGCCGATCCTGCCCGTCATCAACAAACGCTACACCTCGGGTCAATATGAAATCGGGCCGTCACGCACGCTCTACGTGAATCGCGGGCTGGGCTATTCGTACCGACTGCGTTTCAACGCGCGGCCGGAGATCACAGTTTTTACGTTGCGGTCGGCTTTGGTTTGAATGGGTTTAACACTGAGGCACGGAGGACATGGAGAGCGCCTTGGAGTGGCAGGGGAGATGCGCTGTTTATTGCTGTTCTGTCGAAGACGTTCACGGGCGAGACGCCCGTGCTACCTTGGGGACGCTCTCCACGTCTTCCGTGTGTGTCCATGGTGAATCTCTTACAGATCAAGGCTTGCGCGGGCCGTCGCTATACATGAGCGTGAGGATTTCGGCGCGGGAAGAGGGGTTTTCCTTGAAGATGCCGCGCAGGGCGCTCGTGACCATGGTACTGCCGTGCTTCTTGGCGCCGCGGATGGTCATGCAGGTGTGCGTGGCCTCGATGACGCAGGCGGCGCCGATCGGGGCGAGCTCTTCCATCAGCGCGTCGGCGATCTGCGTCGTCAGTCGTTCCTGCACCTGCGGGCGGCGGGCGTAGCCTTCGACCAGGCGGGCGAGCTTCGACAGGCCGACCACTTTCCCGTCCGGCAGGTACGCGACGTGCGCCCGGCCGGTGAAGGGGAGCAGGTGATGTTCGCAGAGGCTGTGAAACTCGATGTCGCGCAGCAGCACGACTTCGTCGTACTCCTCGGTGAAGACGGTCTTGAGGTGCCGCTTCGGATCGTCCTGCAGGCCCGCCATCAGTTCGCCGTAGGCGCGGGCGACGCGGTTGGGCGTTTTGATCAGCCCTTCGCGATTCGGGTCTTCGCCAACCGCGATCAGGATTTCGCGAACCGCTTTTTCGATGCGGGGGATATCGACGCGCGCGGGCTTGAGCGAAGCGGTGTCGGCAGCGCCGAGGCCTCCGTCGTCGTCGTCGTGATCGCCGTCACAGGAAAATCCTGATCGTCGTTCTGCCATCCAGCCAAACTCCTTGCTGATCCGCATTGTAGGCGCGACGCCGCCCGGGTGAAATCTATTCGCCGTCGATGATGCGTTTGGCAACCTTGGCAAGATCTGCGGAAAAATCCGCCCGCATCTGGCGACGCGCGGTTTCATCGGGCGCGCGAAGGAGGGCGGAGGGGTGATACGTCGCCATCGTCCAGCGGGCATGGTCGGATTCGAATATCTGCCCGCGCTGCTTCGTGATGCGGAACTGGCTGCCGATCAACGCCTGGGCCGCCGTCGCGCCGAGGAGGACGAGCACCTTGGGTTGAATGATGTGAAGCTCCCGTTCCAGCCACACATGGCAGGCGGCCATCTCGCGCGCGTTGGGCTTGGCGTGGATGCGCCGCTTGCCGCGCGGCTCGAACTTGAAGTGCTTCACGGCGTTGGTGAGGTAGACGCTCGATCGGTCGATGCCTACCTCCGCCAGTACGTCGTCCAGCAACTTTCCGGCCGGGCCGACGAAGGGCTTGCCGGCGAGGTCTTCCTGGTCGCCGGGCTGTTCGCCGACGAACATAACGTCGGCGTTCTGCGGGCCTTCGCCGAAAACGGTTTGCGTGGCGTGCTCGTGCAGCGGGCACCGCGTGCACGCCTTGGCGGCCGACTGCAGCACGCGAAGGCTGGTCGTTTCGGGCACGTCGGTCATGCTTACCTCGTCGGCCATCTGTCGGGATCGCTCGATCATCTCTTTAGCTCGCCGCGATGCCGATGCCATCAGGTCGGGGATGAGCTGCGCCTCCGGCAAATCCTTCCAAAAGCGAACGGGCATCTCCTTCTTCATCGCTTCCGGATTCAGCCGCGCGGGATTGAAGATTGAACCGTAATAGGTGAGCCAGAGCTGTTCCAGCTCGTCATCCCGCGGCGCCTGCTCTCGGCCGACGCCGGGCGAAAAAGAGATTTCGCGCATGTCAGGATCCCAATGTGCGCACTCGTCCGGCGTGAGGATCGACCATCGAATGACGCCGAACCGCTCGCGAAAGTGATCCGCCGTCAGGCGGACGACATGGTGATCGGGGCGATACCACGCGATGTAGCGCTCGGCGCCGTCCTGCTCCACTTTTCGAAACCGCACGAACGCGGTCATCTTGTGTCGGTCACGGCGGACGGATTTTTCGAACAGGTCGAACCGGCGGGCGTCGTCGTCGGTGATGCGTTCGAGCAGGTCGTGTTGGCCATGGGACAGGCGCCACAGCATCCGGTATAGCAGCGGCCACCGCTCGGGATCGCGATGGCAGGCGACGATGCGCGCCCGCTCGACAAACTCTCGCGGAACCGAAATAGCGCCGGCGGCCGTGATCCGCGGCGTGTTGTTGCACGGCGGCAACAGCAAATCCGATCGCGGCTGATCGGTCCACATGACGCGATCCGGCGCGATCTCGTTCGCCAGACAACGGCGGGCCTCGGCGCGCCATGCATCAAATGAGTTGGTGATATGGGCGAGATACATGGTTGTGGGCCCGCTTGCTTTACAGCTCGCCGCTCCGCGATGAAACGACGGTGTCGAACAGCTCCATCTGCTGCGACGGTTTGACGATGCGGCTGCGCAGGTCATGCCGATCGAGGCGGAGCGCATCGGGATTGAAGTCGTCGGTGAGCACCCACGGCCGGGCCTTGCGAAGGGGGACGCGCAGCTTGGCGAGATCGTCGAGCCGGATGCGGTGGAGGCGCCGCAAATGGAGGATGCGATCGACGTTTCGCGCGCCGAGTCCCGGAACGCGAAGCAGCATCTCTCGCGGCCCGAAATTCAGGTCGACGGGGAAGCGATGCCGATTGCGCAACGCCCATGCCAGCTTGGGATCGATCTGCAGATCCAGATCACGCTCGGCGGGCGTGGTCAGCTCGGCGACGTCGAAGCCGTAGTAGCGAATCAGCCAGTCGGCCTGGTAGAGACGGTGTTCGCGCACCATCGGCGGCGATCGCGAGGGGAGGCGGAAGTCGCCATGGGGGATGGGCGAATAGGCGGAGTAATACACGCGGCGAAGCCGATGCTCGCGATAAAGCCGGTCGGCGGTGGCGAGGATGTCGGCGTCGGCGCTGGGGGTCGCGCCGACGATCATCTGCGTGCTCTGTCCGCCGGGCGCGAAGCGGGGCGGACGCTTGCCCGCGCGCGTCCGATCGCCGGCGGCGTCGATGCCAAGGCGGATGGTCGCCATCGCGCGGTCGATCTGGTCTCGCTTCTTCTGGGGCGCCAACGCCCGAAGGTCGGCTGCGGTGGGAAGCTCAACGTTCGCGCTCAGCCGGTCGGCGTACAGCCCGGCCTGCCGCTGCAACTCGTCGCTTGCGCCAGGCACGGCTTTCAGATGGATGTAGCCGTTATAAAAATGATTGGTCCTCAGCTTGCGTGCGACGGCGACGAGTTGTTCCATCGTGTAGTCGGCGCTCTGGATGACGCCGCTGGAGAGGAACAGGCCTTCGATGTAGTTGCGCCTGTAAAACTCCAGCGTGAGCGTGACGACCTCATCGATCGTAAACCGCTCGCGCGGCGTGTCGGACGACACGCGGTTGACGCAATATTGGCAATCGTAGACGCAGAAGTTGGTGAGCAGGATTTTCAGCAATGACACGCACCGACCATCGGGCGTGTAGGAATGACAGATGCCGCTGCCGGTGGTATGTCCGATGCCCTTGGCGTTGCCGGATCGCCGGGCGCCAGAGGAGGCGCACGACGCGTCGTATTTGGCGGCATCGGCGAGCACCTGAAGCTTGCGTTGAAGTGATGACACAAGATGAAATGATACCGAACAAAATACAAACTTTCTGCCAAAATCAGCTTTCACGATCTATGAAAATGGAAGGGCCCCAGAGGGGGAAGGACGGGACCCTCTGGGGCTGGGAGAAGCAAGATAAATTGTCGCAGTCCTTCCCGCGCTTCCGCACGCTCACGCGCGCGTGGGGGTTAATCACGCGGGGTATTGGCGACCGGGTCCTTGGCAGTATCGGTGAAGAACCCGTGCAGGATCTTGTAGGAGATCTTGCGATACGCCTCTTCCTTGGTCTGCGGCCAGTCGGCCTGCTTTTCGATCAATTTCGTGAGCACTTCGGTCTGGCTTTTCACGAGGCCGTCGGCGTTGACGTTATTCGGCACGTCAAGCACCCAGTAATCCGGGAGTTCATGCTGGAGGGAGAGGGCAAGGGCGTCCTTGTCGTCCATTCCGGCGAACCGAACCACCGCTACGTCGCGGCCGTTCTCGAATTTCGGATCGTCGTTGCCGGCGGTGCGGCTATCTGACACGTTCCGGGTCATGTTGCCTTCCATGAGGGGCACCGGCCAGTTGGCGCGGGCGGTGGCGGCATCCTTCACTTCGCCTTGCTGGATCGCAGTGGCGGTGTCGAACGCGCCGCTGCGCAAGTCGAAATCCTCGCCGTATTTCTGTTTGAACAGACCGCGGATCTGTTCGACCAGGCCGTTCAGCTTGCCTTCGTAGGCGTCGTCATCACGCTGGTTGTTGATGCGGTCGCGGTCCTGATTGGCAAGGTAGGACACGGCGTCATCCAAGCCGTCCTTCGTCATCGTGCGATTGACGATGGTGATCAGCGAGCCGCGAATATCGCCCAGGTCGTCGTTTTCCTTGGACTCAATGCCGGCAGGGAATTTGGGAGCCATGGAGGGGTTGTTGACGTCGCTATCCTTAGTTAGGGCGTCGCCGACCTTATCGATGGCTTTGTCGATGCGGTCGCCGACGGTTTTATCTTCGGCATTGGTGATGACCGGCATCGCACACATGGCCGCAATAGCAGCGAAGCTGAAGATACGCTTTTTCATGGGTGTCTCCTTTTATGTTTCTTATGTTTCTTGTTGCTCGTTTCCGTTGTTGGGCGACCGTTCGCCGTTCAACACCCACATCATCACACGTCCGTTCCGTGGAACCGATAAATCGTCCGTAAATATCGATTTATTCTGTCGTTGGCGGTTTTCCGGGGTGAAAAAGATTTTATTTGAGAAGTCCGCTGGCAAGCGCCAACACTTTGACGGAGAGTCAGGGGGAGTCCGATAGAGGGACAGGAGCAAGTCCGATGAAAACACTGGTAATCGAAGACAATCCTCGAATGGCAAACGCGATCGGCAAGGGCCTCAATGCCGCCGGTCACGTGTGTGACGTGTGCATCAGCGGCCGCGAAGGCGAGGAGCAGGCGTCCAGCGGCGAGTATGACGTGATCGTGCTCGACGTGATGCTGCAGGACCACGACGGCATGGACTTGTGCCGCAACCTGCGCCGCCGCGAGGTCCGCACGCCCATCCTCATGCTGACGGCGCTGTCGGGCACGAAGGACAAGATCGCCGGCCTCGACGCGGGCGCCGACGATTACCTGACCAAGCCGTTCGACTTCGAAGAGTTGCTGGCCCGCCTCCGAGCGCTCACCCGCCGTGTGACGGACCTGGACAACGCGCTGCTCCGCTACGCCGACATGGAAATCGACATGCCGCGCCGGCGCGTCACGCGCGCGGGCAAGTATATCGAATTGACGAACAAGCAATTCGTGCTGTTGGAATACCTGGTCCGCAACCCGGACCGCGTGCTCAGCCGCGCAGTGCTGGGGCAGAACGTGTGGGACATGAACTTCGATCCGTTCAGCAACGTGATCGACGTTCACATCGCGGCGCTTCGAAAGAAGGTGGATCGCCCGTTCGAGACACCGCTGATCCACACGATTACAGGCGTGGGTTACATGTTCAGCAATACGCCGCCGTCGGGCTCGTCTTCGGAAGAGCCGAATCTTGAGGAGTGATCAACTGTGGAAGTCTGCACATAGTGCGTGCCTGGCAAACGGTTGCCTTGAAACGCGCGGCTTAGGATCTCATGCTCGGTTCGTTTCGCATTCGCCTGATCATCGCCTTCATCGCGCTGTTCGCCGCTGTCAGCGTGGCGGTCAGCTTCGCGGGAATGATGCTGCGCGAACAGCAGGTGCGGTCGATTTTCGACCGTGATCTATACCTGCGTGCCGAGCTGGTTCTGGATGAAATCCTCAAATCGCCCACGATCGACAACTCCGTCGTCGCCGGCGCGGTGCGGCAGCTATCCCAGAGCCTTTATTTCCGTGACTGCTTCGTGCAGGTTTACAATGACAGGGAGGAGCCCGTCGCCCGCAGCGCCAACCTCGGCGGGGCGGTGATGAAGCTTGCCCGTCCGTTTGCGGACAAGTCGATGGACGGCGTGATCATCGAAAGCGGCAGCCAGTACCAGCTTCCGTCGGGCCCGTCGCGGATGCGCGGGCTGCGGGTGCGGTTCAAGGGCACGGACGGCCACGAGTACATCGCGATCATCGCCGCCAACGCCGAATACATGAACGAGTCGATTCGCGTAACGCGCTGGCTGTTCTTCGGCGGCAACGTCGGCGGACTGGCGGCGGCGGGCGCGGCGGCGTGGTTCGTCACGGGGGCGATGTCGCGACGCCTCAGCGAACTCGTCAGCCAGATCGAAGAGGTCGGCCCGGACAAGCTGGACTTCCGCATCGAAATCCGCGACCGCGACGAGATCGCCGACCTTGCCCGACACATCAACGCCGCGCTGGACCGCCTGAAGGCCGGCTTCGATACGCAGGAGCGCTTCATTCACGACGCGTCGCACGAATTGAAGACGCCCGTCGCCACGGTGCAGGCCGAGGCGCAGGCGCTGCTCCTCAGTGACCCGACCCGCAGTGAACTGTTGGAGTTCGCCTCCAACGCCAACGATGAGATGCGCCGACTCGGCCGGCTGACCGAGGCGCTCCTGTTGTTGACCCGGACGGACGACAAGGTGCTGGTCGATCGTTTCACCCCCCTTGATATCGCCGAGGCCGCCACGTCGGCGGTACGGCACTTATCGGCGATGGCGTGCGATCACATGGTTCGGCTGACGTTTGAATCCACCGAATCGCAGGACGACGCGCTGCTGGTTCGCTGTGACGCGGATCTGGTCGAGGCGATGATTTCCAACCTCGTCCGCAACGCGATCCGCTTCTCGCCTCGCTCGGGGCAGGTGAAGATCGCGATCGAGCGAATCGACAACCAGGTGGCGGTGTCGGTGGACGACGATGGTCCGGGCATTCCTTCCGACATCCTGCCGCATATTTTCGACCGCTATTTCGAAAGCAGCGAGATGAAGGTTCGCCGAGGCGCAGGGTTGGGGCTGGCGATCGCCAGCACCGTCGCCCGCCTGCATGGCGGATCGATCTCCGCCGGCAACCGGAAGGAGGGGGGGGCGCGTTTTACGGTCCGATTACCGCTCTATCAGCCCATCCGAAAGAGCTCGCTGGCTTGATCTCGGCATATATGAAAAAACGTTCATACTGGTTTTCGGGCCGATTCATTGCGCTAAGCCGATGATATGTCAGGCAGGATACATGTGATACGTGCTTTCCCCCTGGCAACTTGGGTGGGTGGCACAAACGGTCCTGCCGGGTGATGTGACATGGGCAAGGATTCGATCCAACCTGACCGATCTGCGTTCCGGACGCCTACCGCTAACGCGCGGGCGCGTCTTGCGTTTACGGGGATTGCGCTGCTGCTACTGTCGCTGTTGACGGGCGGGGCCAGCCTGTCATCGCTGCCGCCGACGTGGGGCGATTTCGCGAAGATTGTCGCGGTGGCGCTGTTCGTCGTGTCGATGATCGCACTGTCGCTTGGCATGATCGGCGACGCGCATCGCCGACGGTAGCCGAGAAATGCAAGGCGTATGAGAGCCCTCGTGCCGCGAAGGTTGGCGAGGTGCTCACCGTTTTGCATAAACACGGATGGGCGGGCATTTTACGTTCATCATTGGGCTGGCGAAGTAGTATCAGAAGGGGATATCCGCGGATGTCGCTTGTAATTGCTTCCGGGTAAACTTTTGGGTGCAGGATGGGAGAAGTCTGGCGCGCGCGGAAACGCGATATGCCCGCGCGTCAGGATTGCTTTGCCTGCCTGCTCGCGCTCGTCGAGGGACGGATGAAACTCGCTGGACCCGCCGCCCTCGTGCGGCTGATGTCGATCTTATTGGTTCTGTCGTCGGTCGCCCCGATCTACGCACAGCACGACGATCACGCCCATCACAGCCATGTTCCCGCCGCAGCGCCATCCGCCTCCCTGGTCGATCAAACTGCCGCCATTACGGGGCGGAGCTCGTCGGTCGACTTTTTCACCAACTTCGGGTCGTACTTCGCGCGAACGCACTGCATGGTTCGCGCCGACGGCACGCCCGACTGGCCGTGGATCATCGCGTCCATCGTCCTAAATGTCGGGGTGTTAACGGGTTATCTGTTGATCTTTCGATTCTGGTGCCGCAGCTATTACGGCGAGGCAAGGATCGATCGCAATCCCAAGCTGATGTATCTGGCGCTGATCTTCCTGATGTGCGCCACGACGGGCTACACGTTCCAGATCGTCCTGGTGTGGTGGCCGGCGTATCGGTTGCAGGTGTTTTTCCTGGGCATCCTGACGATGGTGACGTGGCTGTTCGCGTGGAACGCAAAAGACCTGCGGGCGAGCTTTTCGGCCTTTCGCCTTCAGCGCGAACTCGAGCAATCGCTCCGCAACCGCACCGCCGAGCTGGAGAAGCTCGTCGGCGAGCGGACGCTCGAACTTGAGACCGCCCGCATCGACGCCATCGCCGCCACCGAGGCCAAGAGCCGTTTTGTTGCCCACATGAGCCACGAGATCCGCACCCCGCTCACCGCGATGCTCGGCTACGCGGCGCTGCTGGACGGGCAAGGCGGACAGCAGGTCGACGAGAAGAAACGCCAGGAGTACATCGACACCGTCCGCCAGTCCGGCCAGCACCTGCTTGGGGTCATCAACGACATTCTCGACCTCTCCAAGATCGAGGCCGGCAAGATGGATCTCACTTGCTCGCCGACCGATATCCGCCAACTCGTGCAGCAATGCGTCACGCTTTTCGCCGGCCGGGCGCAGGAGAAATCGCTTGCCGTCAATACCGACATCGAGCCGGTCGTTCCGGAATTGCTCGGACTCGACGCGATGCGCATAAAGCAGATCGTCGCCAACCTGCTCGGCAATGCCGTGAAGTACGCCCAGCAGGGCAACATTGACGTCGTCGTGCGATACGAGTTTCAGCAGCTCACCCTCCAGGTGCGCGATACCGGACCGGGCATCGAGGAGGAGAAGCTCAGGAAGCTGTTCGAGCCGTTTACCCAGGTCGATACCTCCATGTCGCGTCCGCACGGCGGGACGGGGTTGGGGCTGGCGATCTGCCGCCGGCTCGCGCAGCTCATGGGCGGGTCGGCCAGCGCCCAAAGCCGCGTCGGCAGGGGGTCGACCTTTACGGTCATGATTCCCGCCAAACCTGCGGGCAACGCTTCTGCGGATCGCGTCAGCTCCGCTCCCAAGCTTGAGAACGGCGTCCTCGTCGGCCGGCGGCTGCTGGTCGCGGAAGATCACGCTCGGCTTCGCCAACTCGCCGTGCTCTGCCTTGAGAAGGCCGGCGGCGAAGTCGTCGCGGTGCCCAATGGTGAAGAGGCGCTGCTCGTGGTCGAAAAGCAGACGTTCGACCTCATCCTGCTCGACATGCAGATGCCGATCCGGGACGGCTACTCCACTGCAGGCGAGCTTCGGAATCGCGGTTTTACCGGACCGATCGTCGCCTTCACCGCCCATGCTTTCGCCTCGGAGCGCGACGCCTGTCTTGAGGCCGGCTGCAGCCATGTGCTGACCAAGCCCTTTGAGCCCGCCGAGATCAGCCGCACGCTCGCCGGCTATATCGAAGAGGCCCGCGTCCAATAACGACGGCGCATGCAGAGTTCGGGGCGCGAACGCCGATCCACCTAATTACATGGCAATCGCGCTCCCGCACCTACTGCGCCCCGCCCCGATGCGGCGGAGGATCTGGCAGCTCTCCGTGCTGCTGGCGATGATCACCTTTGTCTTCGTCGTCGGGAACGCGCTCGTCCCGGCCGAAAAAGCCGTCACGCGGCAAATGCTCGGCCACGACTTCCTCGCCTTCTATACCGCCGGCACCTTCGTTCGAGAGGGACGCGTCGACGACCTGTACGACCTGCAGAAAGTTGCGGCATTTCAGCAGGCGGCGGCGCGCGACGCAGGATTGGACATCACCGTCGATTTCGACAAGCAGAAGTTCGGGCCGTGGTGGAATCCGCCGTTCTACGCGTGGGTGTTCGCGCCGCTGTCGCTGTTGTCGTTCGGACAGGCGGTCGCGGTCTGGACGCTGCTGAACATCGCCGCGCTCGGCGGGGCGCTGTTCATGCTGATGCGGATGCTTGCCCCGCGCGGCGCCGACATCGATGCGATGGGTCGGCCGCTCGACTGGAAGACCACCGGCCTCGTGCCGTTCGTGTTGCTGTTGTCGATGCCGTTCATCCAGGCGATCAGCCACGGACAGAACACGCTCATCTCCCTCTGTATCCTCTGTGGCGTCGCGACGTGCTGGCGCAACAAGCGTGCGGTGATGGCCGGCGCGATCTGCGCCCTCCTCGGCTACAAGCCGCAGTTGGCGGCGGTGGTGGCGGTGGTGCTGGTCTGCTCGCTGGGATTGCGGGCGCTGGTGGGGTTGTGCTTTGTCGGGTCGCTGCTGGTGCTCATCACCCAGGTTACATTGCCCGGCACGCTGGTCGACTACCTTCAGAAACTGCCCGCAAACGTTCATTTCATGCAGGTGGAGCATGCCTACCTGTGGGATCGCCACGCGACGCTGAAGGCGTTCTGGCGGCTGCTCATCCAGGGCAAGGAAGCGGGCGAGATGAACTGGTTTGCGATGGGCCTGTTCGCGGCCAGTTTCATTGCGGTCGCGGCGATGCTGGCCCGGGCGGCGTGGAGCCAGTTCATGATGCGGCAGGTGGACGATCCGTGGTCGCGGGTAACCGAAAAGACCTGGCGCGACCGCCTGATTGCCGCCACGATCTGCTGCGCGCCGCTGATGATGCCGTTCTACTTCGACTACGACCTGCTCCTCCTGGCCATTCCCGCGACGCTCCTGGCGGCCGAAGAACTGTCGCGCCCGGTCGACCAACAGGCGGCGGGGGGACGATGGCTCGGAAGGCTGTGGCTGATCCTCTACGCGTGGATGCTGATCAATCCCGGCATGTCGAACATGACGCGGGTGAACCTCAATGTCGTGCTGTTGACCGCGATCGCGCTGATGATGACCTGCCGCGCCACCCGGCCGGCACAGGCGAAACGACAGCCGGCTGGCCAGCCGGTGGTGCCGTCGGTTACCATCGCGCGCCGGGCGGCTTAACGCCCGCGCAGAGGCCCGGTTTCGTGTGAGTGGCAGAGAGATAAACGAATGAAGCTTAACTTCTGGCAAATCCTCGGCATCCTGTTCGTGATCGGCGGGTTGATCGGCATCGCGTACAACAAGGGCTGGATCGGCGGCGGCAGCGAGACGGCGCCTGACGCCACGCCCTCCACGCTTCCGAGCGCCACCCAGCCGGCATCGTAGACGCGCCCGCCGAACACTCCCGCCATGATCCCGCGCTTACCCTTCTGGCTCGTCCCGCTGCTCATCCCTGTTGCGGTATGGGTAAGGTTGAAGCGAAACCCGTTTCTGGTCCAGGTGATGATCAGCTATTCCGCGACCGCCGCGCGCGTGGGGAGCTGGTTCGTCGTCGCGGCGCTGGTCTATCGCCGCGGCGGGGCGGATGAACTGGCGATCCTCATGCTGCTGCGCGGCACGGTGGGGCTGCTGTCGTACGCGTCGCTCGGCCTCACGCCTACGCTCGTGCAGATCCTGGCCAAACCCCTGCCCGTCGATTCCGCCGGCCTGCCGGGGGACGCATCGCAGGTCGATTACGAGCCGGCGCCGACCGAAGCCGAGCGGGTGAACCCGCGGCGGGTCTTCAACACCGCGTTCATGTTGACGTTCGCGGCAGCGATCGCGGGCGTGATCGCGGCGGGCCTGTATGGCGAGAACCTGCGGTCGTTTCATAATCTATCCGCCGGCCGGGCGAGCGAGGCAGGGTCGGTTGCCATGCTGCTGGGCGCAGGCGTGATGGTGCGCATCCTGAGCGATCTGTTCGGCGCCAAGTTGCAGGCCCGGATGATGCTGGCGCGCGACGCGATCTGCCAGATCCTGGCGGAGTCGGCGTTCGTTGTCGGCGCGATCTTCCTGGCGGGCAACGGCGAGTTCTCGCCGATGACCGGGGCTGCCATCGCGTTTGCGATCGGCAACCTCGTCCTTCTCGCCGGCCGCGCGGCGTTGACGGCCGACCGGTTCCAGATCAGCGTTTTCGATGTCGACTTGCGCATTGTCCGCCTCCTGCTCGTCGGCGGGGCGTTCGTGCTGTTATCGCAGGCCGCCGACTGGCTTTACGCGCCGGCCAACCAGATCCTAATCGACCGCTTCCTTGGAACGGCGGTCGTCGCCGATTACGTGCCGGCGATCCAGGTGGACGGCGCGATGCTGCTGCTGGTCTCCGGGCTCGCCACCGTCGTCTTTCCGCACACCGTCACCGCCTTTCACCGCCAGAGGTGGAATGATCTTCGGCTGTATTACATTGCCGGGACGATCTTCTCGCTGGCCGTCCTGTCGATCGGCGCGGTGGCGGTCTGCCTGATCGACGGCTGGCTGTTTACCAAGTGGTTCGGCGACCCGCTCCCCGCCACGCAGGCGATCCTGCCCTGGGTGATGGTCCACACGGTCGTGGGCGGCAGTGCATCGATTGGCCGATCGGTGCTCTTTGGGATGGGGCGGGTGAAACCCTACGCCATCGGCGCAATCGTCGGCGGGGCGGCAAACGTCGGGCTGGCGGTCCTCTTTCTCACGACGACCGACCTCGGCCTGAAAGGCATCATCCTCGCCACCATCATTACGGTCACGATCCGCTGCCTCGTTTGGTTGCCCGTCTACGTGATGTGGTCGATTCGGCAGGTGGGCGGGCCGATGCGCATTCACTGGCACTAAAGTTCCGCCCGATCGCGTCGCCCCTTGCCCGTTCTGCCCGAATCGTCTACATCCATCACGCACATGAACCCCTGGATCCCCGTTTCGCTGCTCGTCGCCGCCGGCATTTTCATGATTTTGGAGTTGCGCGGGGTGAAGGTGGTGCTGCAATTGTCTTTCAAGGGGGATATTAAACGCGAGAGCCAATGGCTGGCCCAGTTCGGCCAGGCCGTGGCTACCGCTGCTGCGGCCGCTTTGATCTTCGCCTTTGAAAAGCCGATCGATACATCGATGTGGCACGGCATGCCAGGCTACGCCGCCAAGCCAATGGCGGTATGCGCAACCGTGCTGATGGCGAGCTTGAGCGTATACGTCATCAAGCGCCTGACCGGACGTGTGCGTCCGAACCGCGAGAACGCAGGCAGGTTTCTCGGGCCGAGCTGGAAACACGCCAATTGGCGCGAGAGCTTTCCTTCGAGCCACAGCGCCTGCGCGATCGCGCTGAGCGTATCGTTGTCGATCCTGTATCCGCAGGCGATGGCGGTGTTCTGGAGCTTCGGGCTCATCACGGCGGTGTTGCGGTACCTGATGGACGCCCACTGGCCGAGCGACGTGCTGGCGGGCATTGCGTGGGGATATGTGGTGGGCTACCTGGGAATGCGGGCGTTCGGCTACCAGTAATACGCGGTGTTCGATTTCGTTCACATCGTCTCCGTGCTGGCCGACGCGATCGAGGCGCAGGAGCGGACGCTTCGCGCCGAGCAGGCGGTTTACGGGCTGGACTCGCTGGACGAACTGCAGATGCACGAGCGCATCGCCGCCGCGATGATCGGGGCGTATTCGGTGGCGCGGGAGGTGCATTATCCATCGAGCGTCGGCAACAAGCTGACGCACCGCCGCCGGTGCGACCTGGTTTTGTCCCCGCTGGGCCGGCCTCTGAAGCTCGACTCGCGGCCGCCATCGCTCTTCGATCCGCCTGACCAGGCTCCGCCCGGCGAGGCGTTGTGGCTGGAGGTGAAGGTCGCGTACCAGTTCCGCGAGGGGGGCGTCCGCCACGGCGGGTATAGCGCCCAGTGGCGCAACGGCGTGGTGGCGGACCTTCAGAAGATGGAACAGGAAGCGCCCATTCGCCATGCCGGGCTGCTGCTGGTGGTGTTCACCGAGTCGCTGGAAGTCTTCGCGAAGGACGTGGAGTTGTTCGAAGACGTGCTGGTGCAGAAGGGGGTGGTGGCGGGTTTTCGCCAGACGCGCAGTGTGGGCATTCTGGAGCGGATGGGGCATCGGTTCTGCTCGATCGCGCTTTGGCCGACGATTCAACGGTAGCGGCGCGTGTTGTCTTGCGTCATCCGCCGTGCTCGCCTACAACGCTGCACGTGAAATTTGAGCGTTCCGCTGGTGTCGTGCTGTTCCGTGAGGTGCCCGAGGGAGGGCGGCTGTTCCTGTTGCTGGATTACGGCAGCCACTGGGATTACCCCAAGGGCCACGTCGAGGCCGGCGAAGACGACATCGCCGCCGCCCGGCGCGAGCTGCGCGAGGAGACGGGCATCGAACAGGCCGATTGGGTCGACGGTTTCGCGAGGGAGATCGAGTATTTCTTTCGCGCTCGCAAGGGCGGGCTGATCAAGAAAACGGTCGTCTTCTTCCTGGCGCGCACGAGCGCGATCGACGTCACGCTATCTCACGAACACGTCGGTTTTGCCTGGCTGGACGAGTCCCGCGCGCTGAAGCGGCTGAGCTATCCCAATGCCCGGGCGATCTTGAAGGCGGCATCGACGTACCTTGCCGAGATCGATAGCGCCAAACTATAGGGCGCAAGCGCGCTCGGCCTTAGGTCCAGCCATCACGTCTTCCGCGATTCCGTTCCCCTCCATCGGCTGCAATGGTATGGATTGGCGTAAATGGAATTTAACCACGTGCGGATAGGAAACGGCCCTATTCTCTGAGGTCTGGGTACGATAGAACCGGAGAACGTATCCAGATAGCAGGGAAAGGTTTATGAAAAAACGTGTGTGGCCGGGCAAATCTTATCCGCTGGGAGCGACGTGGGACGGCAGCGGGGTGAACTTCGCGCTGTTCAGCGAACACGCGACCAAAGTCGAACTTTGCCTGTTTGATAGTTCGACGGGGACGGAGACCGATCGGATCGCGATGCCCGAGCGCACCGATCAGGTCTGGCACGCCTACCTGCCCGACGTCGAGCCCGGCCAATGGTACGGCTACCGCGTTCACGGCCCGTACGAACCCGAGCGAGGACACCGCTTCAATCCCAACAAGCTCCTCCTCGATCCCTACGCCAAGGCGCTCGGCCGAGAGCCGAAGTGGGACGACTCGCTCTTCGGCTACAAGGTCGGCGAGTCCGACACCACCTTCGACGAGCGCGACTCGGCGCCGTTCGCGCCGATCGGCGCGGTCGTCGATACCGCCTTCACATGGGGGGACGACCGCCCGCCGCGCACGCCGTGGCACAAGACGCTGATCTACGAATCACACGTCGTCGGCCTGACGATGAACCACCCCGATGTGCCCGAGGCGAAGCGCGGCACGTATCTGGGGCTTGCCAGCGATGCCGTCATCTCCCACCTCAAATCCCTCGGCGTAACGGCGGTCGAGTTGTTGCCGGTGCACCAGCACTTGGACGAGCGAAACCTCGTCCGAAAGGGCTTGCGAAACTACTGGGGCTACAACACGCTTGGCTTCTTCGCGCCGCAGTTGGATTATGCGAGCAAGTTTGCCCATGCCCGATCGGTCACCGAGTTCAAATCGATGGTCCGCACGCTCCACGCGGCCGGCATCGAGGTGATTCTCGACGTCGTCTACAACCACACCTGCGAGGGCGATCATGCCGGTCCGACGCTGTCGTGGCGCGGCATCGACAACGCCAGCTACTACCGCCTTGACGGTGACAAACGTCGTTATCTCGACTTCACCGGTTGCGGCAACACGCTGCGCATGAGCCACCCGCGCGTGCTGCAGCTCATCATGGATTCGCTGCGCTACTGGGTGACCGAAATGCACGTCGACGGCTTCCGGTTTGACCTCGCCTCGACGCTGGCGCGCGAGCTGTTCGACGTCGACAAGCTGGGCGCGTTCTTCGACATCATCCACCAGGACCCGATCCTGTCGCAGGTGAAGCTCATCGCCGAGCCGTGGGACGTCGGCCCGGGCGGGTATCAGGTGGGCAATTTCCCGGTGTTGTGGACGGAGTGGAACGGGCTGTATCGCGACACCGTCCGCAAGTTCTGGAAGGGTGAGAGCGGCACGGTTAGCGAGCTGGCGACGCGCCTTGCCGGCAGCAGCGATCTCTACGAACGCGACGGCCGCAAGCCGTACGCGAGCATCAACTTCATCACGTGCCACGACGGCTTCTGCCTGCAGGACCTCGTCAGCTACGACCGCAAGCACAACGAGGCCAACTTCGAAGACAACCGCGATGGCGCCGACGACAACAACAGCTGGAACTGCGGCGTTGAAGGTCCGACCGACGACGCCAACACCGTTCGCCTGCGCGAGCGTCAGAAGCGAAATCTTTACGCCACGCTATTGTTCAGCCAGGGCGTGCCGATGATGTTCGCCGGCGACGAACTGTCGCACACCAAGCACGGCAACAACAACACCTATTGCCATGACGACGATCTGACGTGGCTGAACTGGGATCTCAACGAACGGAAGAAGGCTTTCCTTGAGTTCACGCGACTCTGCACGCGCATCTGGCGCGAGCAACCCGTGCTCCAGCGGCGGAAGTTCTTCATTGGCCGGAAGCTGCGCGGGTCGAAGGTGCACGACATCACCTTCCTTGAGCCGTACGGCAAGGAGATGGGCGACGACGCCTGGGCGGGCTTCGTCCAGTGTCTGGGCGTGTTGCTGGCGGGCGACAGGATCGGCGACGTTGACGAGCGCGGCGAGCCGATCAAAGGTGACACGCTGCTGCTGTTGCTGAACGCGCACTGGGAGGAGATCGGCTTCGAACTTCCCGCCGCCGGCGATGGCGACGTGTGGCAAACCCTGCTCGACACCGCCGAGCCCGATCGGCCGTTGCCGCTGAAGGTTCGCAGGCCGAAGGAAGCGTATCCGCTGTACGGACGGTCGCTGGTGTTGCTGCGCGCGATCCGCCCGGAAGAGGCGGCGTCGGCGATCTCCAGCACGCAGGTGGAAGTGCTCCGCAAAGAGGCGGCGCGTCCCAAGGCGCCGCCGACGACATCGGGAGAACCGATCGAATAGGCCACGCCCATGACCGGCACCGAACCCATCGTCGATCGCAGGCTGCCCATCGGCGCCGAAGTCACGGCAGAGGGCGTTCACTTTCGAGTTTGGGCGCCGAAACGTCGTAAGGTGGCGGTCGCGATCGATGGCCGTGGCGAGTTCGCGCTTGCCCATGAGGGAGGCGGTTACTTCGCCGGCGGTGTGGTGGGCATCGGCGCCGGAACGCAATATCGTTTTCGCTTGGACGACGGCCACCCGTTCTACGCCGATCCCGCTTCGCGCTTCCAGCCCGAAGGGCCGCATGGGTTGAGCGAGGTCGTCGATGCCGGCGGCTTCAAGTGGACCGACGCCGGCTTTCCGGGCGTCGATCCTTCGGACACGGTGCTGTACGAGTTGCACGTCGGCACGTTTACTGAAGAGGGTACTTGGCGGGCGGCGATCGACCGGCTGCCGGCGCTGCGCGACCTCGGCATCACCTGCATCGAGGTGCTGCCCGTGAACGAATGTCCCGGACGTTGGAACTGGGGGTACGATGGCGTGAACCTCTTCGCCCCCACGCGCAACTACGGCCGGCCCGACGACATGCGAGCGTTTGTGGATCGGGCGCACGCGCTGGGCATCGCGGTCATCCTCGACGTCGTCTACAACCACTTCGGCCCGGACGGCAACCACGTTGGGCAGTTCACCGACACCTTCTTCTCGACGCGCCACAAGACCAACTGGGGCACGGCGATCAACTTCGATGGCGAGGGCAGCGATGGCGTTCGCGAGTTCTTCCTCGCCAACGCCAAATACTGGATCGACGAGTTTCACGTTGACGGCTATCGCTTCGACGCCACGCAGGCGATCTTCGACGACGGCGGATCACACATCCTGCGCGACCTGAGCCGCGTCGCGAGGAAGACGGCCGGGAAGAAGCGTGTTTACCTGATCAGCGAGAACGAACCACAGCACACGGTGATCGTGCGGCCGGAGTCGCAAGGCGGACACGCGATGGACGCGCTGTGGAACGACGATTTCCACCACTCCGCCTTCGTCGCCCTCACCGGCCGTAGCGAGGCGTACCTGACCGACTACCTCGGCCGGCCGCAGGAACTGCTGTCGGCGATGAAGTACGGGTATTTGTTCCAGGGCCAGCGATACAAATGGCAGGGCAAGCGCCGCGGCACGCCCGCGCTCGACCTGCCGCCCAGCGCCTTCGTCAACTACATCCAGAACCACGACCAGATCGCCAATTTCGGCCGCGGACATCGGATCGGCAAGCTGGCGGGCGTCGACGAACTGCGCGCGATGACGATGCTGCTGCTACTTGCCCCGCAGACGCCAATGCTGTTCCAGGGCCAGGAGTGGGCCGCGTCAACGGATTTCAACTACTTCACTGATATGGGCGAAGACATCGCCAGGCTCATCCGCGCCGGACGCATCGCCGAGATCACGCAATTCGAATCGATGCAGGACCCGGCCATGGTTGCCTCACTGCTCGATCCTTCGAGCGAAGCGACGTTCCGTTCCTCCAAGCTCCGATGGGCCGAACGCGATCGTGATGGACACGCCCAGATGTTGTTGCTGACGCGCGAGCTGATCCGCATCCGACGCAACGACCCGGTACTGCGACGATCGCAGCGGGAAAAGTCGATCGACGGCGCCGTACTCGGCCACGGCGCGATGGCGGTGCGGTTCTTCGGCCAGCACAACGATGACCGGCTGCTGCTGCATAACCAGGACGGCGACGAGCACCTGTTCGTCTGTCCCGAACCATTGCTGGCGGCGCCGGAGGGCAAACGATGGGAAGTGATGCTCAGCAGTGAAGAGCCGCGTTTCGGCGGCCACGGCGTGAGGCCGGCTGAGACGAAAGCGGGCGTCTGGCACATCCCCGGCCGAAGCGCTCAACTGCTGAGGACGGTGGACGCATGACCAACGCCGCTCATCATCCTCGCATACCTGGCTCTACCTACCGCCTGCAACTGCACGGCCGGTTCACCTTCGAGCACGCGAGGCAGATCGCCGACTACCTGCATGACCTCGGCATCACCGATGTTTACACCTCGCCCATCCTCGCCGCCGCCGCGGGCAGCACGCATGGGTACGACGTGATCGACCACTCGAAGCTTAACCCCGAGCTGAAGCCCGAGCACTTCGACGCGTGGATCGACGAGCTCCGATCGCTCGGCATGGGTTACTTGCTCGACGTCGTGCCCAACCATGTCGGCGTCGATACCAACGATAATCCCTGGTGGAACGACCTGCTCGAAAACGGCCCAGACGGCGCGCACGGCCGATCGTTCGACGTCGATTGGGAGGGTGGGCATCGCGCGTCGATGCGAAACAAGATCCTCCTCCCCGTCCTCGGTCAACCCTACGGCGACGCGCTGGCGGCGGGCGAGATCCGGCTTGTGCGCGAGCGGGGCGAGGCGAAGGTTGCGTATTTCGACAAGCGCTTTCCGGTGTCGAAGCCGTTCAAAGGCGTGGATGTCGAGGCGGTGAACGCGAACGTCGACGACCTCGATCGTGTGCTGTGCGGCCAGTTCTACCGCCTCGCCTACTGGCTCGCGGCGGGCGACGAAATCAACTATCGCAGATTTTTCGACGTCAATACACTGGCGGCGATCGCGATGGAGCGGCTCGACGTATTCGAGGCGGCGCACCAGGTCATCTTCCGCCTGCTGGAAGAGGGCAAGATCACCGGCCTGCGGCTGGATCATCCCGACGGGCTGTTCGATCCCGCGCAATACTTCGAGCGATTGCAACAACGCGCCGGGTCGCCGTATGTCTTGGCGGAGAAGATCCTCGCGATGGAGGAACCGCTGCGGGACGACTGGAAGGCGCACGGGACGAGCGGTTACGACTTCCTCATTCACGTGAACGCGTTGCAGGTCCATTCCGCGAACGAGCGTGAGATGACCGCCATCTACGACGAGTTCACCGGCGAGCATCTCGACGTCGATCAGGTGGGATACGAGAGCAAGCTGCACATTCTCGAAAACACGATGGCGAGCGAACTGCACATGCTCACGCGCGAGCTTGACGCGCTGTCGCAGCTCGACCGCCGCTATCGTGATTTCACGTTCCGCCAACTTCGCGCGGGGCTGCGCGAGGTGGTGGCGCGGTTCGAGGTATATCGAACGTACATCACCGAAAAGACGATCGACAAGCGCGACGCCGCCCACGTGCGGGCGGCCGTGACGCGGGCGAGGGAGACGTCGCCACAAATCGCGCCGGGCGTGTTTAATCTGATCGAGCAGACGCTGCTGCGGCAATGGGGGGATGAATCGGTTCGCGCCAGGCAGGCGCGGTTCGCCGGCAAGTTCCAACAATTGACGAGCCCGGTTACCGCTAAGGGCATCGAAGATACGGCGTTCTACCGCTATCACCGCCTGATCTCGCTGAACGAAGTGGGCGGCCAGCCGGGGCGGTTCGGGATCGGAGCGGACGTGTTGCATCGATACTTTGCCGAGCGGCAATATCGCTGGCCGGGCGCGCTCTCGACGTTATCGACGCATGACACGAAGCGCGCGGAAGACGTTCGGGCGCGGATCAACGTGCTGTCGGAATGGCCAGCCGAATGGCGCGAGCAGGTGTTGAAGTGGCGGGAGGTGAACGGTTCATCCGTTCACCCGAATGATGAATATTTGCTGTATCAAACGCTGGTGGGGGCGTGGGTCGAGTCGCCGGATTTTGCGGATCGGATTAAGGCCTATATGACCAAAGCGCTGCGCGAGGCGAAGCAGCGGACGAACTGGACGAGGCCGGATGAGTCGTACGAACGCGCAGTGCATGAGTTGGTCGATCGCCTGATCCACCCCGCGAGGGGCCGCGCGTTCCAGCAGTTCTTACTCCCGTTCCAGAAGCGTGTTGCGGCAGCGGGGGTGGTGAATAGTCTGTCGCAGACAGCGCTCAAGCTATGGGCGCCCGGCGTGCCGGACACCTATCAGGGCACGGAACTGACCGATCTCAGCCTTGTCGACCCCGACAACCGCCGGCCGGTGGATTTCGACCGACGCCGACGGCTGTTGAACAATGAGTCCGACGTCGACATTGACCCCGCCGATCTCGATCGCGCAAAACTCCGTTTGCATGTCCGATCGCTTCAATGGCGACGGCAGCATCGGCCGTTCTGCGTGGAAGCGGATTATCGACCTCTTACGCTTTGCGGTCCGGGGGCCAACAACGCGTTCGCGTTTGCTCGCATTCATGATCGGGCGGGCGTCGTAGTGGTCGTGCCGCGGCTCGTCGCAACACCTGATGCGCAGCAGGGTTGGCGGAAAACCACGATCCGGCTACCGGCATTCGCGCACGGCTGCCAGGCGACCGACCTGTTTTCAGGTGAGCGAACGGGGTTACGAGAAGTCGCGGAGATGAAATCAATTTCATGTGTGCGTCCAACGATTTGGATTATTGAGTCCCCGTCAGGAGATTCCTGATACAGCGGTGAAAGCGGATGACTACTGTTGTATGAAGTACCTGCTTGTCGCGGCAGTCGCGTCGTGGCGGGCTTTTTCTGGAGGCCACGATGGCTCGCTCAAAAACGAATTCCGACCCGTACCAAGTCATGCTGGTGGACGATCACCCCATGCTCCGCCGCGGCGTCGCCGAGGCGATCAACAGCCAGGCGGATCTTAAAGTCGTCGCCGAGGCGGGCACGATGCAGGAGGCCTTCAAACTTGTCAGCGAGAACAAGCCGGACATCGTCATCATCGACGTCTCGCTCGACGGTAACAACGGTCTTGAATTGATGAAGCAGCTCATGTTCCGTGATGCCGAAGTCCGCATGCTCGCCTACAGCATGCACGACGAGCAGATCTACGCCGAACGCGCGCTGCGCGCCGGCGCCAAGGGTTACCTGATGAAGCAGGAACCACCCGAAACGCTGCTGAACGCCATCCGTACGGTGTTGAGCGGTAAGATTCACCTCAGCCCCGCGATCAGCGATCGGCTGCTGGGCAAGCTGGTCGGCGCCGGGCAGACGACGCCAGCGAGCCCGGTCGAGTCGCTCAGCGATCGCGAACTCGAAGTGCTGCACCTGCTCGGCCAGGGCATGACGACGTCGAAGATCGCCGACAAGCTATGCCTGAGCGTGAAGACGGTCGAAACCTATCGCGAGCATCTCAAGCAGAAGTTGCACCTGCAAAGCGGCCCGGAACTGCTGCGCTACGCGATCGAGTGGTCGCTGGCGCAGGCGACGTAATGTGGACTGGATGACCTGGCTCAAGCGAATCTTCTCAGGCGCATCCTCCGCGCCGCCGCCGGCTGTCGATCTTCAGGCGGTACTTGAGGAGGAGCGTGCGGCCAGGCAGGCGTTGCAGAAACGCTATGACGCACTTCTGGAAGCCAACGCGCGAATCGCAAACACTGGGAATGCCTCGCAGCCGCGCCCGTCCGGAGACCTGATGGGCGGGGGCGAGCGGCAGATGCGGCGGGTGCTGAACAGCCTGTTCGCGTTCGTCTCCGTCTGCACGCCCGACGGCACGCTCGTTGAGGTCAACACGCCGCCGCTCCGCGCCGCTGGCATCATGGCGCAGGACGTCAAAGGTCGAAAGCTGTGGGATACGTACTGGTGGTCGTACTCTCCCACTGCGCAGTTGTTGCTCCGCCAGGCCATCGACCGCGCCGCGGCCGGCGAGCCGTCGCGGTACGACGTGCGGGTTCGCATCGCCGGCGGGGCGTTACGGTGGATCGACTGGATGATCACGCCGCTGTACGACGAGAACGCCAATATTACCCACCTGATCGGCAGCGCGGTGGACGTGTCGGACCGCAAGCGGATCGAGCAGGCGCTGCAGTCGAGCGAGGCCGAACTCCGCGTCATCTTCGAGAGCGCCGCCGTCGGCATCGCGCAGATCGACGCGGTGAACAACCGCGTCACCCGCTTCAACGACGCCTTCTGTCGCCTTACCGCGCAGCCGCGCGAACGCCTGCCGCGAATGACGCTCTCCGACCTTCGCCGGGCGGAAGACGGCGTCGGCGCGCTTCCCGATCTGTCGCCGTTGCAGCTCGGCCAGACCGAGCGACAGCACGCGGAGCTTCGATTCCGCCACCTGGGCGTGGATACGTGGGTGGAGATGGTTGCGACGTTGCTGCGCGATGAACAGGGCAAGCCGTCGCAGATCACCGTGTTGCTGCTGGACGTCACCGATCGCAAGCGCGCCGACGAAGTCGAGCGACGCGGCCGGGAAGAACTGGAAGCGCTTAATGCCACACTCGAGGCGCGCGTCCGAGATCGCACCGCCGTCGCGCAGCGGCGGGCTGAGCAATTACGGGCGTTGACGCTCGAGCTGACCGAAGCCGAGTCGCGCGAGCGCCGACGGCTCGCCCAGTTGCTACACGACGAATTTCAGCAGCTCGTTTCCGCTGCCAAGCTGAAGGCCGGACTGGTGCGCGGGCGGATGGAGGATGAGTCGCAGACTACGATGATGAAGCAGATCGAGGGTTTGCTTGACCAGGCGATCCAGGCGTCGCGTTCGCTGGTGACGGAACTCACGCCACCGCTGCTGCACGATGCGGGGCTGACGCCGGCGCTTCAGTGGCTGGCACGCCGGATGGAACGCGACCAGAACCTGAAGGTGGAGATCGAAGCGCAGGAGGGCGTCGAGCCCGAGAGCGAGCAGATCCGCGCGATCCTGTTCGAGTGCGCCCGCGAACTGCTTTTCAACATCACCAAGCATGCCGGCGTCGATGTCGCGACGGTACGACTTTGGCAGGAGGAGGGCCTGCTGCGACTGAGCGTCTCGGATCGCGGCTGTGGGTTTGACGTGCAGACCATGGCGGAGAAACAGGCGACTCAGGGGTCGTTCGGCCTCTTCAGCCTGCGCGAGCGGTTGTCGCTCATCGGCGGAGTGGCGCACATCGCAAGTGTGCTGAACGAAGGGACGACGGTGGAGATCGTGTTGCCGATGTCCGAGGCGGTACAGGACATGAGCGAGGGATCGTGGGAGGTCGTCAACTTGCGAGCATCACAGCCGTCGGGCGAACTGACGCGTACGCGCGTTCTGGTGGCGGACGATCACGGCATGTTCCGCGAAGGGCTGATCTCGCTGATCGAACAGGAGCCATACGTGGAGCTCGTCGGCGAGGCCGCCGATGGTGAACAGGCACTGGAGATGGCACGCCGGCTGCAGCCGGACGTCATGATCGTCGACGTTAGCATGCCTGGTCTCAACGGCGTGCAGGTCACCAGCGCGGTCGTCCGTGAATTGCCGGCCACGCGCATCATCGGCCTATCGATGCACGAACGCGAAGACATGGCCTCCGCCATGCGGGAAGCGGGCGCCTGCGCCTATCTCACCAAGAGCGGCCCGAGCGAAACTCTCCTCGACGCCCTCAGAAACGCCGCCGGCATGCGGCCGACCAGCGTTGGCGCTTCGTAAGCCCGGTTTCTTATCTGATCAGGTGCAATTCTGAAACGATTGGCAGGTGATCTGAGCCGATGTCGCGGCCCTGATGCACGTCGGCCACTCGCCAGTGATCCGATGCCAGCAGGTGGTCGATGCGAATGCCCATCGCCCACCGTGACCACGTGTTCGGCCAACTGAATCGCAGCGTTGAGGCCGCATCGTGGAGTGATGCCGACCGCGCGAACTGCTGAACGACGCGGCAGTATCGCGACGCATTCAGATCGCCGGCGACGATCGTCGCGATATCGGGATGCCGAATAATGCTTTCGGCAGCGCCGGTCATGACCGCGTCGCGGGCGCGGGTGTTGCCCGGGCGGATCGGCGGGAGGGGATGAAGGCCGAGCAGATGGATCGGCCGGCGCGTGCCGTCGGCGAGTTCGATTTCGAGCATCGCGTCGAGTTGGGGGGTGTCGTAGAGCGTATCGGGCTCCTCCGGTTTCAGCAGCACCAGTTGCGCATCGACGACCTTCAGACGGGTCCAGAAGCCGATGCCGAAGTTGCCCGCATCGTCCGGCACGACACGTCGATGCGGATAAGCTGCGTTGAGCGACGTCAGCTCGCGAGTCCAGCTGGAGTTGATCTCGACGAGGACGATGACGTCCGGATCTTCATCATGAACGAGCTGCAGCAGCGGCCGTGTATCGGCGTTGCCGGTGTGAACGTTGGCGTAGACGAGCTTGATCGCGCTGAGCGACTTCTCGTCGGCCAGCCGGGCCGCGGGCGCGACGATTCGCCACGGCACGGCGTTCCACGTGACGGCGGCGAAGTAGATCGCGGAAACCGCGCCGGCGGCAAGGAAGATGTGGTCCGGTTTCCAAGGTCGGGGACCAGTCATGCGCGTGCTGAGGATCAGCAACAGCCCGATCGTTGCGATGCACGCCCATTGCGGCACGTATGGCGTGAGCAGTACCGCTGGCCAAGTGGAGCCGAGGGATTCCGTGAACGCCAGCGTCAGAGAGGATGCGACCACGCACGCCTTTCCCCATCTAAGGGCGACGGCCGCCCATTTCGACGGGATTGCGGTGGCGATCGGTGAGGGATCGGCTGCGGTCATCCAGATCGTCGTCGTCTTATGATCACGCGCGCGGCGACGCTACGCGGCAGATCCTCTATTTCACCGGCAGGCTGACCGTGTCATGTGCGATGCGTTGCAGGATCGGGATCGCCTCCAGCGAAATATCACGTGGGCGGAACTTATTGCCTACGGCCGACTGTCCGAACAGCGTTTCGTAGAAGACGCACGCGTTCAGATATTGCCCCAGATGGCCGGCATGGAAGCCGTCGAGTTCCAGGGCACGTTTGCTGTCGTCGCGCGGGTGGATCCACCGATAGCCGGTGTAGAGCGTGTTGTTGATCGGCAAGGTGGGATACTGCAGCGCGGCCAGTTCGGCCGTGGTGAGCGGCACGTACTTGAACTCGGCCACCTGGCTGGCGGCAAACATCGCGTCGCCCGCGGGGATAATGGGCAGGCTGACGTCGGCGGCGAGGCGATGGTAGGCGGCGCGGATCGCCTGGTGCATTTGTTCGGGCGTCGATTTCCCATCCTTGAATCGCGGATGGTCGCCGCGGTAAGCCCAGGTTTGATGGATGTAAATCTTCGCCTGGGGCGCGTGTTTACGGACGTATTCGACGAGGTTGTTGGCGAAGGGTTGGTAGGTGGCGTAATCAGGGCTGAGCGCGCTGGCCTGCTGGATGGTGATGATGTCCCACTTCTCCCGCGTCAGCATGTCGCGGAGCGAAAACTTCGTCGGATCCTTGCCGATGGCGTAGAGGCGTCCTTCGTCCTTCGGCGGGTTGGATTCGGCGGCGACCACCGCGTTCCAGTGCCGCTCGAGCGAGCAGCCGCCGACGTTAGCTTGTCCGAGGACAAGCAGGTTGCCATCGGCCTTGGCGAGATCCGCGAGAAATCGCGTGGAGTTGGCGGCAAAGCTGTTGCCGATGGTGAGAAGCCGTACTGTCTTCTTCGCCGCCGTCGGGGCGGTGGTTGGACCGACGGGCTTAATCGGCTCGACGATAGGGCCGGCGAGGGTCAGGGTCGTTGATATGACGAACAGCAGGGCGATCCACGCCCACAGCGTAAGCTTCGAACGGCTCAATTCGTTTTACTCCTTTGCCTGTTTCAGAGGACGATAGGCGACACAAAATGACCTCTATACCCGCCGCGCGTCAACGATAATGTTTGTCGCAGGCGGTTTTAGAGCGGTCAGTATATACCTGAATAGGTGTGTCAGGGTGGTCCAATAATTCTTATTGGGTGGTGTAATCGGAACTGCGATTCCGCCGTCTTTTTTATTGGGCGGAGCGAGTAGTCGGATCTAGAGTCCGGCTGAAGGTCATTTCTCTGTTTCCTCCACTTGGCAGGCCTATATGCATCCATCTCTTGCTCGGCTGCTTCGGCGGCTGACTCGCGGGCGTTTTCCGAAAGTTCCGGCCACTTCTCGGCCCCCATTTTTATTTGTGGGCGAGGCTTGCACCGTTGATCCGACAGTTCAGTTTCGCGAGCACGAGGGGCAGACGATCACCTTTGCCGACCACGTGCTGGTCCGCCGCCACTGTGAATTCTGCGGCGACATTACCGTGGGACGCTATACGCGATTCAATCGCGATGTTTATGTCCGGCCGCACACGTACATCGGCGCGTATGTGTCGATCGGACCGTTTGTGCGATTCATCACGGATTCCCACGAGATCGGAAAGGTGACGCGCCGCGCAGGAAAGGTTTACTACGACCCGATCAGCGTCGGGGACGGCGCGTGGATCGGCGCGGGGGCGATCATCCTGGGCGGGGTGACGATCGGCCGCGGAGCGATCGTGGCGGCGGGGGCGGTTGTCACGCATGACGTGGCGCCTGATACCCTTGTCGGCGGCACACCGGCACGGCTCATCCGCGATTTGCCGCCGCTGGAGTCCGAGCCTCAGCCGGCAACCGAACGGTCGCCGGAGATGAGGATCGTGTCGCCCGATCCGGATGACGAACACGAACCAAGCCCGCAACGCCCACGCCCCCTGCGGCCGGCGGCATGAGCGCCGGTTGAAGAGAGGAGGTCAGGCATACGACGGCCAGCCGCCCCTTTCGTTGCGGCGATCGTGGCGCTGGCGGGAGACGTGGTTGCCTGCTAGGTTTCCGCCGATGCGCACGCAACCGCTCGACCAGGATTACATCCCCAAGCCGGATTACTATTCGCACCAGTCGCCGCCCTGGCGAGCGAAGTGGGTGGGGCCGACAACCTACGATCCAGACGGCGCGCACCTGTTCGCTTACCGGCTTCGGGTAAAGCATCGCGGGCGAGCGCGCGTGCACGTGAGCGCGGATCAGCGTTACATCCTGTTCCTCGATGGCAAGCGCATTGGCCGCGGCCCGGAACGCGGTGACCAGCGGCACTGGATGTATGAAACTTATGAGCTGGACCTGTCCGGCGATCATGCGTTCGTCGCGCTGTCGTGGTGGCACGGCCCGACGAGCAAGACCCCGCCTGCCGAGGCGCAGCAGACCGTCCGGCCAGGCTTTTTATTGATGGCGGAGGGAGACGCTGCCGACGCGCTCTCCACCGGCGTTGCCAACTGGGAAGTGAAATCGGTCGGCGGGACGTCGTTCGTCGAGGCCAAGGCGACTTACAGCTACTACGCCATTGATCCGCGTATCATCGTCGATGGCCCAGCCTATCCGTGGGGCGTTGAGCGGGGCGAGGGAGCGGACTGGCAGCCGGCAAAGATCGTTCAGCCGGCGGCGCTCGCCTCACTGGTATGGGAAACACTGCCTTACTGGATGCTTCGCCCGGCGTTGTTGCCGGCGATGCGCGAAAGCCCGCATTCCGGCGTTGGCATCCGTCATGTCGAGATCGTCGACGGCGATGAACCACAGGCGAAGCCGATCGAATCGCGCAATCATTTATCCGCTGAGGCGTTGGCGTGGGCGGGGGTGTTTGAGGGGAAGGCGGTCACGATTCCTGCCAACACCTCGCGTCGCGTGATCGTTGACATGAACGACTACGTCTGCGCCTTCCCCGGCCTGAGCGCGTCCGGCGGCCGTGGGGCGTCGGTGCGGCTGCATTGGGCGGAATCGCTCTTCCAGTTTGATCCGAAGACGCAAAAGGACGTTAAGACGGCGAAGGTCAAAGGCAATCGCGGAGAAGTCGAGGGTCGCCACTTCATTGGCTACGGCGACACCTTCACGACCGACGGCGGCGCGAACCGCCGGTTCGACCCGCTATGGTGGGGCGCCGGCCGATACCTCGAGGTCTACGTCCGCACGGCGGGCGAGCCGCTGACGATTCACGGCATCGATATCACCAACACGGGCTATCCGTACGAGTTCGTCGCGAAATTTGAGGCGAGCGATAAGCGGCTTGCCCCTGTTGTTCCGCTTGGACTGCGGACGCTCCAGATGTGCAGCCACGAGACGAGCATGGACTGCCCGTACTACGAGCAGCTCAACTACACTGGCGATACGCGGCTGCAATCGCTGGTGGCGATGACGTTCGCGAAGGACGACCGGCTGGTGCGGAAGGGGATCGAGCTGTTCGACTGGTCGCGCACCGGCGACACCTGGAGCAGTTCGCGATGGCCGTCGCGGGTGGTGCAGACGATTCCGCCGTTCTCGCTGTGGTGGGTGGCGATGGTGTACGACTACGCGGCGTACCGCGGCGACGTGGACTTCGTCCGGTCGCGCATGCCGGGCGTGCGGTCGATCATCGAGCGGTGGCGTGAGCAAATCGACGACAAAGGCCTGGTGACGATGCCCGCCGGCTGGAACTTCATGGATTGGGTAAACGGTTGGCGAAGCGGTATGCCGAACCCCGCCACCGGCTCGCATTGTGGGGTTGTGCAGTGGCAGTTGATCTACGTGTTGCGGCTGGCGGGCGAGTTGGAAGCGATGCTGAACGAGCCGCTGCTCGCCCAGCGTCACCACCAGACCGCCGCCGCGCTCGCGGCGACGGCGGAGCGGACGTTCTTCGATGCGGGGCGCGGGCTGCTCGCGAGCGACGTCGGGAAAACTCGTTTCAGCGAGCACGCGCAGGCGCTGGCGATCATCAGCGGGCACCTGTCGGCGTCGTTGCGAGAGCGCGTCGCGCAGGGGTTGATCGCGCCCGCGGCAGATTTGTCGAAGACGTCGATCTATTTCAGTCATTACACGTTTGAGGCATTGCGGGAACTGAACCGCGTCGACCTGATCCTCGACCGCATGAAGTTGTGGTTCGAGCATCAATCGATGTCGCTTTATACGACGCTGGAAATGCCGGAGCCCGCGCGGTCGGATTGTCACGCGTGGGGGGCACACCCGCTGTTCCACTACTTCGGCACGATCCTGGGCGTTCGTCCGTCGGCATTCGGGTTTGAGAAGGTGACGATCACGCCTCGCCTCGGCCCGCTGGAGTTGGCGGCGGGGGAAATGACGCACCCCAAAGGAACGTTGCGGGCGAGGTTCGCGCAGCGAGAGGGGCATATTTCAGGCGAAATCGAGCTTCCTGCGGGCGTGAGCGGGGTGTGTCGCCTGGGGGAACGCGTCATTTTGTTGGAGTCCGGCGTGACACGTGTGGAATGAGAGGCGGCCGTCCGCTACCATGCAGGTCTTTGCTTTGGGAGATGGCGGCAGCGTGAAAAAGTTATCGATCTGCTTGATTCTTTTGTCGATCTGTCACACCCCGGCCCTCGCGTCGACCGACGACGCATTTGCGGCGGCTAGGCAAACGCTGGTGGAGCTCGACTGGAAAAGCGCGATTCGGCTTTACACGCCTCTCCGCGACGCGGCCAAGCCGGGGTCGAAGGAGTGGAATGAGGCTACCTATTGTCTCGCGACGGCCTATCACCATGTCCAGCCTCCGAGTTACGACACCATCCAGTCCGCGCTGAATAATTATCAGCAGGTGATCGACAAGGCGTCCGACCCGCGTTTCGTCGCCCGCGCGATGATGAACCTCGGCCGCGTGTACGAGTTGCGCGACTATCCGGAAGACATTGTCGACATGGATAAGGCGCGCGAGGCATACGAGCAGGTCGTCGCCCGTTTCCCAGGCGATCCCATTGCCGGCGAGGCTGCGCTTCGCGCCGCCAGCACGTTGGTGATGGCGTTCGACGAGCCCAACTATGAGAAGGTGAAGGCCGGCGTCGCGTTCCTCGAAAAGTGGCTGGCGGATCATCCGAATGAAGAGTTGGCCAGCGTGATGTGGCAGTACATCGGCGACGCCTATTTCCGTCCACTTCAGGATTACAAGAACGCGTTGCAGGCATACGAGAAGGTGGACAAACTCGGCTGGACCGACCAGGGCAATCAGGGGCCGTGGTACTGGCGATGTGCGCAGTTGGCTGAGCGTTTTCTCGACCAACCGGAGCCGGAAATCGCGGCGAAGTATTACGCCAAGATCATCATCGAAACGCCCAACAGCGGTAAGGCTTACGAGTCGATGCAAGCCTTGCGGCGGCTGAACAAGCCGGTGCCGTACTCGCCGCTGTTCGCGAAGTTCGACCCCACCGCTCAGCCGACGACGCAGGAAGCGGTGACCACCCAGCCGGCCACCCAACGGAGCGACCGATGAGCATAGACACACGCGAAGGCAAGCCCTCGCGCTTCGGCGGTAATCTCATCGGCGTAGTGATGCTCGTGGTGGCCTTCACCGTCAGCCTCATCGTCGCCACCGTTAATACCCTTCGCATCGAACGTCCGAGTGAAACGGTCATCCGCATCGCGCATTGGCAGCTTGAGAAGGGCTATCGCGAGGCGATGCAGGAGGCGATCGAGGAGTACCAGCGCCGCAATCCGGGCGTGAAGATCGAGCAGATGGGGGTGACCGAGAAGCTGTACAACCAGTGGGTCAACACCCAGCTCATCTCCGGCACGGCCCCGGACCTCTGCGAAATGGGCCACTCGAACATGCTGACCAAGGATGAGTACACGGTGAAGTACTTCATTCCGCTCAGCAGCCTCATCACCCGTCCGAATCCTTATAACGCGGACAACGAACTGAAGGATACGCCGTGGAAGGAAACGCTGCTCGACGGCATGCGCGGTGGTTTCCGTGAAGGGCTGCAGGAGTATTACGGCATCCCGACGACGCTCATCTCGATGCGCCTGTTCGTCAACCGCACGCTGCTGAAGGAGGCGACGGGGTCGGACGCGCTGCCGAAGACTTTTGGCCAGTGGATGGAGCAGTGTCGGGCCATTCGCGAATATGCCAAGCGCACCGGGCAGGAACGAACGATGGTGCCAGTCGTTTCGTGCTATGGCATCCAGAGCATCCAGGGCGCGTACGAAGTGCCGTTCACGTCCAGTTACGAGCGAATGCTCGACCTCGATCTCAACGGCGAAGTCCTCCCGATCGAGACGTACATCGGCTACCGCAAAAAGCAGGTCACGCTTCAGGACCCGTCGATGCAGGCGCTGTTCCAGGCCATGAAGACCGTCGGCGACCAGATGCAGCTTGGCTTCTCGGGGATGGACCGCCAGACGGCACAGTTCACCTTCGCGAATCAGCGGGCGGCGTTCCTGTCGACCGGCTCGTGGGACGCCAGCGGCGTAGCGCTCCAGGCGGAAACCGCCGGATTTGAGTTGGCGGTCATCCAGATGCCGCTGCCGGCGATGGACGAGCCCTTCGGCGCATACATTCGCGGCCGGCAGAATGAAGCGTCGTCGAACGGCGCGGGGGTGTACGGCGTCTACAAGAACAGCAGGAACGCCGAACGCGCGCTGGACTTCCTGATGTTCCTGACCAGCCGCGAGGGCAACGAAATCCTGAACCAGCGCTCCGAATGGCCGCCGCTGACGATCGGGGCGAAGCCGTCGAAGCTGATGGAGCCATTCCAGCCTGATCCGCGCGGGTACAACGCCCGGGTGAACATCAGTTTCGGACCACGCGTGGCGCAGGCGGTCACCGCCGAAATGGTGAATTTTTACCAGGGTTTTGCGCCGTTCAGCGAGTTCGAGCGGATTTACAACGAGGTCATCTTCGATCCCCGTCGCGGGGGCGACTGGGCCTGGTGGAACGAGTACGACTTGCGCCGCCGCGACGTTCGTAACAAGGAACGCGTGCTGGCTCAGGATCTGGCGCTGGAACTCATCAACCCCGGCTCGCGCGACGCCGGCCGCACTCGGCGGGCGGTGTTGCAGCAGCTGACCCGATATAACGGCACCGATTACCTGTGGCTTTTCCGCACGCAACGGGAGGCCGATCCCTATCAGGTCTGGAAGGATTTTCAGCCCGTTTTCCCCTAGGAACGCAAGCAAGAGAGAACCCGGTCCATGTCCACCACCACCACAGGTCTTACCCGTGCTCCTGCCGGCGGGCCTGGCAAGATTCATCCGCCCGGCTCAACGGGAACGACCCAGGCTCCCTCCGCCGGAGGATTCTGGCAGCGGGGCAAGCTGTACATCGTGCTGATGGGGCTGATGCTTCCGTCGCTCATCGGCCTGCTCCTGTTCACGTATTACCCGCAGTACGGCGCGATCAAGTACTCCTTCTTTGACTGGGACGGCTCGGAAAGCCGCGAGGAGTTCATCGGCTGGAAGAACTACAAGGACGCGTTCACGGTTGACCCGCTCTTTTGGCAGAGCTTCAAGCTGGTGCTGATCCTGCTGGCGGCGAACGTGATCAAGATGTGGCCATCGATCATGGCGGCGATCGTGCTGCACCGGCTGAAGAGCGAGCGGTTTCAATACATCTACCGCGTGCTGTTCGTCGTGCCGATGATCATTCCCGGCGTGGTGTCGCTGCTGGTCTGGAAGAGTTTCTACGACGGCAACACCGGCGCCCTCAACGCGTTTTTGAATGCCACGGGGCTGATGCAGGTGCTCGACTGGCTTGATCGCACGATGGCGGGCGATGGAGTGTCGACCGGCGTCGTGAATACGGCGTTTGCCAAAGCGGTTCGCGATCAGTTTGAGATTTTCGGCGTCCACGGCATCTGGTGGATGATCATCATCGGCGTGCTGCTGATCATCGCCCGGATGATCAGCGGTAACATCCGCAAGCACCGCGCCAACCCGGCGGCGCCGTTCCTGTCGGGCGGTGCGGCGGTCATGATCGTCGTCGCGCTGGGGTTGGCCTTGGCCTTCTGCACCTGGCCTACTCGGCCGATGAACGTCTTCAGCCTCGGCACCACCCCTTGGCTCGGCAATCCGAACCTCATCATTCCCAGCGTCATCTTTTGGGGTTTCCCGTGGGTGGGCACCGTAGGCGTGCTGATCTACCTGGCCGGCCTGCAGAACATCAGCACCGACGTCTACGAGGCGGCCGAACTGGACGGCGTGGGGTCGATCGGCAAGTTCTTCCAGATCGAATTGCCGCTGATCATGACGCAGGTGCGCATCAACCTGATCTTCATGACCATCGGCACCATTACCGATTACGGCTTCTTCCTTCTGCTGCTCGGCCCGTACGGCGGGCCGGGGAGCAAGGGCATGGTACCGGGGCTTTACATGTACAGTGCCGCGTTCATCGAACAGCGGTTCGGCTATGCGTGCGCCCTGGGCATGATCCTGTTCGTCATCCTGCTGGCGATCACGATCTTCTATCAACGATACGTGCGAGTGGACAAATAAGGGAAGGGTCTCGTGGCGTGAATCGCGCGCGGTCGCGGGAGGAATTCCCGCCTTCCGCAGCTCTCTCGTCTCCTGGCTCTTAATGTCAAATGGCAACACGCATTTCCAAACCTCGCGAGGCGATCAAGCACCTGCTGATCCTGTTCGTGCTGTTCTTCGCGTTCTTCCCGCTGTACCTGATGGTGATCATCAGCTTTAAGGACAACCGGCAGTTCACGAACAACCAGTTCCTCCCTGATGCTTTCAGTACCTGGAAGTGGGAGAACTGGTCGAAAGCCTGGGAGACGGTCAGCAACTACATCGCCAACTCCATCGTCACCTCGATGGGCGCCGTCGTGCTGTGCCTCATCACGTCCACGCTCACCGCATACGTGATGGCCCGATACAAGTTCTGGGGCAAGGAAATCATCTATTATCTGATCATCGGGACGATGTTCCTTCCCAGCACTGCCGCCACGCTGGTGACGCTGTTCGAACTCATTAAGTCGATGGGCATGATCAACAAGCTCTACGCGCTGGTGCTCGTTGGTGCGGTGGGCGGGCAGGTGACGTGCATCTTCATTCTGCGGCAGTTCATCGAGGACATCCCGAAGGAGCTGTTCGAGAGCGCCCAGATCGACGGCGCGGGCCACTTCCAGCAGATCTGGCATATCGTGCTGCCGATGTCCGGCAGCGTGATGGGCACGCTGGCGATCATGCAGTTCATCGGCCAGTGGAACAATCTGATGCTCCCCCTCATCGTCATGCGCGACGACGCACTGCTGACGGTGCCAGTCGGCCTGATGCGACTGGACGGCGAATACGTCAAGGAGTGGGGCGAACTGATGGCAGGCTATACGATCAGCTCGATCCCGCTGGTCATCCTGTTCCTGTTCACGATGCGGCTGTTCGTCAAGGGCTTGTCCGCCGGTGCGGTGAAGGGCTGAGGCTTGCCGCGAGCCCTCAATTGTGAGGGATTGGAAGCATGCCTACCATTAGGCGATGCCCGCGATCTCCGTTTGCCTTTTGCTGATCCTGTCTTTCGTCGCTCGGCCGGCGATAGCCGACGCGGATTTGTCCGGTTATCGCGAGGACGCCGACGCGAAGCGGGCCGACGTGGAAAAGGCCGCGGCCTCGATCGTCGAGCAGACAAACGCCTTCCGCAAGGAACAGGGATTGGAAGCCGTGAAGGTTAACGAGCGGCTCGCCGACGCCGCCCGCAAGTTCGCGGCGTTCATGGCGAAGGAGCTGAAATACGGCCACGAGGCAGACGGCAAAACGCCCGCCGAACGCGCCGCCGCCGCCAAATACGACTACAGTCTGGTGCTGGAGAACATCGCCTACCAGTTCCGTTCGGACGGCTTCTCGACCGATCAGCTTGCCGCCGATTTCACAGTTGGCTGGCAAAATTCGCCCGGCCATCGCAAGAACATGCTCGACCCGGATATTCTTGAAACCGGCGTCGCCGTCGCCCGCAGCGAAAACGGGATCTACTTCGCCGTTCAGATGTTCGGCCGGCCCAAGACCGCGATGATCGAGATCACGGTCATGAATAAGAGCCGCAAACCCATTCGCTATAAGCTTGGCGACCAATCCTTCGACCTTCGCGCCCGAGGCGGGCGAAGCCACGGCATGGGCCGGCCGCCGGTTGTCGCGTTCGAACTTCCCCCTGGCTCCAAGCAGCCCGATCCGGCCGACCTGATTCCCCGCAAGGCAACCACCTACACCATCACCGATGGTCCGGGTGACACGGTCATCATGACTGTTCGCTGACTGGAAGCCGGCTGGTATGATGCTCCGCCACATGTCATCGGCGGAATATCTCAAGCAGTTTGCGGAACCGGATCCTGCATATACCCCTGCGCCCCTCTGGTGGTGGAGCGGTGAAAGACTCGAGATCGGCCGTCTGCGATGGCAGGTGGACCGGCTCATCGAGATGGGCATTCGGCAGGTCGTGATCATCAACCTTGCCCCGAGCGGCACGCTCTTCGGCTCCGATGCTGATGACCCGCCGTTCCTCTCCGAGGCATGGTGGGACATCTTCCGCCAGGTGTGCGACTACGCGCGCCAGGTCGGCATGAAGATCTGGTTCTACGACCAGATCGGCTTCAGCGGCGCGAGCTTCCAGGCCGAGATCGCCGCCGCGCATCCGGAGTTCCTCGCGCAGCAACTCAAGCTGCTGCAAACCGAAGGCACGGGCGATCTTCACCTCGCCTGCCCGGGCGGCGGCACAGCGGTGGGGGCGTATCTCGTCACCGAGGGCAAAGTCCGACCCGTCGAACTTGCCGGCGGCGAAGCGAAGGTGACGGCCACCCGGCCCTCGCGACTTTGCCTCGCCTATCACGTTCGCCAGGCCTACGACCTGTTCTCCGCTGCCGCGTGCGATCGACTACTCGATACCGTGCATCGCGAGTTCGCTCGGCGAGTGCCGGATCACATTGGCTCGACGATCGTCGGCAGCTTTCAGGACGAACTGCCCAACCTGCCCACTTGGGGCAGCACGTTCGCCGATTCGTTCGCGGCGGCGTTTGGCTATCGGCTGGAATCGGTCATCCATCATCTGTTCGAGGAAGGCGACGCAACGGCTGCGAGGACGCGCGTGCACTATCACCAGCACCGCGCGATATTGGCGGAAGAGGCGTTCTTCAAACCGTTCTATCGCTGGCACGAAGAGCACGGCCTTGCCTGCGGATTCGACCAGCAGAGTCCGGCGCGCGAAGGCCGTGCGATCGGCTGCGTCAGTAAGTATGCCGACTACCTCCAGACGCACCGCTGGTATGCCATCCCCGGCTCCGACCATCACGGCAACGCGGTGCTTCACGCCTCGCTCGCGCAGCGAAACGGGCACCATCGCGTGTGGATCGAGGGCTTTCATTCCACCGGATGGGGCGGCACGATCGCCGATACGTTCGACTGGCTGCTGGCCTGGTTCGCGCACGGGGCCAACTTTTACAATCCGCACGCGGTTTACTACGGCACGTGCAAGGGCTGGTGGGACTGGGCGCCGCCGAGCACGTGCTGGCGACAGCCGTACGCGATGCACTACAAGCCGTTTGCCGACACGATCGCGCGGCTTCAGAAGCTGCTCAGCCGTGGGAAGCAACAGGGGAGCGTGGGCGTGCTGTTCCCGACGACGACCGTGCAATCCGCCTGTGGGCCGGCGGGGCACTTCGCCGACGCCGAACGTGCGGACCGCGCGGTGCACGAGGTGATCGGATCGATCCGCTGGCACGAGTTCGCGCTCGGCCCGCTCGACCGGCGGGGCGTCCGTTATCACATCATCGACGAGCCATCGGTCGGCGACGCCGAGTTCGACGTGATCATTCTTCCCGGCACCACGATCCTTCACGATGCGACGGCCAAGCGGCTCGAGCGATTCGTACGCGACGGCGGGAAGGTGATCGCGGTGGACGTCGAGTCGATGGCCACCCCCTCAGGCAAAAAGGTGGAGTTCGAGGCGTGGCCGAACGTGACGCGGCTGAAGCAGGCGTCGGAGATCCCGTTCATCGCGCAGGACGTTCGCGTTCCGGTGTCGGCATTGCACCGCGTCGATGGCGACACGCACATCCTGTTCGTCCCGGCGGTGGCGGGGCGGGCGACGGAGGTGAAGTGGGATCACTGGAACGCGCCGCTGGAACATTCGACGATCGTGCCGGGGCGATATCTCGGCCACATCGACTTGGAACTGCCGACAACGCACGTTCACCGCTTCGACCCGGCCACGGGTTCGAGCTGGCCGATCGAAGTCGTCGATGGACGGCTTTCGCTCGATTTTGAAGGCGCGCCGTTCGCCGTGCTGGTGTGGTCGGCCTCGGCGGGCGAGAAGACGCAATCGACGTTGGCAGCGCCGAAGAATATTCCAGGCCAAGGCGTTCCGCTCACTGGCGAATGGTCGTGTGAGTACGTGCCGACGTTGCCGGACGCGTACGCGGATATATACGATCGCCGGCAGCCCGATCTGCGGTGGCCGCATACGAGTGAGTTCGACTGGTCGGGGCTGGGCGAATCGAAACGCGTTCACGCGACGTTCGGCCCGCGCGCTTGGCGGACGGACGGCGGCCGACGCACGCCGATCGAGTATTCGCCGACGTACGGCATCTACCAGGATTTCGCCGCGTGGCAGACGCTCGGGCCGAAGGGGCACGTGCCGGAGGATTTCATCGATCTGGGCAAACTTCAGCCGGGCGATATCGCGACGATCCGCACCGGCGTAGTGTCGCCCGATGAAGACCGCTACGTGCTGTGGATCGGCGCAAACGGCGCGAAGTCGGCGCAGGTCAACGGCGTCTCGGCGGCGCAGAAGAAGTCCGGTTATGCGTGTGCGTTTCCCATCGCGCTGAAGCGAGGCGAGAACGCGATCGAGATCACGATTGTGGCAGAGCGCGAGGCGACGATCCGCGCGTTCTGGTGCATATCGAAAGGCGATTCCGCGGGCGTCCGGCCGGAGCGGATCGTCGCGCCATCGCCGGGGCCAGTCGGATCGCGAGTGAGCTTTTCGCGGACCACCGCGCTGCCGAAGGCGGGCATCGGTGGGATGATCAAGGTGTCGACGGCGGCGGTCGCGTCGGTATGGGTGGACGACGTGCTGCTCGGCCGGCAGGGCGGGTTCGATCCGTACCGCCTCCAACTGCGCGGCCAGACGTATTCGCTTCCCGAACTCTCCGCCGGCGAACATGTGTTCCGAGTCGAAACCATCGACGCCGGCTCGCCCGTACCCGTGATGGCAGACGCGATCGTGCGGACCAGCGATGGCGACGAGCGCCTCGTCACCGACGGCGACTGGACCGTGCGGCGCGACGGCGGCGAACCGGTTCCCGCAAAAATCCATCTTGACCAGGGTTCCGGCGGGGCAGCGTGGTATTTGTATAGAAGGCCCCACCCGCTGCCGCGCACGACATGGCTCGATGGCAATGACAACAGTGCGGTGATCGATTTCCCCCTCGCGCCGCCGCTCGACGAGCCGGCGGAACAAACGTTGGCGTGGACGATCCCGCCGGGCGTGTCGGCGATGATGGTGCCGCTGGCCGACGCAGAAGTGTTAGAAATGCGGATTGACGATTCGGTCGTTCCATTTGAGGAGGTCGTTCGGCTTCAGCCCGGTCGATCGCGATCCGCACGATTGCGCGTGCGCAGCCGGCAGATCGGCGGGGCATTGCTCGCGGGACGCGTGACGTACGAATTCAGCGCGGGCATCGTCGGAACGAAATCATGGCCGACGATTGGTTTGCGTTGCTACTCAGGTGCGATGCGGATGAAGCAGAAGGTGACGCTCAAGCCGAGCGAACGCACGCAACTCGACCTTGGCGAAGTCCGCGGCACGGTTGCCGTTACCATCAATGGCCAGCCCGCGGGCGTCGCGGTGATGCGGCCCTACCGATTCGATCTGACAGGCCTCGTTATCGATGGGGAAAACGAGATCGAGCTGCTCGTCACCAACACGCTGGCGAACCACCAATCGACGTGGAGCCCGTCCCGATCGTGGGGGCCGGATCAGCTTGAGGCGGGCGTGTTGGGACCGGTGATGATCGTGCAATAATCATATCAGTTATCGCGGCCACTGATATGATTATGAGCGGTCGTGTTCTACTCGCCGACCGTCACGCTGCCGCGCATGCGCGGGTGATACTTGCAGCCGTACGAGTAGGTGCCGGCCTTGCGAAAGTTGTGCGAAAACGAGCTGCCCGAGCGGATGTTGCCCGACTTAAACGACCCGTCGTCAGCGGTGACGGTGTGATCGTGGTCGTCCAGATTTTTCCACACGATCGTATCCCCAACGCTCACCCGCAGGGTCGCGGGGCTGTACGACATGTCGCGGATGGTCACGGTCTGGCGCGACGGTTTATCCGCGCCGATCAGCACTAAAAGCAGGCAAACGCCCAATAATTTCATCGAATTGCCCTTGTTCATCGGGTTAGACACGTGACACACCTCAAGGTCATCGGCAAGATGGGGGAATATGGCACAGAAAGTCATTCGTGATCCGGTTCACGATGTCATCTCGCTTCAGACCGAAATCCAGGTCGATCGGCTGTTGTTTCAGTTGATCGCCTGCCGGGAGTTTCAGCGATTACGCCGCATCCGGCAACTGGGCATGGCGAGCCTGGCGTACCCGGGCGCCGATCACTCTCGCTATAGCCACAGTCTGGGCGTGATGGAAACCGCGAGGCAGATCATCGACCACCTGTCGCGGTCGAGGCCGATCGACGACCTCGACCGCGCCGCGTGTCTTTCTGCCGCACTCCTGCACGATCTGGGGCACGGGCCGTTCAGCCATGTGTTTGAGCGGGTCAGCGGGATCAAGCACGAATTGCTTACCTATCGCGTCATCCTCGATCCGGAAAGCACGATCTTTCGAACGCTAAATGAGTTTGATGCGTCGCTGCCCGAACGCGTGGCGGCGCTCCTGCAAGGGAAGCCGGCACGGACTTATTTGTCCGATACGCTTTCCAGCCAGCTCGACGCCGACCGGCTCGACTACCTGCTTCGCGACAATCTCATGACCGGCAGCCAGTACGGCAACTACGACCTGCGATGGCTGCTGCAGGCGATGACCATCGAGCCCAACTCCGGAAGGCTGGCGGTGACGTGGAAAGGCGTGAGCGCGGTCGAGGCATACCTGCAGGCGCGATATCACATGTACCGCAACGTCTACTTTCACAAGGTCGTTCGCGCCGGCGAAGGCATGGTGAAGCTCGTGCTGCAGCGGGCGCGTCGCATGGCGTTTCAGGATCGGCTTGAATGGCCTCACCGGGATGACCCGGTATGCAAGCTGCTGCTGGGGCAGCAACTCACGATAGAGGAATTCATCGAGCTGGACGACATCGCGGTGCTGCAGTGTTTCAAGCAGTGGATGCGCAGCGACGACCACGTGCTGGCCACGCTCTGCCAGGGCCTGCTTTACCGGCGGCTGTTCAAGACGATCGACCTCACGCGGGTGAGCGACCCCGAGAAGCTCAGACAGGTCGTCGCGGCCGCCCAGGCGATCGTCGACGAGCAAGGCGGCGAAAGCGCCTACACCATGTTTTACGACGAGCCCGCCGACACGCCGTATAAAGCCAATCCCGACGAGCCGACTGCCGCCAGCGAGATCATCGTTGTCGAGGCGGATCGATCCGTGAGCACGCTGGCGGAAATCTCGCCGTTCATCGAGGGCCTGGTGCAGCAACTCACCTTCCGTCGCCTGCACGTCAGCGAGGTGTGGCGCGGCCGGGTGGAGTCGGCAATCGCGGGGAGGATATAGATGCGTGTGGCGTGATGAGCGTGACGTGAAAGACGCACCTGATGGTCTTTCATGTCACGCTCATCACGCCACACATCTTATTTCCCAAACGCCACCGTCCGCTCGTGATTGCCCTGCTCCTGCAGGTAGGCCATCAGCATGGCAATGTAACTGCTCTTGATGATGGGCGCTTTGGAGAGGCCGAGCGATTCGCGGACGCGCAGGACGGTTTCCTCGTCCGGGCCTTCGATTTCAACGTAGGCGCCGAGATGGGGGAGTTCGTCGAGTTCGACGGAGCATTTTTCGTGCTTCCACTTGTGTCGGCGCTTTTCGAAGCTGAGCACCTTCTGGTAGCCCAGCGCGAGGAGAAATTTCTCCGCGTCCTTGGGATTGCCGACGTCGATCTCGATTTCCTCGCGGCTCTTCAGCTTGCCGTGCAGGCGGGGGCCCTTGAACGTGCAGACATAGTTTTCCTTGCCGTCGGCGGTGTTCCTGTTCACCCGCAGCCGCAGGCCCTGGTCGGCTGCGAGCAGAGAGCGGTCCTCAGTGTCGAAGAACGTGTTCACCTCGAACATCTCGCCCACTTTGGATGCGCCGGCCGCTTCCAGTTTCTTGCGGACCTCATCCAGGTTCGCCACTTTCATTTTCGCTTCGATTTCAACTGCCATGTCATGCTATCACCGATTGCCAATTGCCGATTGCCGATCGAGGTGGATGCGCGCGGGCGCAACGTCTTCCAATCGGCAATTGTCAATCGGTAATCGGCAATCCTTCTAGTTCACAACGTAGTTCACCATCTTCTTCGGAACATACACGCGCTTGCGGATGGCCTTTCCTTCGAGCCACGGTTTAATCTTTTCCGCGGTCTCGACCAACAGGAAAATCGTTTCTTCGCTTGCGTCGGCGGGGACGATGAGCTTGTCGCGGAGTTTGCCGTTGATTTGCACCGGTAGCTCAACCTGCGTGTCGACCAGTTTGGCCGGGTCGTATTTCGGCCATGGCGCGGACTGGATCGACGGGGCCTTGCCCAGTTTTTCCCACAGTTCCTCGGCGATGTGCGGCGCGAACGGCGCCAGCAGCACCGTCAGCGTCTCGGCGAACGCGCGCGGCACCGAAGGCAAGCCAGGGAGGCTATTGTTGAGCTTGAAGATCTCGGCGATGGCGGTGTTGAACCGCAGGTTTTCGATGTCCTCGCTGATCTTCTTGATCGCGCGGTGCAACTGGCGATCCAGCTCTTCCGGGATCGTGCCATCGACGATGTTCGCAACCTTGTTGCTCTCCTCGTCGCCGACGAGGTTGCGCCAGATGCTGGAGAGCAGCCGGTGCAGGCCGACGATGTCGCGAGTGTTCCACGGCTTCTGGGCTTCGAGCGGGCCCATGTACATCTCGTACATGCGGAAGGCGTCGGCGCCGTAGTCGTTGACGATCTCGTCCGGGTTGACGACGTTGCCGCGGCTCTTGCTCATCTTGAAGCTGCGGGCATCAACGGCGATGTCGGGCTTGGCGCGCAGGACGTGGCGGTCGCCTTTCTTCTCGACGAGTTGTTCGATCACCTGCGTGGCATAGTGCTTCTGGCCGGTGGTCTTGTGGATGCCGATCATCTTCGGACCCTGCTCGGTCGCCTCTTCGGCGATGTTGCCGAACTCCGCCACGCTGATCGGCTTGCCGCCTTCGCCTTCGAAGAAGTGATACTCGGTCTCGCCCAGGATCAACCCCTGGTTCACCAACCTTTGGAACGGCTCTGCCGTCGAGACGTGGCCGAGGTCGAACAGCACCTTGTGCCAGAACCGCGCGTACAGCAGGTGCAGCACCGCGTGCTCGACGCCGCCGACGTACAGGTCGACGGGCATCCAATAGCTTTCCTTGGCCGGATCGACCATCGCGTTGCCGTTGGCGGGGTCGATGTAGCGCAGGTAGTACCAGCAACTGCCGGCCCACTGGGGCATGGTGTTGGTTTCGCGAGTCAGGTTGCGAGTTGCGAGTTGCGAGTTGCGAGATTCGTACTTCAACCACTCTTTCGCCTTGCTGAGCGGGGGCTCGGGCGTGCCGGTCGGCTTGAAGTCCGCCATGTCGGGCAGGGTGACGGGCAGTTCGTCTTCGCTGACGGGGTAGTGATTGCCGACGTTGTCCAGCACGATGGGGAACGGTTCGCCCCAATAGCGTTGGCGCGAGAAGAGCCAGTCGCGCAGCTTGTAGTTGATGCTGCGATGGCCGACCGATTCGTTCTCCAGGAACTCAATCATTCGCTCCTTCGCCTCGGCGGTGGTCAGGCCGTCGAGGAATTCGGAGTTGATCGCGATGCCTTCGCCGGTGAAGGCGGCGGGGACAGCGTCGGCCGCCTCGGCGTTCTTCGGTTGCACAACCTGCTTGATGGGGATGCCGAACTTCGTCGCGAACGCGAAGTCACGATCATCGTGTGCCGGAACCGCCATGATCGCGCCGGTGCCGTAGCCCA
>JBBCIV010000127.1:0-14071 GCA_037189665.1 Phycisphaerae bacterium | reverse complement strand
GGCGACGCAGGCGTCGCAGCTACAACATTCGGTTCGTTCCTCTAGGCTAATCCGAGGTCTCGGCAGGACCAAGTTCCATCTCTATCTTTCATTGTGCGTATTTGCGGAGATGAATTACGCAAAATGGCATCGCCGGGAAAGGGGGAGGGGCGGTAATTTAAAGGGGTTGGGCGACGGTGCTCGTGGATGGCGGCGAGTGTTGGTCGCGTAATCATTTCCTGGGTGCGCTTGGCTGTGTCACATGGCGCCATGCGGAGAGCGTGCCATCGACGGAGCATGCGTGCGGCGCGAGGAGCGCTTATGTTGTCCCCTCTCAAGGCCCGGCGCGGGTTTACGTTGGTGGAATTGCTGGTCGTCGTCGGCGTGATCGCCATGCTGATCGCGTTGTTGTTGCCGGCGCTGCGCAAGGCGCGGGAGCAGGCCCGCGCGGTGGTCTGCCTTGCCAATATTCGGCAAATCGGCAACTACGCGATGCTTTACGCGAACGCGCATCGCGACGTCATCCCCACCGGCATCATGGAAGGCCGTCAGCCGCCCAGCGGGGGCTGGGTCGCGGATTCGTGGTTCGAGTATTACAAACGGTGGAACGAGGGCGTCTTCAATGAGTTGGCCAGCGGCAAGCTCGGCTGCCCGAAGAACACGACGGCGAAGTCGAGCCCGCCGTACGCGTTCATCGTGCCGACGGGAACGCCGCGCGCCGGCGAGGTCCGCACGTATCCGTTCGGGCAGGCGTGGGGGACGGTCGACAGTTATTCGTTCAAGGGAATTCGCCGCAGCGCGATCGAGAACGGGTCACGGTATGTGATCTCGGTCGATTCCGCATGGCAGGACCAGGGACTCGGACGTTACCTTCGGGACGAATTTCCGCGGGCGTCGCAGGCGTTCGCGCCGCAGGGCAACATCGGGCCCGGCGGGCAGTACCGGGGGATCTGGCTGGCGCACAATCGGCGCGCCAACGCGTTGTTCTGCGACGGCCACGCCGAGAGCCTGACCGCCAGGCAACTGCAAACCGAGGTGTCGAACCGGCACAACGCCACCGTCGGGCTTTTCTATCGGTGGGACGAGAACCGCTTTCTGAGGTGGGACGCCGTCCCCTAAAGCGCGGCCGGCGGGGGTTGGGAGGATCTGACATATCGCGGTCGCGTGGGAGTGGTCCTACAATGCCGGCGTGAGCACCGACAAGACCTACCAGGCCGCGATCATCGGCGCAGGGCCGATCGGCATTGAACTGGCCGTCGCGATGAAGCGGGCGGGCATCGATTACGTCCACTTCGACGCGAAGCAGATCGGCTATACGATCAGCTGGTTCGCGCCGCAGACGCGGTTTTTCTCGTCGAACGAACGCATCGCGATCGCCGGCGTGCCGTTGAACACGCCCGAGCAGCAGAAGGCGACGCGCGAGGAATACCTCGCCTACCTCCGCGGCGTGGTGGAGCAGTTCGAGCTCGACGTGCACACGTACGAGCCGGTGGTGGACATCCAGAATTTCGGCACCGCGTTCGAGATCGAAACCCATTCCGCCGGGGGGCGGCGCACGTGGCGGACGCGGTCGCTCATCCTCTGCACGGGCGGCACCGATCGGCCGAGGCTGATCAACGTCGAAGGCGAAGACCTGCCGCACGTCTCGCATTACTTCACCGACCCGCACCAATACTTTCGCAAGAAGCTCCTCATCGTTGGCGGCCGCAATAGCGCGGTGGAGGCGGCGCTGCGGTGCCATCACGCCGGCGCGAAGGTGTCGTTCAGCTACCGGCGGCAGGGGCTGGTGGAGCAGAGCATCAAGTATTGGCTGTTGCCGGAGTTCAAGGGTTTGGTGAACGCGGGACGGATTCACGCGTACTTCAAATCGGCGGTCCAGCGCATCACGCCGGCCGACGTGCGGCTGTGCCTGACCGATGGCGTCACCTTCGACGTGGCGGCCGACTTCGTGCTGCTGCTGACCGGATACGAACAGGACAACGGCCTGCTGAAGAAGGCCGGCGTCGCGCTCGAGGGCCCGTGCAACCAGCCGCGGTTCGATCCCGAGACGATGCAGACCAACGTTCCCAACCTCTACGTCGCCGGCACCGCGATCGGCGGCACGCAGGAGAAGTACAGCATCTTCATCGAGAACTGCCACGAGCACGTCGACAAGATCATGCGATCGCTGTTCAACGTGGAAGTCGGCTCGCCCGCCTTGCGCATCGACGCGCCGGAGTCGTGAGGCCGGGCGCTACGGCATCTTCAGATCGGTCAGCACGATCGGCACGGTGATGAACTTGGCCTTGGTGGGGAGGACGACCTGGATGCGGTCGATCTCCTCCGCCCAGTTGCGCTGGCCGCCCATGCGCTGGAAGAGGCGGAAGCCGAGTTTGCCGTCGCGGTAGCCTTGTGAGTTGACGTAGACGTTGCTGAGCGGGCCGCCGTCGATGCCGTCGATGCGGATGGCGCCGGTTTGCCAGACCGATTCCCACGGATAGCCCTTGTATCGTTCGAGCAACTTGCCCTGGAGGTTGAAGGAGAAGCCCGCGTTGCGGCGGTTGTCGTCCTGCTGTTGTGGCGGGGGGACCGAGATTTTGAGTTGATCGTCGCCGCTGTCGCCGCCGTTCATGAAGTCGGCGGCCTCGATCGCGACCTTGGCCTCGTCGGTCGCCACGAGCACGCGCCAGCTGGCGGCGATCTTATCGACGGTGTCGACGTGCTCGCTCGTTGCGAAGCGGATGGTCGTGAACATCACCGGCACCCGCCGGCCGTCAATCTGGCCGAGATCGGAGGACCAGCCGAACTGCTGCGGAAGCTCGGGGACGGATAGTTTCAGTTCGTCCACCACCGCCATCTGCACGGCCGCGATCGCGCGCAGCGACGGGTTGCAGATCGCGACGCAGGTGATCGTGTGCATGTAACGCGTCGGCCCTTCCTCAGCACGCACGTTGGCGTAGCCTTCGGTCTGGATCGATTGCACCAGCAGCGTGATGCGGTCGTCCAGCGCGATCGTCGCCAGCGATTCGCCTTTCACCAGCATCATGGTGCCGTAGTCTCGCTGGAGCGAGACGGAGCATTTGGCGGCGCGCAGGAAGTCGGCGATCACGGCCTGCACGGGCTGGTTGTCGGCCTTGAAGGTGATGCGCACGTCCTTCATCGCGTCCGGCTCTGGATGGCGCCCCATGTTGGTGAACTGCAACGACACGCCCGTTTCCATGCTCATCCGCTTCAACGCGTCGGCGAACGGGACGTCGTTCAGGTCGATCGAGAGGCGCACCGGCTCATTCGAAGCCTTCTGCTGCTGCTCTGGTGGCGGCAGTTCGTCCGCCTGTGCGTAAGCGACGGCGGAAAGCGCGAGCAGCGTGAGCGTGAGCGCGAGCGGAAGCGTGGCTATTCGGTTGGTCATGTGCAGAGCCCCTTCCCCAATTATGGAACCACCAGGTCTGTCGCCTCGAACGGGAGGGCGATGGTCTCGACTTCGTTCGCCGTCACCCAGCTTGCCGACACGGGTTTGGGGACCGCCTGCCGTGTCGTGGCGCGGTTGTTGGATTCGAGGTGGAACTGCAGCCAGAGTTCGGCGCCCTGACCGGTGCTTCGCGATCCGCCGGAGTTCACGCGAAGTTGCTCGCCGCCTTCGCCAGTGGCGCGGGCCAGTTCGTTCCACATAAAGCCGACGCGCCGATAAACATCGCCTCGCTCTTCGTTGGGCTTTGCCTCCCGGGGGATCTTGACCGACAGCCGCCAGTTTTCGCCGGTTTTGCTGATGGGGCCGATGGTCATCTTGATGCCTTCGATCGTGACTTCCTGCGGCTTGTCCAGTTCGGTGACGGTCGTGCGGGTGAACGATTTTACGTTCTTGATGACGACATCGCCTTTCAGCGACTTGATCATCTTTGGCATCGGATCGAGCTGTTCCAGTTGCAGCGCTAGGCCGAAGGACGACCGCATCACCTGGAAATCTGATCCGCCGTAGAACACGTTTTGCGACGTCGATTTTTTAAGCGTGCGGCCTTGCTCGTCGATGGCTTCGGTCAGGTTCACCTCGGACTGACCATTGGGGATGGTGTTGGGCGCGTTAACCGACAGGCTGAGGGCGAAGTCTCTTCCAACGCCCTGGAAGGGCGATGGCACGCCGAGATCTCGACGGGTGCGGATGCCGGTGATCCGGACGCCGCGGCGAGATTCGCTGCCGCCCTGCATATTGCGGCGATCGCTGAAGCCTGGCTGGTAGCTGGGCGAGATGCGGAACTGTGTTTCCGATTGCCGATTGATGCCCATCTGCAACGCAAGGCCCAGTTGATGCAGGCCGTCTTCCGTGGTGGGCGCGTCGATCGCGACGTCGTAGCTGATGAGCGGGCCGTTGTTCTGGCGTTCGGGATTGTCGAACTGAAGCTGAACGCCCGTCTCCTTCACAAACGCGGCGATGGCGTCCTGCGCGGTGGCGTCTTTCAGCGACAGCTTTACCGGCTTGGATGCCGGTCCGGCGCTGGCCACCTTGAGCAACTCGGACGCGGGAATGACTTCGCTTTTCACTTCGCCCATCGCCACGGCGGGCAGCAGGGCGAGCGTGCACAGGAGCATCGTTCGTATCGTCACGGGAGAACCCCTCTCGCTGAATCGACCTCGGCCACCAAAGCCCTCCGGTGGCGAAAGCGCCCACTCTATCGCGCGCCGGTGATATCCGCCAATGCGTCGATTGTTCGCACCAAGGCGCACCACGATCAGCGTACGACACATTATCACATCAGTTTTTGCAGAACTGATATGATAATCCGCTCGCGTGCGGGCCTCCCCTCACCGTGCGCCGACCACGTCCGCCACCTGCGTCGGAACGCCTTCGATCACCTTCTCCAGCACCATGTCGGTGGTGATGCCCTCGGCCTCGCCTTCGAAGTTGAGGATGACGCGATGCCGCATGGCAGGGATGACCACGTCCTTCACGTCCTGGAAGCTGACGTGGAACCGGCCGTCGAGCAGGGCGCGGACCTTGCTGGCGAGCGTGATCGCCTGCGCCGCGCGGGGGCTGACGCCGACCCGCAGGAACTGGTTCACCATCGGGATCGCAAACTCGCCTTGCGGGTGCGTCGCCAGCGTGCAGCGGATGGCGTAATCCTGCACGTGCGGCGCGATCACCACCCGGCGGACGAGCTGCTGGTGCTCGACGATGCGGGCCGAGTCGATCACCGCGCTGATCTGCGGGCGGTAGTCGGTGGTCGTGCGATCGAGGATCGCGTGCAGCTCCTGCCGGCCGGAGTACTTGACGATCAGCTTGAAGAAGAAGCGGTCGAGCTGGGCTTCGGGCAGGGGGTAGGTGCCCTCCTGCTCGAGCGGGTTCTGCGTGGCCATCACGAAGAACGGCTGCTCCAGCTTGCGGATATCGCCGCCGGCGGTGACCTGCTTTTCCTGCATGGCCTCGAGGAGCGCGGACTGCGTCTTGGGCGTGGCGCGGTTGATTTCGTCGGCGAGCACGATCTGGGCGAAGATCGGCCCTTCCATGAACTTGAACTCGCGCCGGCCGTGGGCGTCCTCCTGGATGACGTTCGTGCCGATGACGTCCGCCGGCATCAGGTCGGGCGTGAACTGGATGCGGCTGAACTTCAGGTGCAGCGCGTCCGACAGCGCCCGGATGAGCGCCGTCTTGCCCAGCCCCGGCACGCCTTCCAGCAACACGTGCCCGCCGACGAACAGGCACGTCAGCACGCCGTCGACGATGTCGGCGTGCCCGACGATCGCCTTGCCGATCTCGGCCTTCACGTTGCGATAGTCATTGCGAAACGCCTCGCACTGGGCCTGGATCTGCGGGTCGATACCGGGGATGTTCGCTGCTGCCATGTTTATTCTCTGGTTAGAATCCACGAATCTTCACGAATCTACACGAATGAAACCGAGTCAGCGAACGAGCCTTTTCCATTGAAGGTCGTTCGACGAACCGAAGTTAAGCAAAACGCCCACTTTCAATCCGGTCGCTTTCAATTCATTGAGAAGCTGCGCCTCGTCCACTCCGGTCAAGTCACGTTGGGCCTTCAACTCGACCATTACGCATCCAAAGCAGACAAGATCGGCGATGTACTGCTTCTGCAATACTCTCCCTTTGAACATGATTCGCAGTGGTGCTTGCGACGTGAAGGGCACCTTCTTTTCCGTCAGGATGATTTCCATCGCTTCCTGATACACCGCTTCAAGGAATCCGGACCCAAGTTCGTTGTACACGTCGAACGCCGCGCCGACGATCCGAAACACCTCATCTTTATAAATCAGTTCGGCCAAGCGAAATCCCCATTTCGTTTTATTCGTGTCGATTCGTGTCGATTCGTGCAGATTCGTGGATAGATCACTTTCCGTCCCCCGCATCGCGTATTTTCTGCTGCGCCCGCCGTTTGGCTTCGAGCAGACTTCCCGTCGTATCGCTGGCCGGCGTGGCGCCTTGTGGGGTGGCTTTCTTTGGTGGAGGTGGAAGCGGGGCGTCGGTGGCGCCGCCGACGACTTTGGCGATGTCGCCGGAGACGTCTTCTTTGGCTTCGAACTTGGTCGTGCGGACTGGCCCTGTCGGGGCGGGCGGCGGGGTGGTGGCCGATTCGGGTTGGGACGCCTTTTCGGCGCGGACGCGGCGGAGGGCATCGAGGGATTCGGTGGTTTCGATCTTGCGGGTCGTCGTAAACGATCGCACCCAGGCCAAGGGTTTCGCGACCGCCAGCGCCAGGGTGGCACGGTCGATCTGGATGCGCCGGATCGCCACGTCGACGAGGCACAGGCCGACCAGCGTGCCGAGCAGGACGGCGTTCAGCGGCAGGTAGGCGATGGCGGGGGCGACGTTGGCGCGGTCGAACAAGTCATAGCTTGGCGCGGTGCCCAGCGCCGGCAGCACCCGGCCGCCGGTGCGGCGGGCGATCTCGCGAAGCTGGGCGTCGTCGGTCGTGACGTTGCGGTGCTCGATCGACTCGTTGATCGACAGCCCCGCCAGGATCGACCCGCGACGCCCGTCCGACCCGGCGAACTGCAACGCGGTGACGTACGTGCCGGCGTCGGGCGTGGAGATGACGGCCTGGTATCGCCCGGGCGCGAACTGCTCCAGCCGCACCGGCTGCGGCGGGCTCGATGAGTCGGGCGAGATCGCCGTGCCGGTGATGGTCAGCCCGTTCATGCCGCCCGTGGCGTCCAGCGCGTCGACGACGATGCGGGTGGTGTCGCCCTGGCGGACCATCTGCGTCTCGAAGTCGCCGCTCATCGGCGCGCGGCTTACGCCGCGAACCATCTGCGCCCAGACCTTGCCGAATTGTGGTGAAGCCACCCAGTCGGGCGTCCAGCGGCGCGTCGGCTCGGGGGTGAAGACCGCCACCCGGCCCAGCCCGTGCTGCCAGTGCGCCAGGATCGGATCGGCATGCGAGCCGGCGGTCACCAGCGGGACGTGGGCGTTCGGGTCGTTTCGCGGCGAGGTGACGACCAGGCCCAACACCTGCGGCAACTCGCCCGCGTCAACGCCCGCCAGCAGCTCCGCCGGCGCGGGGGTGCGGGCGACGGCGACGCCGCCCTCGGGTTCGTGGATGAGCGAGCGGCGGATGGTGCGGGCCTCGCGGACGAACACCTGCGTCAGCTGCGTGGGATCGTTGACGACATACGGCGTTCCGCCGGTCGTCTGCGCCATCCAGGCGAGCAATTGCAGGTCGGCGTCGACACCGATGGCGATGGTGGACAAGGTGATCTTCGAGTTGTTCATCCGCTGCAGCAACCCGTCGAACGAGTTGGGCACGGTGCGGCCGTCGGTGAGCAGGAGGACGTGTTTCACGCCGGCCTCGGACGGCGCGAGCTTTTGCAGCGCGGTGATGGCCAGTTCAAGCGCAGGGTAGATGTCGGTTCCGCCGCCCGAGCCAAGCTTCCGGATGGCGGCGGCGGCGCCGTCGTGGTCGCCCTTGCGTTGCAGCGGATAGGCCCAGTTGGCAGCGGAGTCGAACGCGACGACGCCGACGAGGTCCGCCGGCATGAGCCCGTTGATCGCCAGCAGTGCCGATTGCTGGGCCGACGCCATCTTGGACGTCGCCCCGCCGGGCATGGCGGCGCTCATGGAGCCGGAGTGGTCGATCGCCAGCACGAGCGCCCCGCCGGGCGTGATGCGACGCGCGGGCACTTCCAGGTCCACCGGCAATGCGCCTGCCAACTCCGTCTGCTGCCACGCGCCCGCGCCCAGCCCGTCCGGCCCGCCGGTGACGATCAGGCCGCCGCCGGTCTCGCGGACGTATTCGACGAGGGCGCGCGACTGGTCGTCGGAAATCCCGCCCGGGCCGCGCGGCACGTTGCCGAGGATGATCGCGTCGTACTCCTGCAATGACAGCAGGTCGGACGGGAACGACATCGGCTGGCGATGATCGCGCTCGTCGATGCCGATGCCCTCGCGCCGCAGCGCTTCGAGCAGGTACGAGCCCTCGCCGTTTGCGAAATTGTCGATGTACAGCACCCGCCCTCGCCCGCGCACGAAGGTGAACGCGTCGGCGGCGTTGTTGCGGGGAAGCGCGTCGCCCGATTCCGGCGTGAAGACCGCGCGGAAGCGGTGCACGCCCGCGTTGGTGGTGGCGGGCACGGTCACGCGCAGCACGTTCGCGCCGGGCTTGAGCGTGGCGGCCCGCGACGACTGGATGCCGGCGTTCTCGGCGTCGAGGTCCACCGGCAAGCCCTGGTGGGTGACCGACAGCGACCCGGAAACGGGGTTCGGCCCGAGGTTGCGGAGCACCACTTCGAGGTGGAACGGCTCGCCCTCGCGCCGCCACACCGGCGCGACCACGCGGTCCATGACGACGTCTTCGCGCACGTTGTACTCGACCGGCACCACGTCGATCGGCACGCCCGCAGCCGTGGCGGCGGTGAGGGCGTCGTCGAGGGCGCCCTGGGTGTCGTTGCCGTCGGAGATGAGCACCATCCGCTTCATCGACCGCCCGTCGAAGCTCGCCATCGCGAGTTGGATCGCCTCGGCGGTGTTCGTGCCGGCGCGGCGCTCGCGGACGGACCGCGACGCGACGCTATATTCCGGCCGGGGGAGCGATTCCACCCGCGCCACCGCGTCGAACGCCACCACGCCCACGTTGTCGCCCAGGCGCTTGCCGGCGGTGGAGGCGCGGAGGATCGAATCGACCGCCTCGTCGCCGACGGCGCTTTCGGAAGCCAGCCGAACCGATTCCGACACGTCGCGCACCACCATCACCGACAGGTCGTCGCTCCGGCGCGTCGCCTCGGCGCCGCCCAGCAGCAGCACGACGACGTACAGCACCGCCAGCCGCGCCGCGACGATCGCCGCCCGGCGTCCCGCGCCGAGCCACGCCAGCCGGCGCCAGCCCATGATGACCACGGCCGCCGACAGCACGACGTAAATCGCGATCGCCGCCTGCGGCGACAGATACCGCAGCCGCAGTGAGAACTCGCCGACGCTGAAGAACGCGAGCGTGTCCATGGTCGAGAGCAACGTTGTCATCGTCATCCGTCGCGCTCCTGCTGGTCACGCATTTTCTGCTGGGCGCGCCGCTTGGCCTCCAGCAGGCTGCTGGTGGTGTCGCCGCCGGCAGCGCCCTTGGGTTCGATCTTCTTCGGAGGCGGGGGGAGAGGCTTATCGCTGGCGCCGCCGACGACCTTGGTGATGTCGCCGGACACCTCCTCTTTGGCTTCAAATTTGGCGGTCGATACCGGCCCCGACGGGGCCGGCTTTGAAGCGGGCGGCGTTTCGGTTTTGGTCGATTTGTCGGTGCGAACGCGGCGAAGCGCGTCGAGCGATTCGGTCGTCTCGACCTTGCGCGTGGCGGTGAACGACCTGACGTAGTTGATCGCGCCCGCGTAGGCCTTCTGCACGCTCGCCCAGTCCCAGGCGATGCGCCGCACCGCCACGTCGAGCAGCAGCAGCCCGATCAGGAACGGCAGGATGAGGTCCCACACCGGCATCGGCGCGTTGCGCTGGATGAGGCCGGACCGGTCGAACAGCGCCACCGACTGGGCGCTGAACGGGCTGACCACCCGGCCGCCGGTGCGCTCGGTGATCTGGTTCAGGATCGTGACGTTGCTGCGCAGGTCGCGCAGTTCGGGGCTGGTGTTGACGACGGTGCCCGACCGCAGCACGCCCGATTGCTGGTCTGCGCCGACGTAGCTCATGCCGACGACGTAGTTGCCGGGGTCGGGGGCGTCGAAGGTGGTCTCGTAGATGCCGGGGCCGGTCTGCGTGAGGCGCACTTCGCGGGGCTGCATGTCGGGCCCGACGACCGTGCCGCGGATGGTGAGGCCGGAGCGGAACTGGTTGTCCTTGTTCACCGCCTCCACGACGATCTTGCCCTTGCCGCCGGCGTTGGTGACCTGCACGTCGAAGTCGGCGCTCTCCGCCGGGCGGGCGACGAGGCGGACGGCCTGGGCCCAGAACTTGTCGTAGATGCTCGATCCCACCCAATCGGGCGTCCAAACCGTATTCGCGTCGCTGGTGAAAACCAATGATCGCCCGAGCCCGCTTTGCCAGTGGGCGAGCAGCGGGTCGTTCTGCGGGCCGGCCAGCAGCGGAACGTCCACCTGCGGGCTCGGCTTTTTGGTGCTCAGCACCATGCCCACCACCCGGCCGGGCAACTGGTCGCCGATGCCCTTGAGTACGTCAGAGGCGCTGGGCGAGTTCTTCACCATCAAGCCGTTGTCGCGATCTTCCTGGATCAACGACCGGCGGACGATGGTGGCCTCCTTGATGAAGATCTGCGGTAACTGGCTGAAGTTTCCGTTGATCGGCCCGTACGCCCGGCCGCCGGTCTGGTCGGCGATGGCGCGCATCGTCGGGGGCAGGCCCTGGGCGCTCTGGTCGTGCGGATACACGCTGACGGTGGAGATGGTGATCTTGCCGGCGTTGGCCTTCTGGATCAGGTCCGGCCTCGGCGGGGCGGGGTCGCCGTCGGAGATGATGATCATGTGCTTGCTGCGCGCGTCCGACGCCACCAGCCCCTTGCTCCCCTTGCCGCCGTCCAGCGCCAGGCGCATCGCGTCGTCGAAGTCGGGCATGTCGCCGAAGCTCATGTTCTTCAGCGCGTGAACGACCTTGCCGCCGTCCTCCTTCAACGCCAGCGCGTAGTCCCACACCGTTCCGCCGGCGCCCCAGCTCAGGACGCCGACCTCGTCGCGGGCGTTGAGGATCTCGACCGCCTTGATGCCGCACTGCACGCCCCAGTAGTTGCCGTCGGGCATCTCGCAGGAGTGCATGATCAGGGCCAGCGCGCCCTTGGGGATCTGTCGCTGCGCCGGGACGTCCATGTCGAGCGGGAGGATTTTTTCCAGTTCCGTTCCCTGCCAGCCGCCCGCGCCCAGCGCGTCGGGCCCGCCGATGACGACGAGTCCGCCGCCCATGTCGTGGACGTAGCTGGCGAGCGATCGCGATTGCTCGTCGGTGATCCCGCCGGGCCCGCGCGGAACGTTGGCGAGGATGACCGCGTCGTAGTTCTGAAGTTGCACCGCGCCGTCGGGGAACTGATCGACGCGGGTGCGCGATTCGTCCATCTCGATGCCCTGGCGCACGAGCGCTTCGCGGAGGATGTTGCCGCGGCCTTCGCCGACGTTGTCGATGTAGAGCACGCGGCCCTTGCCGCGCACGAACGTGAACGCGGTGGCGGCGTTGTTGGCGGCGATGGTGTCGGTCCTGGGCGCGCCGCCGGGCTGGCCGACGGTGACGCCCGCCTGTTTGCCCGCGTCGTCGGCCTCGAACACCGCGCGGAACTGGTGCACGCCCGCGTCCGCCAGCGGCGGAACCTGGATGCGCTCCACGTTCGCCGGCGGGCCTTTCTTCAACTGCACGCGTCGGCTGTTCTGAACGCCGGGCTGCGTGGAATCGAGGTCCATCGCAAGTCCCTGGTGCGTCACCGTGAGCGTGCCGGGGGTGATGCCCTCGTTGGTGCTGGTGAGGTAGACCTCAAGGGTGAACGGCTCGTTCTCGCGCTTCCACGTGGGGGCGATGAGCCGGTCAACGAGCACTTCGTTGCGCACGTCGTAGGTCAGCGGCATGACGTCGATCGGCACCCTCGCCGCGGCGGCGGCGTTGAGGGCGGCCTCAAGGTCGCCGGCGGTCTGGTTGCCGTCCCAGATGAGCAGCAGGCGGTGCATGGCGTCTTTGTGAAGCGTCGCCAGCCCGAGCTGGATCGCCGAGGCGACGTCGGTGCCGCTGCCGCGCTCGCGGATGGCCCGGGCGTCCAGCCGCAGGGTGGTGTCGGCGACGGAATCGACGAACGCGCGGTCGGCAAAGCTGATCACCCCGATCCGGTCGCCGGGCTTCTTGCCGGTGTCGTCGCCGTTCTTGCTGGCGGTACGGAGGAAATCGTTGACGGATTCTTCCAGCGACGCCCCCGGATACGCCCGCACCTGGTTGGTCGATTCGCTGATGTCGCGAAGCACCATCACGTGTACGTCTTTCGCCTGCCGCGTCCACGTGATGCCGCCGAGGATCAGCACGAGCAACAGCAGCACCAGCAGGCGAACGGCGATCGACGTCCACTTCCGGACGGCCCCCAATCCCGCCAGCGACCGGCGGCCGAGCCAGACGATGGGGATCGCCAGTGCGACGAACAGCACCAGTGCGAACCATCCGCTGAAGTGCGAAAGCTGAATCGGCGATGAAAGCGCGAGCATGGCCCCTCAGGTTATACGCAATTTTGGCCCCGCCGTGCGAAAATGTCGAGCCGCGAACGCCCTTATTCGGTTGCCCGCGTTTGGCGTCGGATGGCAGGAGCGACTATCGTGCCGTTCTTCATGCCATTGCCCGCCGAGCAGACCGAAGAACAGATCCCTCCCGCGCCTGCCCGGCCAGCCCATGATCCGTACGCGGCGTTCCGATCGCCGGCGTACCGGCTGTTCGCGGCGTCGTTCGTTTTGGCGGTCATCGGACAGCAGATGATCTCCGCCACCATCCAGTGGGAGGTATACGAGGCCACCGGCAACCTGCTTTACATGGCGATCATCGGCCTCGTGCAGGCCTTGCCAATCCTCGCGCTGGCGTTGCCGGCGGGGCAGGTGGCGGACATGTTTCCGCGCCGACGGGTGATGGTGGTGACTCAGGGCATCGTGGTGGTGGGCTCGTCGATCCTGGCGGGCTGCGCGCTGGCCGGCGCTCTGACGCCCTACGTGATTTATCCGATCCTGCTCGCCGATTCGATCGCGCTCACGTTTCACCGGCCGGCGCGGGCGTCGATGATGCCGGCGCTGGTGCCGATGCACGACTTCGCCAGCGCCGTCACGTGGAATTCCACCTTGTTTGAGACGTTCAGCGTCGTCGCGCCGGCGCTGGCGGGGTTCATCATCGCGTGGTCGAGCCCGGCGTTCACCCTCCTGATCGCGGCCGCGTGCATGGCCGGCGCGATGATGTTGACGATGCGCCTGCCCGATCATCGCGTCACGCAGACGCGCGAACCGGTGACGATGCGGTCGCTGTTGGCGGGCATCCGGTTCGTCTTCCGCACCCGGCTGATCCTGGCGGCGATGACGCTGGACTTGTTCGCGGTGCTGCTGGGCGGGGCGACGATTTTGCTGCCGGTATTCGCGAAGGAGATGGACATCGGGGCGTGGGGCTACGGCCTGCTCCGCGCCGCCACGCCCGCGGGGGCGATCATCATGGCGCTGGCGATCGCGCATATGCCACCGATGAAGCGGGCCGGCCGGGCGATGCTGCTGGCGGTGGCGGGGTTTGGGGTGGCGACGGTGGTGTTCGGGCTGTCGCGGAACGTGTATCTGAGTTTTGCGATGCTGATGTTGCTCGGCATGTTCGACAACGTCAGCGTGGTGGTGCGACACACGCTGGTGCAGACGTTGACCCCCGACTCGATGCGCGGCCGGGTGAGCGCGGTAAACCAGATTTTCATTGGATCGAGCAACGAAGTCGGCGCGATCGAAAGCGCGGTGGTCGCCCATTGGCTGGGCGTGGTTCGCGGCGTGGTGGTGGGCGGGATCGGCACGATCCTGGTGGTGTTGGCGATCGCGGCGACGTTCCCGTCGATGCGAAAGCTGGGCTCGCTGCGCGACTTGAAACCCGAGCCGGAAGCCTAGGGCAACGAACCGAATCTTGTAGCCGCGACGCCTGCGTCGCCCATTGATTTTGCCGAACGTCTCAAATGGGCGACGCAGGCGT
>JBBCIV010000126.1:0-3037 GCA_037189665.1 Phycisphaerae bacterium | reverse complement strand
TGTCGGCCCATGGCGGATGGGTGGGCGGCGCGATGGGCGGCGAGATCATCGTCTTCAACCCAGCGACGGGCGAACGCAAATCAGTTGTCAAACGCGACGTCGACGTGCGCGACGTGGAACTGATGCCGGACGGCACGGTTGCTACGCCGGTTGAAGGGCGCATCCGGCTTTATCGCATCTCAGATGGCGCGGACGTGACGCCGCAAGAACCGGGCCTGCCCGTTCCCGGCGAACGGATGCAGTATCTCGGCAAGCACTGGTTCGGCTCGTCGTGGCACGGAACGATTCGCCGATTTAACGAATCGGGCGACGCCGATCCCGGCGTGGTGCTCGGCGGGGCGAGCGGGTCGTTCATCGGCCATCTTGAGGCGAACGTGGAGGTCAGCAATCCACGCGGCCTGGCAGCGGTTCGCGACAACATGATTGCGATCTGTGGTATCGGCGGCGTGGTGCAGTTGGCGGAATGGCAGCCGGCGCAGTTGCGGTACGAACTGGTTCGCCGCATCGGGTCGGTTCCCAACGCGAACGGGATCGGCCTCGACCGGGACGGCAATATTTGGTGGCGGGGCGGCTCGTGGCGCTGGGCGGACCATTGCGGCCAGCCACTTCGCGCCACCATTGAAACGGAAGGCGGCGGTGCCGGGCCGGCGGCGATGCTCGGCGGCGATATCGTCGTTGCACCGGGGATGCGCCATGGCAATGTGGTGCTGGTAAACGGCCCGGCCGATACGGAACTTCGCGTCAGCGCGGTCAAGGCAGAATTGAAGCAATGGCCGACGCCGGTTGCGGGGTTTGCGATCGTTCAGGAGAAGAAAAACCGCGTTGGGCTGGCGGTGGATGCGACGGGAGCCGGCTATTCGCTTCGCCTGAATCGCGATGGCGCTCCCGGCGGCGATCCGGAACGCATCGCACTCAAGTCGGCCGAGCCGCTGAAGACGCTTACAAGCCTTGGATCGGCCGACGATGGGCAGCGATTGTTTGCCGGTGCGGATGGGGCGGTCGTCGTGTTTGCGCTCAGCGGAGATCAGTGGAAGGAGACGGGCCGCTGGTCGAAATGGGGCGACGGCGATGCTGATCGCTTCGGATCGTCCGTTACGATTACCGCCGATGGCGATCGCCTGTGGGTTAGCGATACGGACCGGCATCGCGTGCTGGTGTTCAACGTTGCCCCGCCGCAGCCGACCCTGATTGCAACGTTCGGCCAGATCGATCGCGCGGGAGACGATATGGCCCACCTCAATACGCCTGCCACGATCGCTGCGTCAGGGCAGCGTTGCGTTGTGTTCGACAGCGCGAACCAACGCCTCGTCAAACTCAGCCTCTCCGGATCGAGCCTGGCGGCCGTCCGAAACAATCGTCCGTAAACGACAGGAATTTCATTCAGATGCAGACTGGCATATTCATTACCGCCATCGTCCTCATGGTCGCCGTGCTGTCCGCCGGAACGATCGCCATCGCAAACGAGGCGTCGTTTGCCGATTTTGACCGACGTGCGAACGCCGGCGAGCCGCTTTCCGTGGTGTTCTTCGGCGGCTCGCTTACCTGGGGGGCCAATGCCAGTGATCCCCAGCGCACCAGCTATCGGGCGCTGATGGCGAACTACCTTCGGCAGAGGTACCCGAGGTCGCAGATCACGTTTCACGACGCCGCGATCGGCGGAACAGGATCGAAGCTGGGCATCTTTCGTCTTGAACGCGATGTGCTGCAAAACAAGCCCGACCTGGTCTTCCTCGATTTCACCGCTAACGACGATCTCAGCGGAACCGAGCCGACCGCGCTGGCTTCTTACGAGTGCCTGCTGCGCGAAATGATCGGCAGGAGCATTCCGGTTGTGCAATGTGTGTTTGGCTTTAAGTACAACGTCGGCGCTGGCTGGGCGCCTGAGAAACTGCATCGGGTCATTGCGCACGGCGAGCTTTCGGCCGCATACGGGACGCCGTTGGGTAACGGCATTGAAAGAATTCAGTCCAAACTTACCACTGGTGAAGCGACGATCGAGAAGATATGGCCTTTCGACGGCGCACATCCGGATGACCTGGGTTATCAGTTTTTCTTCGAAGCCGCGCGGGATGCCTACGATCGCGCAGTGGCCGAGAAGATGATCTGTCGCGTGCCAGAGAAGCCCGTGTTCTCCGATGAATATGTGACGCGGCGGCGCATCAGGCTGGCGGACCTGCCTGCGCAGACAGGCTGGACGCGGGCACCGACTTTTCGAACGTCGCTATGGTTCGACGGTCTTTCCAGCCGCTGGATGGGCGACGTGATGATCAGCGATCCTGCCAAGACGCCGGCACAGCCGCTGACGATCACGTTCGAGGGCACGTTCGTCGCGATCTTCGGCGAGGCCGACCACGACGGCATGGGCTTCAAGGTCACCCTCGACGGCGAACCTGTAATGTATCAGCCGTCCAAGAAAGAACCGGCCGTCGAAGTGTGGAGTATGAACACGCGCCGCTTCGGACAAGGGCGTCTATTCATGTGGCGGGAGATTGCCCACTCGCTGAAGCCCGGCCCTCACACATTGGTGATCACGCCCGTTCCCAATGACGGTGAAAAACCAGGCCAGCTTCGAATCGAGAGCATCTGCGTGGCAGGTGCGACCAAGTAGCGATAGCGGCGGGCGTCTAGATTTCTGTCGATAACTGACATTGCGCGGATTTGCGAGGCAACCATGTTGAATTTTCTGACTTCGTCGTGCCGTCGTTTTCTCGGATGCGGACTGGCCTCTGCCATTCTCGCGGCGGCCGCGGTCCCGGTGGTCGCGGATAACCGAACCATGTCGTTCAACAGCGAGATCGTCGCGTTGCCCGCGCCGGCAACGGTCGCTGTGGATGGCAAGGCCGACGACTGGGATCTCTCCGCCGGCATCTGGAGTTACAACAACCCGACGCTCGTCGAACGCTTCAGCGTCTGGACCCACATGATGTGGGACGACAAGGGCGTCTACATGCTCGCCCGTTACCACGACCAAACTCCGCTTCAGAATGCTGCTCGTGGCAAAGACTTCCAGCAGAGCTGGCGGGCCGATGCCTATCAG
>JBBCIV010000125.1:0-30344 GCA_037189665.1 Phycisphaerae bacterium | reverse complement strand
GAGATGCTCTCCATGAGCTGTCGCCGGCGTTGCACGATCGGCTCGGTCATGCCGGCGATCCTGCCGAGCAATCCGACGATCGCATCAACGTCTTCGGACGTGACCGCTTTGCCGATGCGTGAGGACATCAGGAATGATTGTACCCACTCCGCTCAACCGAAGAAGCATCCGCAACCTGCCTGGCTCGAACCGTTTTGATGCAACTGCAAAATACCGCAGGTCAGTCGACACAGATGATCGATGGCGCTTGCCTGCATGGTATGAGCCGGCTCGATTCCTTCCTCGTGTTTGTTGCCCAGTTGATGCTCACCGTGGCGTCGCCCGCGGCCGTGATATCAATACGGACGTGGTTGCGTGTCTTGACATCGCCGAGTCTCCGACGCCGGTCGGTTGGCATCGGTCAACCAAGCGGACAGTCAATACCGGTTTACGACCATCAAATTTTTTCGGTGATCGTTCCCAGTTCGGGATCGGCGATAAGAGCATGAGGCGGAATGGTATCGCTTGAGCCACGCCGAGATGAGGACCATCTTGGCGAACGACGCCACATGACTCTCGGGGAATCCACCTGCATTATGACAACTTCGAAAAGATATTTCCGGTGTCCGCCGCGCAGAATGCTCACGCACCAAAGTTACTCTCGATTTACACTCAGATGCCTTCTCGCCAGATACGCGGCAGCGACGATGAAAGGTTGCGGCGCTTGCATGAAAACTTCCGTATACGGCTGGAGACACGGCAGCGGTTCGAAGTTCGGACAGTCACCCCAGCTTTCCCAACTGATTTATCTGAATCGACAGCGTCACCGCCCCGCTATCGTTCTATGCGGAACGTCTTGCGGTACGTGTTCGGCGTCGTGTGGAGCACGCGGCGATAGCTGTCAGAGAGCCAGCGGGCATTGGAGAAACCGCTCCGCGCGGCAACAGTATCGAGGCTCAAGTCTGACTCGGCCAGCAACTCGTTCGCCCGCTGAAATCGCACGTGTCGAATGTGCTCCATGACCGTCCGGCCGACGTATTTCTTGAACTTCCGCTCCAGCGACCGGCGGGCGACCGATAGCTCGCGGACCAGCCATTCGACGTTGATCGGCTCGACAAACCGCTCGCGAATCAACCGCAGTGCGGCGGCGACCTCCGCATCGTCGATCGCGATCAGGTCCGACGACGCCCGCGCCCGCACTTTCACCGGCGGCAGGAAAAGCTGCCTCGCGCTCGGCCGGCGGGCGATCTGGTGATCGAGCAGGCGTGCGCCTTCGTAGCCAATCGACAAAAACGGCTGCACGATGCTCGACAGCGGAATGCGACTCAGCTCGCAGGTCAGCTCGTCGTCGTCCACGCCCAGCACCGCGATGTCGTCCGGCACGCGCAGGCCGATGTTCATGCAGATTTCGATCACCTCCGTGCCCACCGCATCGTTGGCGGCGAGCACGCCGCACGGGCGCGGCAGCGATTGCACGAATGCCTGAAGGTTGCGTTCGAACCTCGCCCGCCTGCGTCGGTCGTACAGCTGCCCCACCAGCACGGAAGCCGGCCCGTAGCCGCGCTCCTGGATCGCGGAACAGAAATGATCGCGGCGCTCGATCACGAACGGCCAATGAGCATGGCCAACGTAGGCGAAATTCCGCAAGCCCAGGTCGATCAGATAATCCGCGGCCATGCGCGATACTTCGCGCTCGTCCACGGAGACCGACAACGTCGTCTGCAGGTGCGGCGGGCTGGCGATCACCACAAGCGGAATGCGATGCTCGCTCGCGAAATGCTCGACCCGCTGTTTCGACGTCATCACCAGCATGCCGGCAGGCTTCCAGCGGAGCACCTGCCGTTCGTTCAAATCGTGTTCTACGTGCAATTGCCAGTTCGTGTGATGACGCGCGTACGTTGCGACCCCGAGCGATACCTCGCGTTCGAATCGCGACATCAGCTCGGATAGCAAAACCATCTGTGGTCGCACGATCGGCACGCAAAAATGATATCGGGCGACCTGGCGGAATCACAGAAGATTTAAACGTGAAATACGCCTTGTCGCTTTTTCGTTGAACCGGCAGACTCCACGTCGTTCGATCCATCGGCCATCGCACCTCCGGCCGCGAGATCGAACATCGTCACGATGTGCGCGGAGCGTTCGTATGGCGGGAAAACACGGAGCTTCCATTTACGATATCGCCGGCGCCACCGGCGTTCCCGCAAACGTCGTACGACGCGTGTTGGCGGGCGGCAACGGCATCGCCGAGGCCGAGCGCCGACGCGTCATGGGCGCCGCCAAACGAGCGGGCCTGAAGCGACGCGTCCGACTGCGCAAGCCTACGATCGGCATCGTCGTAAACGATCCGCATCCCAGCGGCTTCCCAGGCGCGGCGGCAGTACGGCTGAACGAACTCGTGACGAACGTGGCAATGCACGACTACGCGGTCGAGCTCTTCACTCAGCGCACTGCCGCCACGGTGGCAAACTCCGTGATCGAGGGCATCGTGCTGATGGACTTGAACACCGTGCCCGACAGCGTGACGTCCGCCATCTCTACAATTCCGACCGTGGCGATGAACCGCTCCGACATCGCCGGGGCATCCTGCGTCACGGCCAACCATTACGAACAGGGTGAGATGGCAATGCGGCATCTGCTTGAGAAGGGACATCGTTCCGTCGCGATCGTGTCGAGCGATCGCGACAATTGGGCGGCGCGACAGCGGGCCAGCGGCTTTGCCGCCGAGGCGGAAAAAAGCGATGAGGAGGCGAACGTTCATGCAGTATGGGCGGATCGGCCGTCGGTCGATTCGGTGTTGCGGCAACTAATCGATCGGCATGGCCCGACCGCGATCTTCTTCTCTGGAGAGTCGCTGTTGCCGGAGGGAAGCTACGTCCTGCGCACGGCGCTGGGCAAACGAATTCCCGAGGACATCTCGGTGATCGGCATGGAATCGGCGGGCGTAACGCAGTTCGATTCGCCGGCGATCACCGCCATCGCCCCGCCGAAGGATCTGGCGGCGGAGTCGGTGCGTTTGCTGGTGGAGGCGATGGGATCGGCCGACGCGCAACCACAGCGGGTGGTGCTGCGATCGACCCTGATTCGACGTGATTCGGTTCTGAACCGTAGCTAAAGGCACGTGATCGCGCCGCGCGTCTTCGGTCGCGCGGTCGACGCGACGAGAGGAGTCATCGATGAGGGACAAGCGAAAATCCATCGGCCGGCCTGTCGGCTTTACGCTCGTGGAACTGCTGGTGGTGATCGGCATCGTCGCGTTGCTGATCGCCCTGCTCATGCCGGCGCTTCGCAAGGCGAGACATGCGGCGCAGCTGATTTCGTGCAGCAGCAATCTCAGGCAGATCGGCCTGGCGTTCATGCAGTATTCGAATAACAACCGCGGCGTATGGCCGGTGTCGTATAACCCCGACGGCTCCAGCCGGTGGACGTTCGAAAAGTACGCGATGGAGGTCATGCTGTCCGAATACATCGGCCGGCGGATCGACTACTCGGCCGCCTATGCGGATATCAAAGTGGGCGGCGGAATCTGGATCTGCAACGCGGCACCGGTTCACGTCGGCTCAACGGCCGCCTACCCGAATGTGCGGCTGTACGTGTGGGCAAACGAGAATGGCGATCACCTGCGTAATAACACCTACGCCGGCCTCTACTATCACGCCACCACCGACAAGAGCTGGCGCTGGTCATGGGGCGTTCCCGGAACGACCGGGCCTACATGGCGACAGTCATACTTCCGCAAGCGTGAGCAAAAAGCGCCCTTGCAGTGGTGTTCACAGCGAGGAGCGCCTGGATTCGATGACAAGGGCCTGGCCGCCCGAAGCTGGCACGGCCCCGCCGCCCGCCCAACGCTGTTTGTCGATGGTCATGTCGCCGTCCTGAGAAACCCGTTCTACGCGGGCGATTTTCAGAACATCCTTAGCGCCAACGCGTCGCCCAACATTCACGAGTGGAGCCAGAAATACAGCGAAGACGGCACATGGCTTTTCAGCGCCAGCGTTTACAGCGTGTCAGAATATTAGCGAGGCATAGGCGGACCTCTCTGCCCCAACCTACAACACCGTTCATTTCATCGATCTTCACTTCGGAAAACAGAGGAGGAACTCGAATGCGCAACCTTACTTTCTGCTTGTCTGCAACGATCGCTACGGCCACGTTCGTTTATTCGGCTCGTGCAGACCTGATCGCATACGAAGGATTTGACTACGTCCCCGGCACCGTAGAAGCGGCAGCAGGCAACGGCGGGACAGGCTGGACCGGCAACTGGTCCAACCCGATCACCGTCGCTTCCGGCAGCCTGACACAGGGCGGCCTGCAGCAGACCGGCGGCAAAGCGATTGGCACTATCGGCTCGCACTACGACGCGTCACGGCCAATTGGGTCGATCAACAGTGGGTCGCTCTGGTTCTCGTACCTCTACACATCGGCCCCGAGTTCGACGACGAAATGGGGACTCATCAACAACAACTATGATCGCCCGATCCAGCTTTACGTCGACCCGTGGGAATCGACCGTCCACACCGTCGGCAATCTGGCCCCGGCGAACATCGGCGTACGCGACCAGCAGTATTTCGTCGTCGGCCGTATCGATTTCGACGCCGGCACGACGCCGGGGAACGAGGCGATCCGCTTGTGGATCACCGACGCCCCCGCATCTCCTCCTGCCACGCAGCCGCTCGACAGCGAGGCCGACTACGCCGACCTCAACACCGCCAACATCGGCACGTTGATCCGCGTTGAGATCAACATCAGCAATCCCGCCTCGGCGATCGATGAGATTCGCCTCGGCACCACCTATGCCGACGTCGTGCCCGTCCCCGAACCCGCTGCCGCCGTGCTTGCAATCGCGAGCCTGGCCGGTTTGCAGTTGCGACGCCGGCGCGCGTAGTTAGCCTTATCGTCAAACCGCCTCTTAACCGATTGGATGCTCCGCGATGATGACTCACCTTTCGACCTTTCGCCGTTCCTCGCTCGTCCTTGCGTGTCTTGCCGCGCTCGCCGCTTCATCGGCGCGCGCGAATTCGTCGGGGTTCGACCTGTCTATCGGTAAGCAAAAGCTCGTTCAGGAGATCGATTGTTCGCAGCCGAACAAAGATCTGATTTTCATCGAATACCCCGCCGGCGCCAGCCGCGTGGAGACGCTGCTAGACACCGCCTGCCGCGTCCTGCCGAACGATCAGGGCGACATGAAGTTCTTCGCCTACCGCGTCGGCGAAGCGATGGGCCTGAAACCCGGAGCGACGTATCGGCTGTCGGTCGAATATCCGGAAGATAGGTCGCGTACCGTCTATGTGCTGAACTGGGGTTGCGAAGAAGCGATGGGCTTCGCCACCGGACAGGCCACCGGCGACGTATTGAAGGGAAAGTACGTCCCGAACAACCCGGAATCGCTGAAGTATCCGTTATCGGGAAAAATGCAGACGTGGGACCAGTTCTTCGTCCTTCACGACCGTTTCCCGGAGATCAAACGACCGCGCGGGCTCGGCACGCGACCGTTGACGCCGGAGGACGGGTTCTGGGTCATCATTGCGCAAGTTCCCCCTTTCAACGATCCGTTGTCGGCAGGGGCGGCGATCTCGAAAATCCGGCTGTATGAAGTACAGGACACCGACGCGCTCACGCTGAAACTGAACCTGCCGCCGGAGGGATTACCACGTCGGCACGTCTTCTCTCGCGAAGAGATGTCCGATGGCGCGGTGGCGTTCGGACATGAGCCGGCGCAGCAGGATCCGTCTCAGCGTGGGGTGAAGGAGATCGCCGACTGGCACGAGTACAAGATGCGCGTGATGAAGTTCCTCGGCGTCAACACCTACTGCAAAGACCTGCTGGAATTCGGCCACAATCAGGGCTGGGATTCCGGCCCCGGCGGCGGCAACGATTGGGTAAATCAGTCTTCCACACCCAAGCTGTGGGAGCAAATCCTGGACCGCGCCGCGAAACACGACCTGAGCGTGCTGCCGTACTACGAATATCGCGGCAGCATTGGGCAGAACAAGCAGGTCGCGCTCGGCAGCCAACACCGCGCTCGCCGGCTGGATGGCGGAGAGACGTACACGCACATCTCCTGGTGCGAGGGAAACAACGTCGACATCGTCGATCCCGACACCATCGCCGACGCCATCAAGATGCTGGATGTCTCGGCGCTCCGTTACAAGGACAAGGTCGAGTTCGTCGGTGCTTGGTTCCGCCAGCGTCCAACCGCCATGCCGGCTAGTTTTAACGAGAAAGACTTCCGACTTTTCGCCTCCGAACAAAACAACGGCAACCGTATCACGCGTTCTCATCTGCAGAACGATCCCGCCATGCTTCAGAAGTACTACGCTTGGTGGTTCGGCAAACGTTGCGCGTTCTTCGAGGCGCTGGGGTCGCATCTGAAGAAAGAGCTGGGCGACCAAGCCTTCATGCTCTACACCAATGACTCCAGCGAGCCCGGCCGCAACTTGCCGCGTTCGATTACGGGCGAGGGCAAGCCCAACGGATGGGAATGGATGCAGGTCGTCGTCAACGATGATTTCGACGCCTGGGACAAGCTCCTGAGTGGCGACGAGAAGTACAAGTTCACCAAGTCATACGACCTCAAAGACGTCGTCGAAAAGGACATGCACCTCCGCGGCCTGAAAACGTGGGCCGAGAACTGGGACAAGTGGGAGAACAATCACTCCACCCCACCCGATGATCCGGCGACGTACGCCGACTCCAATGCCGTCATGCTCAGCTACACCTACAACCGCCAATACACCGTCGGTTCAAGCGGCCCGTTCGATGCGTATCGCACGAGAGCGGGGTTGTCGATCGTGCGTCACTACAGCCTCAACGAAAACGAAATGGGCGAGGGCAACGGCGAGTTGACCGGCTATTTCGTCTGTGATGTTGAGCGTGCCGGCCCGTACAGCATGATGGCCGACGCGTGGGCGATGGCCCACGGCGACCCGACGCTCCTCGGCTCGCTTCGGGGCAACACGAGCAATCGCGGCTTCCCCGGCTACGTCCGCAACTTTCACGCCGCGTTCCTGGCGTTGCCGGCCCTGCCCAGCAAGGTGCTTGAAGGCGCGTCGTCCGATCCCGAGGTGGTCGTTCGGCAAATCAGCACGGAGAAGCACGGCACGTACTACTCGGTCGTCAACATCGGCTTTGGCCGCAAGGAGGACGTGACCATCACACTCCCCTCCGCCGCCAATCTTACCGATGCCGCCACCGGCCAGCCCGTCATCGCCGAGAACAGCACGGTCAAACTGAGCTTCTACCCAGCTCAACTCCGGGCACTGCACGCGAAGTAACGGAAAGCAGACATATCTTACGGCTTGCTCGTCCGCGTCGGCAGTACGACGTCGGGCACGCCGTTTTTCTGGCAGTCAGCGATGGGCTGGACACTACGGCAGCGCCAATATGGGCTGCGCCCGTCGTTTGTTCAGCCAGCTTGACTCCTCATGGACGATTTGTTCAAATTCGTCCATGTTTGTTCACGACCGTCATCGAGCGATCCTTGAGCGTTTAGCTCGTCGGCCGAGATGGGTGTTTTCGCAACTGCAGCGGGAAATGCGGGTCAGCCGTTCAACTCTGCGCCGCGATCTGTTGGAGCTGGAAGAGCGCGGCCACATCGTCCGCGTGCATGGCGGCGTGGTACATCGCGATTTTCTCAACGGCGAGCCGACGTTCGACCGCCGCGGCAAGCAGGCCGTCGAGGCGAAGCGGGCGATCGGCGCGAAGGCGGCCGAGCGAATCGGCGAGAACACGTCGGTTTACGTCGATGCCGGAACCACCTGCATTGAGGTCGGCCGGCATGCGATGCCGCGGGCGGACATCAAGCTGTTCACGCATTCACTCCGCCTCGCCAGCGATGCCGCCTCCGCGAACGCAGCCGCAAGCGTCGTACTCGTCGGCGGCGAAGTGCGGAATCTCAGCCATGCGCTGGTGGGCGGGTTGTCGCTGGAATGGTTGAAACAACTACGCTTCGACATCGCGTTCATCGCGGCGTCGGGCGTGGACGCCGAGGGTTTGAGCACCACCGAACTCAGCGAGGCGGCGGTGAAACAGGCGATCATCGAGCGTTCAAAACAAGTGGTGCTGGTCGCCGACAGCACGAAGTGGGATCGCCCCGCCGCCGTGCGGTTTGCGGATTGGAAACGGATTAACACCTGGGTCGTCGATCCGGCGTTGTCGAAATCGGCAGGGGAAATCGTCGGACAAGCCGGCGTGGAAATCGAAATCGCGAAAGAAGGAAAATGATGTCCAAGCAATACCGAATGAACCGGCTTTTCAACGCCAAGAGCGGCCGCTGCTTTGATGTGGCGATCGACCATGGCTTCTTCAACGAGGCCGGGTTTCTCGCCGGCATCGAAGACATCGGCGCCGCGGTGAAGACGCTCGTCGAAGCCGCGCCCGACGCGATCCAGCTCACCGTTGGCCAGGCGCCGCTGCTGCAATCGGTCGCCGGGCGGCACAAGCCGTCGCTCGTGCTTCGCACCGACGTGGCGAACGTCTACGGCACGCAACTGCCGCGCACGCTCTTCAGCCGCATGATCGAATCACCTGTGGAACAGGCGCTGCGACTCGACGCGACGTGCGTGGTGGTGAACCTGTTCCGCATCCCCGAGCAGCCGGAAGTGTCGGACCAATGCATCCAGAACATCCTGAAGATCAAGCCCGAATGCGACCGCTGGGGCATGCCACTGATGGTCGAACCGCTGGTATTTCAGCCAAACGCCAAGGCCGGCGGATACATGGTCGATGGCGATCCGCAGAAGATCATCCCGCTGGTGCGCCAGGCGGTGGAACTGGGCGCGGACATCATCAAGGCCGATCCGACCGACAACGTGAGCGACTACCCGAAGGTCATCCAGACCGCCGGCCGCATCCCGGTGCTGGTGCGCGGCGGCGGGCGCGTAAGCGATCAGGAGATCCTCAAGCGCACCGCCGGGCTGATCGAAGCCGGCGCCGCGGGCATCGTGTACGGCCGCAACGTCATCCAGCACGAGAACCCGGCCGGCATTACCAAGGCGCTGATGGCGGTGGTTCACGACGGCAAGACGCCCGCCGAAGCGCTGCAGATGCTGGCCAGGTAAGCTCGGTCTACGAGGAAGGAACGACCACGTGTCCAGGAAGACGATTCGATTCGGCGTCATCGGCGGCGGGCTGATGGGTCGCGAGTTTGCAAGCGCGGCGGCGCGGTGGTGCCACCTGCTGAACCAGGACGTGCGCCCCGAGATCGTCGCCGTCTGCGATCCCAGCCCGGCGGCGACGAACTGGTTCAAGGAAAACGTCCCGTCCGTCGCATTCACCACCGGCGACTACCGCGAACTGCTCGCCCGCAAGGACGTCGATGCCATCTACGCTGCCGTGCCGCATAACCTGCACGCGGAGGTGTACGGCGCGGTGATCCAATCCGGCAAAGCGCTGCTCGGCGAAAAGCCGTTCGGCATCGACCAGCCCGCCAACAATGCGATCCTGAAATCGATCAAGGCGAATCCAAATGTGCTGGTGGCATGCTCATCGGAAATCCCATTTTATCCAGGCGCGTACGCCATCGCCGACATGGTTCGCAAGAACCGCTTCGGCCGCATCATTGAGGTAGAGGCGGGGTTTTGGCATTCGTCGGACCTCAACCCGGACAAGCCGATCAACTGGAAGCGCCGCGTCGCGACCAACGGCGCCTATGGCTGCATGGGCGATCTGGGCATGCACGTGCTTCACCTGCCGCTGCGCTTCGGCTGGCGACCGAAGACGGTGCGGGCCTTGCTGACAAAGGTGTTCGACACGCGCCCCGACGGCAAAGGCGGCACTTCACCTTGCGAAACGTGGGACAACGCCACGCTCGCCTGCGATGTCGATATCGGCGAGCAGGCGTTTCCGATGGTGTTGTCCACCAAGCGCATTGCGCCGGGGCACAACAATACGTGGTTCATCCGCATCACCGGCACGGCGCTGACGGCCGAGTTCAGCACGAAGGACCCGAAGCGACTCGCCACGCTCCCCTACTCGCCCGGCGGCGATCAGGCGTGGCACGTGATCGACTTGCCGTACAAGAGCGCGTACGACACGATTACGGGAAACATCTTCGAGTTCGGCTTCAGCGATTCGATCGTGCAGATGTGGGCGGCGTTCTGCGACGAATACGCCCACGGCCGCGATGGAATGAAACAGCCGCTCTACTGCGCGACGCCGTTTGAGGCGGCCGATAGTCACAAGCTATTCACCGCCGCCCTAAAGTCGCATGAAAACGGACAGACGATCGCACTGAACTGGGAGTAAACGCCCGTGGCGAACGACCGATCGGGCGACGCCATCGTCGCCGGCCATATCTGCCTCGATCTCATCCCCGCGTTCGACGGCGCGCCTGCGATCGAACCGGGGCGGCTCGTGAAGATCGGCCCTGCCATCGTCACCACCGGCGGCGTGGTCGCCAACACCGGCCTTGCGCTCCATAAGCTCGGCACACCCGTTCGCCTGATGGGCAAAACCGGCGACGACGAGTTCGGCCGGATTGTGATGGACGTGCTGCGGTCGCACGGCCCCTGCCTCGCTGACGACATGATCGTGGCCGATGGGGAATCGACGAGCTACTCGATCGTCATCAGCCCGCCTGATCGGGATCGCACGTTCTGGCACTGCCCCGGCGCGAACGATACCTTCTCCGCCGACGACGTGCCGTATGACAACTTCGGTTCGGCGCGTTTTTTTCACTTCGGCTATCCGCCCGTGATGGCGCGGATGTACCGTAACGGCGGCGCGGAGTTGGCCGATCTTCTCGGGCGTGCTCGCGAGCGCGGCGTGGCGGTCGGGCTGGATATGTGCAGCCCTGACTCGAACTCCGATGCCGGCCGCATCGACTGGGCCGCACTGCTTGCGCGCGTGCTGCCGAACGTGGACGTCTTCTTCCCGAGCATCGACGAACTGCTCTACATGCTCGACCGCCCCGCCTTCGACCGGCTGGCAAGGAACCCGGAGGACGCCGTCGACGGTCAACTTATCCGCACGATCGGCGAACGCCTGATGCGCCTCGGCGTCGCCGCGGCGGTCATCAAACTGGGCGATCGCGGCCTCTACGTCCGCACGTCCGATGAAAACGGCCGCATCGAAGACTTCTGCCGCCGACTCGGACTCAACACGGCCGATTGGAAAGACCGCGAAATCTACGCCCCCTGCTTCTCCCCGTCGAAGGTGGCCGGCACGACGGGATCAGGCGACTGCACGATTGCCGGCTTCATCGCGTCGATCCTGCGAGGCGAAGACCCGACGACCGCCGCAACCAGCGCCGTGGCCGTCGGGGCGTGCAGCGTCGAGGCCGCCGACGCCACCGGCGGCGTCCGGCCGTGGGATGAAGTGAAGGCGCGGCTCGAAGCCGGCTGGCAACGATCGTCGCGCGCCATCGCCTGGCCAACGCACGGACTTGCTGCGGATCGATCCGGAACGCTATCGCTCAACGGGAACCGACCATGAAAGCCGAACACATCGCGCGCGTCCGCGCCGCAGCCGCAAAGCAACTGGACAAGGCCGGCATCGTCCTCACCGACGCCGAGCGACAAACGATCGAAGTGGCCGACTTCGGCCTCGGCCAGTTCGAGTCGCAGGGCTTGGCACTGGTTATCTATGCCAACACCGACCGCTACTGCGGCAAGGAGCTCATCCTCACGCCCGGCCAAACCTGCCCGGAACATCGCCACCCACCCGTGCCGCTGCCCGACGGCCGGACCGATCCGGGGAAGATGGAAACCTTTCGCTGCCGACAAGGCGTCGTCTACCTCAACGTTGAGGGCCCGCCCTCACCCCACCGATTCAGCAAGCCGCCGGCCGGCAGTGAGAAGGCGTATACAGTGATGCACGAAATCGTGCTGAAGCCCGGCGACCAATACACCATCCCCCCAAACGTGCTGCACTGGTTCCAGGTCGGGCCGGATGGCGCGATCGTCACCGAATTTTCCAGCACTAGTCGCGATGAACTGGACCACTTCACCGACCCCGCCATCCGTCGTATCCCAAGCACAGAGTAGGCGAACCATGCCAACTTTGCGTGCATGCGGAACAATTCCGCGCACAGACATAATGACTTCATGTCATATGTCGGCGATCATCAGAGAAAGTGGACTTGGATACGATCCCGTTTTCGACGCCTTTCCTGTTGATCGATGAACACGTCATCGAGGCAAACATCACTCGTTTATCAGCCTACGCTGTCGTGCACCGTCTGGGCGTGCGGCCGCACGCCAAGACGCATAAATCGCTCGATATGGCACGCCGGCAAATCCGCTCTGGCGCCGCAGGCCTGACCGTCGCTAAAGCGGGGGAGGCCGAAATCATGGCGAAGGCCACGAACGACCTTTTGCTTGCGTATCCCCCCGTCGACGCGGCGCGCGCTAGAGTGGTGGCTCAGCTGGCGCAAGCTCATCAGGTCAGCGTGGCAGTCGATGGACACAGGGCGATCGAATCAACCACCTCCGCCACGAAAGCAACTGCATCTCGCGTCGGCGTACTGGTGGACCTCGACGTCGGCATGGGCCGCACCGGCGTGCCAACGCCCCGGGATGCGCTGGAACTGGCACAAGCAATCGATCGCCAGCCGTCACTGCGACTGCAAGGCCTGTTCCTCTATCCCGGCCACATCTGGGCAAGGGCTGAGTCGCAACCCGCACTACTGGCGGCGATCGACGATCAGCTAAGGGAAACGATCCACCTCTGGTCGCGCAGCGGACTTGCATGCCCCATCGTGTCGGGCGGATCGACGCCGACGCTCTACCAATCTCACCATCTGACCGCCATGAATGAAGTGCGGCCGGGAACGTACCTCTACAACGACATGAACACCGTTCGTGGCGGGTTCTGCAACCTTCACGATTGTGCGGCGCGGATCGTCTGCACCGTCATCAGCGATGCGGTGAAGGGAAAGGTCGTGGTCGACGCCGGGACGAAGGCTCTTGCCGCCGATCGTAATGTCCCTTTCCCTGACAGCGGACATGGTCACGTCGTCGAATACCCCGATGCCGTCATCGTCCGGCTTAGCGAAGAACACGGAGAACTCGACGTGCGCCGTTGCGACCGCACGCCGGCAGTGGGCGAGCGCGTCTCCATCATTCCGAATCACATCTGCCCCTGCGTCAACCTTCAGGAAACCGCCATCCTCGCGCAACAGGACGGCGATTTCCGTTCCCTGCCCATCAACGCTCGCGGCCGCCTGAGTTAAGGCCGCGCGGCAGAACGGAATCAAAGCAACCGTTGGCGATACGCCTTTGGGCCAAGCCCCGTCAAGCGGCGAAAGATAACCCAGGCCAGCGATGGGCTGGAAAAACCCGCCCGAGCCGCGACCTGGGCAATCGACAGGTCCGTTTCGAACAACAGTTTCTTCATGATTTGAACGCGCTCATACTGGATTTGCTGCCGCGGCGTTCGACGCAGAAACCGCTTGAATCGCATCTCAAGAGCGCGCCTTGAAATCGGAATGGCGCGGAGAATATCGCTTACGTCGATGGGTTCGTGGGCGTGCTTGCGAATGAATCGGACGGCATCGCGCACATCGGCATTGGCGATGGCGGCGATATCGGTCGATTGCCTCGTGACGACGCCGATCGGCGCGATCAACATTGGCTGGACCGGCGGCGCCTCTCCCGCCATCAGGCGATCAAGCATGGCCGCCGCCTCATAGCCGATCTGAGTGGCTGCGAGTTCGACGCTCGATAGTGGCGGCAGGCAGACGGAACAGGCAAGTTCATCGTTCTCCACCCCCAGCACGGCAATATCGTCGGGGCATCGCAACCCAAGACGCTCGGCCAACCACAGCACTTCACGCGCGACCATGTCGTTCACGCAGAGCATGCCAACCGGCTTCTGCATACGTGAGATGCGCCGGCCAAGTTGTTCCTCGGTGTCCATCCATTGGCCGCGTGTCATGCCTTCAATAATGGTTGAGTCGATGACCTCGCACTTATGCCCTGCCACCGCGATGGTGCTGACGAACCCCTCACATCGCTGCTGAGAATACGCCCCAAATTGGTAGCCCCAATAGGCAAAGCTGCGCACGCCCGCCTCAATGAAATACTCCGCCGCAGCTCGTCCGACGGCGTGTTCGTCGGTGTGCACGCGGACGGGCTTAGCATCTGTGAACCAACTGCTGACGTTCACCGCCGGCACGTCCAGTTTCTGAACGTGCGAGAGAAACTGCTTATCAATGAAATGGCCAACGATGCCGTCCGCCCACCACTCGGCCGCCGCGACCGCCTTGAAGAGCACCTTGCTGTCGGCAGCGTTGCCTTTGTAGAGGAATTCCCACCCTCCCTGCGTTGCGGCGTAGCGGATGATCCCTCGCGTGACGTGCCGCCCGTACGCGGTATTGGCCTGGACGAGTACAACCCGCTTTCGCTTCATATGTCCTTGCCTTTGATTTCACCCGTGTCCTGCCCGACATCCAAACATCGTGGGACCGGGATTCTAGCAAAGGCGCGTTGGCCCGTACATTTGCGCGCGTTATCGGCGCCGTCGTAGCGTGAGCGCACCGAGCGAAAGCACGCCAACGGTGCTCGGTTCGGGAATGGACGAGAGTTGAAAACCAACCCTGTTCACCGTGCCATCCCCAGCGGTGATATAGAGATATCCATTGCGCAGTTGATCAAGCGTGAATCCGCCCTCGCGGATGGTGGCGGTGATAGAGGTCGACGTCCACACATCACCGGGCGCGCCTGTCGTCACGAGCGTCAGCATTGTACAGGCGCCATAAGTCGCTGCGTTGCCGATCTCGACGCGCGCCGCGGCGTTCGGGCCGGTCGCGACGTAGATGTCATCCATGACGAAATTGTGCCCCTCGTCAAACGAGGCGCCCGAAACCACATAGCCGACGACATTGATCCGGTCCCACTGGTGCTGCGCGTGCGCGTCGGTAAACCAGGGCTTGTAATCCTTATAGCGGGTATAGACCTGCTCTTGTCCGTTGGTCGCCTGGAACATGCCGTCGGACCCGATGCGCTCCGTACCGTTGCCCTTGGCCCAGAATCCCCATCGCACGGGGACATCCCACGCCCAGCCGGCGTCTCCGCTAGTGTCGAACGTCGACGGGCCGTTGCTATCGTTCGATGCCACCCGGTACTTGGCTGCGGCGGTCCAGTAGTCCGATTTTTCGGGTTTATTATAGCCATCCCCCCCGTTCATCATCCACATCACTTTGATGGCCGCCTGCATCTGTTCTTCCTCCGTCGCCAGTGGAAATTTATAACCGTCAGGGACGTATCCCACAAAAGACGTATAGACTTCCGATGCCGGCGTGGGGAAAACCACCGTGCTGGTCAATTGTCCGGGACTGCCGACAACGCGGATTCCCTTGCCATTGCTCAACTTCGGGTCCGCAAAGACGATCCCGGAGGCCGTGCTCCACGCGCCGATGACCGCCGCCCCCGGATGCTTCTGCCCGGCGGTGCCGGCGCCGAAGTCGTCGAACAGGACGACGTTCGGCCCGCCTCCAAATCCTGTCCCGGTGATGGTGATCTGTTGATTCCCGCCGATCGTGCCTGACACCGACGATACCGCCGGATTGGCCTCCGCCACGGATGCCAAGGCCGAGATCAAGACCACCGAACCAATCGTACAACGTCGCATGAAAGCTCCTCTCGCCGCAAATGACAAACAAATACGGCGATCGCGTGCGGCCTTCCCCAACACACGCGATCGCCAGCTCGGGAAGATGCATTAATGACTTCGACGACGACGAACCAACATGCCACCCAGCAATGCGAGCGTGCCGAGCGTGGCAGGTTCAGGGATGGGGTTGACCAGTAGAAGCTGGTTGCCGGTGTACTGCAGTTCGTAGCCGTCCGGCAGACCAACGACGTTGAGGAATGTGCCGGTCCGCGTGCCGGTCCAGCTCGCGATCACGTACTGGTCAGCAGTCGGTGCGGAAAGCTCGTTGAAGTCTAGCCTTGTATTGCTGTTCTCATTGATGTTCAGGTCGCCGGTGATAGTCAGTCGATCGCTGAGCAGCCCGTCGAGGTCGATCTTCAAGACGCTGTATTGATCGAAATCGATCTTTCCGGTTCCACTGGTGCCCAAACTCAGCGTGCCTATCGTTCCATCGGTCCCCGGCGCGACATTAACAAAACTACTGCCGCTGGCACCGTTCACCGATCCCAGGAGCGTAACCGAATTATCCGCCGCCAGCGAAAGGTCGCCGGTGCCGTCCAACGTGTAACTTCTGGTCGCCGCACTCGCTGTTGGGTGGTTGAACGTCACATTCCCAGCCCCCGTCCAAGTCCCGTCAATCCGCAACGTACCCATATACAACGTCAACGTGCCGGACAGCGTGTTGTTGGCACCGTTGATGACCACTGTACTCGTCGGAAACGCGGTTGTTGCCCCGCCATTTCTGTTGAAGTTGACATTGCCGGTACCTGTCAGGTCACCGTTGAAAGTGACCATTCCATCGGCCGAAGTAGGCACGATGTAGGAGGCGCCGGATGACGACAGATTGATCGAGGCGTCCTGCGTCGTCGTCTCTGAAAATCGGAGAATGGGACCGCTCGAAGCAGCTTGAAAATCCAGCAAAGCCTGGGACGAACCGAGTGAGTTGCTGGCTTGAGAGACGATTACAACAGCAGGTCCTGCCCCTGCGATGATCTGGCCGTGCCAGTTATCGCTGGTCTTTGACAGCGTCAAGGTCGTTCCGCCGTTGCTTCCACCGCTGGCATGGTTCGAGCCGCTAATCGTCGCCGTCGTGCCGGCAATGCCGATCAGTTCGCCAAGCGTCAACGAAGCGGTAGCCTTGTTGCCACTGACCCAGTTGTCAACGTTGAATTTCCATGCGGCGGCCACAGGCGTGACACCATCGCCAATCTGGACGCGCGTATTACCGAGATTCAGCGTCGAGTTTCCGTTGTGCGGCCCAGACATATCGAAATGGATTTCGCCCGAGGTGATGGTCAGGGTGCTGCCCGCCGGAGATCCCGGATTGAGGGTAAATTGTCGAGGAACAGCTGTACCTTGGTTCGTCAGCTCGAGTCTGCTGATGCTGCGATTTCCATCAAGGGTGATGGTGCGAGTCGCACTTTGGTAACTCGTGTCCAGGATAATCTCGTCACCCGACGCGGGCACGCTGCCGCCTAACCAGTTGCTGCCGAGACCCCAGCTACCGTTTGCGGTTGCCGTCCAAGTCGCCGCGTTCGCGACCGACGCGACCGACATGACTGCCAGACCAAGGATGAGCTTCGTGTTACGCATGGATGATCTCCACTCCCGTTTAGTTGACTATCCGCCCTAAATAAAAATTGACGCGACTGACATGACGTTTAAGAACATAAACCCTGCATTACGAGACCGGATCGCTTTGTTGCGCATAAGTTATTCGCCAGTGCGCAACTCGCTGTTCGCATCTAAAAAACAGGTAAAATTCGAGCATGAGTACTGTTCTAGACCGCCCTGTGCGCACGTCATTCTCACCCCATCTTTACACCGGAACGGCTGCTCGCTGTCTCGATCCGAGACAGGCGGCGGTATTGCGGGAGAACAGTGCGATCAGCCGATCGATCTATCGGCCGGGAACGGTCGATCACGTATTCTTCGACCACGCCATCGTTCTGCACGAAGAGACGGCCGACTACCTGTACACGCAGTTCACGCCGGTGGTGCAGCCCTACACGCACGGCACGCGGGTTTTCCTGGAAAAAATCGCCGGGACCGTCACCGCCGGCCTCGGGAGTGAGCGCGATAAGGCAATCGCACTGATGGACTGGGTATGCGAACTTCCCCGAACCTACACCCGCGCTGCCTGGCTCGGCGGCGCGGCAAGTGGCGACCTGTTTCACGGCGGCACGGAGGAAGAGGTCGTCCGCAAGGGTTCGAACATGTGCAACGAGATGTCGCGCGTGCTCGGCATCCTCGCGCAGATCGCCGGCCTGGCATCACGGTATGTCGGACACATGACGATGATCGACTACGACGATCCCAAAGCCAGCACCGGCCATGGCGTCAACGAGATTTACGTCGAAGGTGCCTGGGCCTACTTCGACATTCGCGGGCGTTTTTTCGAAAGATCGGACGGGCGGCTGGCATCTGCGTGGGACCTCATGCGTGATCCGTCGCTCCTCTATCGCCAGCCGCCACACGTGTTGGCGCACCGTAGTCGGCACTCCGATCACTCGCTCGCAGACCACTACTACACGTCCCCCGCCGTCACGATCATCGCTAACTATCTGGCGGCCGATCACGCTAAGTACGACTATTCTTGGGTCTACCCTTCGGAATCGCTCGCTCGCGAAGCCCGCGATGCGGGTCGGCGCATCCGGGTGAACGAACACCGCGATCTGCTTCCGCAGCCGCGGCTGCGAATCGGCTGACCTAGCTATTTCTTTGAAACAATTGCTCGATCAATAATACGCAGAGCATCGCACGCGGAACGAACGTAGCCGGGACGACGTATTCCTGGTCAACCGACCCATCCGCACTTCGGGCAGCGCAGTGAAGATTGGCGCCAACAGGTCCAAGCCCGTCGAGCGTAGGAACGACGTCCCAAAGGTAATTTCCGTCACTTAGCCCGCCGCGACCACGGCCCAAGACGGTCATCCCGATCCGCTGGCCGCACATCTGAGCCGTCCGAAGCAGCGACTCCGTCCCTTCATTCATCGGCCACGGCTGATGACGCATGCGACATGTCAATTCGACGTTTGCTGCAAAGCCGTCTGCCGCACTGACGATCGTCGAGAGTCCGTTAAACGCCATCGCGCGATCGAACGCGGCCTGCAGGATCGCCGGGTCATACGCCCGCATCTCAAACAGCGCCTCCGCCAGATCGGGAACCTGGTTCACTACGGATCCGCCGCGCACGATCCCGACGTTGCACGTCAACTCGCTCGCGTAATCGGTGATGGCATGAAGACGAAGGATCAAATCGCTCAGTTGAACGATCGCATTCGCGCCGCGTTCGTGTCGTCCGCCCGCGTGTGCTGCTCGCCCCCGCGCGACAGCGCTCAGGCCAACGCTTCCCTTACGACGGTTGACGACCCAATGCGTTGCGGCGTCCATTTCGCCCCCCTCAAACACCAGACATGCCCGCGCCCCCGAGCCGAGCAGCCGACGCGCGATTTGACCAAAATCGCTCCCAAGCCCTTCCTCCGCCGCATTAAACATGACGCACCAATCGGCGAGGTCGAACAACTTCGGCGACAGTTCGCGGACGGCATCGAGCACCATCCACATCAGCACATTTCCACCCTTTATGTCGACCGTACCGGGACCATAAATGCGATCTCCTATCGTGCGCCAGCGGAAATCGTTGACGATCTCTTCCTGCTCAGTGAAGACGGTATCAAGATGCCCGATGAACCCGATGCGCACGCCGGCAGGTTCGGGTCTTCTCAACACGAGATGTCGGCCGAGTGCGGGGCGCTCGATCGACGTGCATTCGATCGCCTGATAGCGATGAGCAACAAAACCAAGCGATTCGAAGAGGCCAGCGGTCAGATCGCCGACACGATTCACCCCGGCAGCATTATGGGTGAAGGAATTGACTGCCACCATCTGACGCAGCGCTTCAATGGCGTCAGGCAGACGGCGCATCAGGTGTTCGCGAAGCCGATCGACATCGATCATACAACAATCTGGTTACCCACCGGCGGAACGTCAAGTGGCACGCCACCGTTGCGAAGCGACTCAGTCGCGAGGCAGCCAGCGGCAACTGCCATCCGGGCGGCAAGGGGCGGGCAGCTAGGCTCGGCCTCACCGCGAAGATACTGCACGAACTCGCGGATCATCAGCGGATCAGCCCCGTCGTGGCCGCCCTGTTGCAATTCGACCACATGCTGCTCGTCACCATCGGGCCGCGGTGAACCGGCCCGGCGGTTCCACAGGCGGATCACCCACCGGCCCTGCGTGTCCTTCACACTCTCGATTCGCCCGGCATCACCGATAAACGTGAAATTTCGAAGTTCGTCCGGCGTGTAGTGACATTGCTGATAGGCAAGGAGGACGCCGTTGTCGAGTTGGGCATTGAGCAAGCTAAGGTCTTCCACATCCACGACCGGATTCAAGTCCGCAACCGCGCCGGGCGGCCATCGTTTCCCGTCCCACGAGGCGGAGAAATCGGCCGATTTTTCCGTATGTGGCTGGCCGCGATTGTAGACTGACAGCCGCCCCATCGCCTGTACGCGATGCGTGTATCCGCCGCAGATCCAGTGCATGACGTCGAGATCGTGAGCCGCCTTCTGAAGGAGCAAGCCCGTGGTGCGACGGCGATCGGCATGCCAGTCTCGAAAATAGGCATCTCCACCATAGTTGATGAAGTGACGTTCCCAGGCCGTCTGCACTTGCCCGATGCGGCCCTGATCGACCAGTTCCTTCATTTTCCGAACGAAGGCCATGTGCCGCATGTTGTGCCCGACGTAAAGCTTCGCCCCACGACGGACTGCCGCAGCCCCGAGAATCTTGTCGCAGTCGGCTATCGAAATCGCCATCGGCTTTTCGAGGAAAACGCCCTTCCCCGCCTGAATTGCGCCGATCGCATGCGCCGCATGCAACCAGTCGGGCGAAAGCACCATGACAGCATCGACCGAACCATCGCCCAGCAAATCGTCAATCGACGTGCTAAATCGCACGCCATCTCCAAACCGCTTCTCCGCGGCCGCTCGCTTGGCGGGATTGGTATCGCAGACGTGCACCACCGTTGCCCCGCTGCCGGGGCGATGAATGATATCTGCCAAATTGCCGCGAATGCCAAGGCCAACAATACCAATGCGAATGATCGTTCCTGTAGTCATACGTCCGCCGTAGCTCCTGTGCCAACACATTTCTGCGTGCCCGGAAGAGGCACATCCAGAATTGATTTTAGCACGCGAGTGCCCATCGTAAAAACGAGGAACAGATGATCGTCCTCGTCGAAGGCCGATTCCGGTGCGAGCCGGCGCGGATCATTGGAAAACCGATCACGATCCCACGCCGCAAGCAACCTTTCCTCCGTCCGGCGGGAGACGTTCAGCAACGCTTCCGTCACGCGCCCATCTCGGACGGCCACCGCGCGTTCCCATGCGTGTTGGAATAGGTCGCATAACAGGAGTTGCTGACCGTACGCCTCCTGATTGCGATCAACCTTCGTCGCGCACGCGCGCAGATCACCGGCGATCTCACTGAAAATGTTCAGCATCTCATCAGACGCAAGAGACGGCTTTTCAAGCCGCAGGATCGGCAACCATGTTGCACGTAATGGCGCCACCTGAGCAAGCCGTCGCATCGCGGCGGAAAACTTTGCCGTGTCTGGCAGGCCGAAGAACGTTCGCCCGAAGTCGGCCGCCTGCCGCTCCACGTCCACCGCCTCGCCGTCGCGCATCACCGCAGCAGCAAAGTCCATGGCAGGCCAAAGCGTGTCACTCAGAAATCGGGTGGGCGTCCATATCGTCGTAATCGTGCCGACGACGCGAGAACTGATCGAGCGGTACGACGACATTTTCCGCACGTTCGGGTACGCAAACGATTCGCCCGCGACCACCGGCTGGTTGTGACTGATCAGTGCCGGGCAGACCACGACGTCGAAACCTTGCTCTGCAAGCTGCCGCGTGGCGTCGGGCGTGGTCGCCGGGTCATATTGCCAGTTTGCCATCAGGATGTCGCGCGGCAACTGCTCTGCCACACGCGGATGTTTTACGACATAGTCGGCCCACATCATCATCCGTCGCCCATGCGACGTAAGCCTGGCGTGAAGAAAGCACACATAGTCGGCAAAGAGCGCCGTCTCCGCTTGCGTCTGCAATGCCTGGCGAGTGAGCGGATGGCCGCCGAGGTTCACCTCGTCCAGGCCAACGTGAACAACGGGCGAATTGAACGTCTTGACCACCTCGTCCAGCAACGAGCCGATCAGTTGGCGTGTCTGCGGCGAGACCGGCGAAATCGAGCTGAAATAATCATCCGTTTCCGCCAGCGCACGATAGGGCGAATCGCCGCCACGCGTGAGATATCGCGTGTGGCCGAGGCTGGCCAGTTCGGGAACAAGCGTCACGCCACGCGATCGCGCATATGCGGCTAATTCTGCAACTTCGACGGTAGAATACGCGTTTGGCGACGCGCATTCTGGGCATGCCTCGAACCGAATTGCGCACCCCTGATCATCGGAGAAGTGCCACAGCAAGGTGTCCGCGCCCCGTTCGGCGATGAAGTCGATGAACCGCTTCTGGTACGGCCGCTGATCGAGTGAGCGGGCGCTGTCCAACATGAAACCGATCATGCCTCTGGCCTTCTTTGGCATCCCTCCACAGAGTTTACGCATTCAGCCAGCGATCGCGATGTTGTTCGACGAAATCATCATCGACAAGGTGTGGATACGCATCGCGGACGCGATCCAGCTCGGCCGCTTGACCGGGACTGAGGGATGATCGCTCCGAGGAAAGGCACCACGTGCCTTCCAACAATCCCTGGCGACGTAGAATCTCGTGAATCCCGGCAGTGGAGCCGGCGAAACCGTTGGCCGTATCGAAGACCGCCGCGTTGCAGTCGGTAATCTCAATCGAGCGGGCAAGCAGTTCGGCAGGTATCGGCGCATCGTCGCTCGCAGCATGGTGACATGCATCCAGGAGCTGTACGGCACCGCGTGTCCAAACCGACCAGTGGCCCAGCAATCCCCCGACAAACCGCCGAACCACGGGCCGGCCATTACGAAGAAAGCGGTGTGGGGTCAATAGATCCATAACGATGTTGTCATCATTGCCCGTATAGAGGGCGATGTCATCACGTCCGGCCTCGACGACGGCGCGGACCACGTCGATCGTGCGATATCGGTTGAATGGGGCGACCTTGATCGCAACGACCTCCGCGATTTCGACAAACCTCCTCCAGAACTCGTATCCCAATACGCGACCACCCGAGCCAGGCTGGAGATAGAAGCCTACCAGCGGAATGACGTCGGCCACTGCGCGGCAGTGTCCGATTAGCTGGTCGTCGGTCGCGGCGGCTAACGCACCGAGATTCAGCAACCCGGCGTGATAACCGAGGTCATGCAGAATGGCGGCTTCCGCCGTGGCCTGCTCAGTGCGGCCACAGACACCGCCAATGCGAACCAGCGGCTCAGGGCGAACGGCATCAGCGCGGTCCATCTCCTCGGCCGCAAGTTCCAGCACAGGCCGGAACAAGCCGATGCGCGGGTCTCGAATTTCAAACTGCGTCGTATGAACACCGACGGCCAGCCCGCCCACGCCGGCCTCGATGTAATACCGACTCAGCGCCCGCTGCCGCCGCTCAACCATCTGCCGAGAGGCATCCAGCGCGAGCGGATGCGCGGGAATCACCACCCCGCGACGCAACACTCGCAACACGTCTGCCGGAACAGATGTTGACGTATCAATTAAAGAACCCAACTCAATACCTGCCATCTCTCACCTCAAAATGGGTTGGTTTACCGAGATCGGATCCGCCTCGCGTCACCCAACCCGCAATACGCTGAATCATCTGCTGCACGCCCACGCTCGGATATCCAAAGAGCCGGTGGCCGAGTTGTCCGTTATTGATGCGAACGACTTCAGACTCGTCTCCCACGAACGACACCTCACGGCCCATGAGCACGCCAAACTCGCTCGCAACGCGACGAACCGACATCACCTCCGGGCCTGCCACGTTCAATACGAACGGCGGACTCGAGGCATGTTCAAGGGCGCGAAGCGACATCACATTGGCGTCGCCCTGCCAGATCACCGTGAAGCAGGCATTGGAGATGTTGACCGGACGCCGCTCCCAGACACTGCGGGCGATGTCGACCAGCACGCCATACCGAAGTTCGCACGCGTAAGACAACCGGATAAGCGACACCGGCGTGCCGGCAGTACGGCTGAAATATTCGAAAACGCGTTCTCGCCCCAGGCACGACATGGCGTACTCGCCGACCGGCCCTACCGGATCGACCTCCGTCGACCCACCCGCCGAGATCGACCGCGGCGGATAAAGGTTGCCCGTGGAAAACGCGACGATGCGACTCGACGCATACTTGCGGCAAACCATTGCCGGCAAAACGGCATTCATCGCCCAGGTTCGCGCCTCATTGCCGGCCGAGCCGAACTTCAGGCCCGCCATGTAGATGACGTTTGGCACGTCAGGCAACGTCTCAAGCTGGCGTGAGTCGAGCAAATCGACTGCGATCGTCTCGACGCCCCATTCGTTCAACTGCGTCGCCAGCGATCCTTCGCTGAAACGGGACACGCCGATTACCCGGCGTTTCACGCCTGCCTGCTCGTCCGCCCGGCGGATCATCCGTGCCAGCGTGGGCCCCATTTTTCCGCCCACGCCCAGCACGATGATCGGGCCCTCAACTCGTCTCATCATCGCGACGAGTTCAGGTGTCGGCTCGCTGAGCGCGATGTCTAGCTGCTCTGCAGAATCGATTGATAAGGATGGATCGGGAAGCGAGATCAGATCGGACTCCGTGGCCGAAATAACTGTTGGATCAAAACGACTATGCATCGGTCGGGATAAAGAGGACGGATGCCGTTTTTCTTTATCGAAGTTCCACATCCTGTGGCGCCCCATTCATTTGAACAGTCTTCGTCACATCTTTCCCGTCAATCGTGGCGGTAACGGTATGAGGCGTGCGAGGATCGCGAACGTGTTCCCCCTTCTTCACAACCGCAACGAGTTGTTCCGGCGACGACGAGGGCTGCCATTCCAATGGCCGGATCACGCACTCGATCAAAGGCAACGAAAGTGTGCCTTCAGCACTGGCGGCAACATCATGAACGACTGCGCCAGTCGAGTCTTTCACCACTACGCGGGCTCCCGGCGCCGTCTTCACGTTAAGCGACCATGCGATCGCGTAATCGCTGAGCGATGCGGTCTCCGTCCACTGCACATCATCCGCTCGCGCCCCACCTGAAAAGCGACCGTCAACAATTACATGCCCAAGGTTGAAAAACGCACCGCCGAATCCGAACGTGCGGAACCGAGGATCATTCCCGATGCGAACAAACTCACAGTTCTCAAAGTGATGATTGTTCCCCTTGCCGTATGAATCGCCGAATTGCACGAGTACAAGGTTCGATATGAACCGATTATTACGATAGTAGATCGGCTTCGATTCCAGCTTGCGAAAATGCCCCTGTGCCACGATCGGCGCGGCCTTGTTGGTCTTGTCGTCAAGGACTTCGACTTTCACCACATTGTCATGGAAGACCAGACCTTCGATCGTCTCATCGGAGAAGAACCGCGTTCCCTGCAACTCCGCCCCCTGCTTGCCGCGCATAATAATCAGATTGCCATGATACTTTAGGTTGTTTCGAACCTGGCCGCCCTTGCCATAGTTCGTCACACGAATGGCAGCCAAAAGATTGATGTCGCCCCAGCGTTCGTCCCAACGATCCTTCACATCCAGGCCAAACATGTTGATGAAATTGTCTCGGACCGTCAGATTCTCATGCGCCCATCCGAAACCGTAAGGATTGAAACCCGTAGCAAAAATTCGGTTCTCGTAGTGCGTCCCCGCGTCAACGCCTACCTTTGATTCTGGTTGGATCGCAAACGAGTTGGTCGACCAGCTGTCGATGTAGATCTCGTTGTTGTGCATCGTATGGGCAGTTCCGATGCCGTTCTGACGAGCACGCTGAATCAGGTTATTACGAATGACAAATTCGTTCGGCGTGACCTTCGGCATCCGGAAGCCGATCGTCCGCACCGCCGAGCCGTGGCGATTCGGCACCTTTGCGCCTTCGTCGCGGAAAACGTTGTGATGGATATCAATCTTGCCCTGCGAATGGTTCATCTGCACCGCCCAACTCTGGGGCGCGTGATGGATGATGTACAGGCCAGCGACTTCGATGTCCTGCCCGGTAAGGCAAAGGGCGTTATAGGCAAGCGATTCTTTATTGGCCTGCAACAACGGGCCATCGCCTTGAACGATGGTGCCGTTGAATATCCTCAAATTGGTGGTGTTATACGCGATCTTGCTCTTCCCGCCGCTCACGCCGCGCCCGACGATGCCGTGAACATCCTTCATCCCCGCGTCCGGATCAGTGGCGTAGGTGATCGTGTGACCGTTCAGGTCGAGCGTGATGTTGTCGCGAAGGGTGATGATCGCAGCGCCTTTAGCGACGATGTCCTGCATCAGGACATACGTCGCTCCCTCTTTTTCCAGCTTGATGGGCATCCCGTCCGGCGCCGCATTCAGTGCTTCTGCACCGCTGGGAAGCTTGGCTGTGAGAATTTGATCCGGGGAGACGAGCTTGTTGCCGCGTTCATCAGTGGCGACAAGGCGGTAGTGATACGTCTGCCCCGTTCTCAGACCCTTCAGTTGATGCAGATGTAACGAATAGGCGCGATCCGTTGGCTCAGATTTTTGACCATACGACGTTGTTGGCCCGTATTCGACAAAACTGACCGCTGGTAGGTTGGTCTCCCAAGCTAACGACGCCGAGTTCGCCGACATATACTTCCACTCGCCTGCGGGATTCAACTTCAATTCGTTCCCGAACCGCTCATAGACCAGCGGATCAGTCTCGGCGCCAAAGTGCGTGCGACAGAACTCACTGAAGGTCTTGTAGATCTTCTCACGGCTGTCATCCACCTTCACCGCAATAAGCTCATTCTCGGCCTCGATTGCCTCGGAACGCTCGTGGAGAAGAGGTCCGGCGGCAGCAAACGGCGTGCTGGATAGCGCGAGGGTCAGAAGCAGAAATTTAGTGCGAGCAAACATGGGATGGGATACTTCTGTAAAATCCAGTTCGGCGTCACATTCAACCAGCGGTTGATCCTCGATTCGATCGAATCAATGCTACCAAGGACCTCGTTCAGTGTTACCAATCGGCAACTGGTAACCCTGCCCCGTTCCTGCTGACGGCCATGCCGACAAACCCCAGGTGTTCAGCTGCTTTCGAAACGCTTCCCATTTGATGTACTCGTGATGCCCGTCTGCATAAATGTAGTTGGCACCGCCAATATGGCGCCGTTTCCACGTGTCCGGTGTGGCCAAATCAGGACGATCCAAACCCCAATTTCCTGATACAAGTAGACCAGTCGTCGAAGAGGTTCGATTTTCGCCAAGCAGGAAGAAACGCGCTGGCTGCTTAATCGCGTTAACACGGATGAACTCAGGTATAGGATCGGTAGGGGTGGTGCTCTTGTTGCTGAACGCATCACCCGCTGCCGCAAAACTGCCGATTCGATTGTCATGACCGGAAAGCGTCAGCGAATCCGGAACAGTCGGACATTTAAACACGGTTCTCATCACGCCCGAGAACGCGGTATCCCAACTCCCGGAACCAATCGGAGGAGTACTAGGAGGATTGAAGGATTTGAACGCGCCAGAATAGATCAGCGTCTGAGGCCAGCCTGCACTGTACGAGCCGGAATCCTGCGGAAATCCACCGTAAGCAACTCGCCGGGGGTAGCGATTATTGTGGGCATTGGTGTATATCGATACGGCGTAATAAACCTGCCTCAGATTGCTTGCACACTTCAGGCTGATAGCCGATTGGCGCGCCTTTTTAAGAGCTGGCAATAAGATCGCCATGAGCACTGCGATAATTCCAATGACCACCAGAAGCTCAATTAGCGTGAAAGCTGATCGTAAAACACGATTTTTCCGCGCCCACGCGGTGGCCGGATAGCTTGAGAGTTGTTCAGCGTGCATAACGCGTGTCCTTTTGTTGCCCATCCTGTTTGAAGGACGGCGAAATGGGGTGAATCGAGATCCCTGACGTGAAGGCCAGGGGGACATGAAGGTGTTGTTGGTCGAATTCGAAGCGTTGCCCTTCAACGACAGCGACGAGCCGGTCGATGGCGGTTCGGGCAAGTTCCTGGACAGGCATATCGAGGGTTGCCATGCCGCGATTAATCTCAAGGTCCGGGTCGATGAAAATCGGTTGGCCGACTTCGGCGCGAGGAATGTCGGCAAAACTGATAAGGCTGAAGTCTTCCGGCAAACGCCGCCCGGCTTCGATAAGCCCCTTTTGAACAAGCGACGGCGTACCGGAGACGACGATTCCCGCCGTTGTGGAGCGATCGGCGCAAACATGATCGCAGACGCGCCGAATGGCGCTTTCTCGATCAAGGTATGCCCATGTGCGGTAGCCGACAACGAGTTCTTCACCGCTATCGAGCCCGAGCTTCCGAGCCTGTCGCAGGAACGCATCAATCCGCTGCCCAAACGCCGGCCATTCACGGGGCCCGCCAAAAACGGCGATCCGGCGATGCCCCGCCGCCTGCAAATGGGACAAGGCAGCATACATGGCAGCGTCGTAATCCAAATCGACACGATAGACACTTTGACAGTCGGTCGGATTGCTCACCGTGACGACCGGAATCCCAGCGTCGACAACGCGGCGAATGAATTCGTTGTTTGCCCTCACGTCTGCCAGCGTGAACTGGCCAGGAACAGATCGCGCGTAATACGTGCCGGCGACGAGCACGCCATCGACCTTCTGCTTCAGCACCGGCATCGGTACCCTGCCCAATTTGGCACTGGCGACGACCGTTGCATAACCGGCCTGCTCAATCTGTCCCTGAACGGCGATCATCAATCGGTTAAAGAAGTTGCCAATTGAAGACTCGGTCCCAGTTCCAGACAGATAGCAAAGCATGTGCGTACGGCGCGATCCAGCTAGCAGCCGAACGGATGCGGGCCGGCTGATGTAGGTTCCGCTTCCCTGCCGACGCATGACGATGCCCTCTTCAACCAGCAGATCGATGGCCCGGCGAATCGTCGCGATGCTGACATCATGACGAACGCACAGCATGCGCTCGGTGGGCAGACGCCCGGCAGGAAACTCGTTATTCTGAATCGCGCTGCGAAGGCTCTGGCAAATCCGAACGTACGCGGACGATTCCGCCGCGCGACCGCTTCGTCGCGCCGGCTTGGCGACGGAAGTGTGTTCGGGTTTGGAAATCGCGCCGCCGTACACGGTTAGATTCCCTCCCTGGAAAGCGTTGCGGGCTCCTGCCACGGCTCAAGCGTTGCCACACCCAGATGACGCGCCCCATCTTCCGCCAACGCGGCCGGACCGACGGTGTCGATCCAGTCGACGGCGGCATCCATTGGGCTATTGGCAATAATGTCTGTGCCAGGCAGCGGCTTGTCGGCGAGACGATTGTCCGCCACGCGAATACCGCGGCAATCCTCGCCGATCCGGATCAGCGGCGTGCCATCCAAAGATGACGCGAACGTGTTCGCTTCGATCACCACGTCGTTCGTCTTGGCCGCAACGCTGACCTGAGGAACAGCAGCGGCTACGCCGTTGTTTTGAATCGTGTTTCGCGTCACCAACACGCGGTCGCCGCCAGTCGCGACGGGAGCTCGGAAGAGGATGCCTTCACGCTGGTTGTCGACGATCGTATTGCCGGCAATCAGATGATGCGTATCGCGTTCGCCTACGGAAACGCCAGCGGCACCGTTGGCCTCGAAGTGGTTATCAATGCAATGCGAGTGGGTCGTCCTCAAACAGTAGAAAACACCGCAGCCGCCGTTAAACGAAACGCGGTTGAAACGCATTACGTAGCGAACCGAGCCGCTCCCCGGATGCAGCCCGTGTCCGTCGTTGTGATGAAGATGACACCGCTCGACAACCACATCGACGCATTGTTGAAAGCTCACCGCATCACTCGGATAGCGGGCTACTTCAACGCGGGAAAGCTTCACGTCGCGACACCCAATCAAATAGATGCCCGCATCCCGACAGCCGTCGAACGGACGGGGGGACGCATCTCCTTCGATCGTGACGCCTTCAAGCCTGGCATGTCGCACGCCCTCGCCGGCCACGATGGGAAAAATCGTTCGTACACAGGCGCGACGGTTCGGACCGAAATCACGTTCGACGGGCCGATCGATGAAGAGACGGCCAGCATCGCGATGTACGACCCGGGCAACCGTGACGGAAAAACCATAACAACTGCGTTCGTCAGTCACCGCGACACCAGTGCCGGGGGGAAACGCCGATGTATCGGCGACGCAGAGTTCGCAGTGGCCGTAGCCGGCGATCTGCGTGAGCGGCGTCTCGCGAACTGGCGCCCGCCGAAGTACCACCTTACCTTCGCCGCGAATGGTCACGCCGCTGCGAAGCCGCAATGAATCGTTCAGCACATACGTTCCTGACGGAAGTACGACCGATCCGGCGGTACACGAATCAATCATTTGCTGCAGCATGGCCTGATCTCCACCCTTGCTCTGCACCGACGAGCGGCCGTCTGCGGCCGTCGTAATTCGTCGGGGTTGAACTTCGGACATGATCATCGCGAACACCACTGCCGCAACCGTACGGCCTTTCACCTCCGACGTTATATCCCGCCCATTTACGCACACTCAATCACAAACTAAATCTTTTATAAGTCTTTTAAATACAGATATTTAAACACACATTATCTTCATTTGCGTCGCGGCACTTTCGTCTATGCGCAAACCAGGCTGACACGAACTCTTCAAACGCGACCGGCCGCGCGTGCATAGGAGGCTT
>JBBCIV010000124.1:0-20019 GCA_037189665.1 Phycisphaerae bacterium | reverse complement strand
CGCCGGCACCGACAGCGCCCGCCCGCCAATCGCAGTGAAGCTTCCGGACGGACGGCAGGGGTTTCTGCACCACGTCCGCGTGCCGCTGGCGAACACCGCGAACATCAGCGGCATGCGTCAGGTGACGCTGGAGTTCACGCGCGACATGAACACGCACATCCTGCCGCCCGATCCGAGCTTATTCGGCAAGATCCCGGTAGGTCATCCCAGCGATGTCGTCGTTCTCGCCGCCACGCTCGAGCCGGCTCCGGTGACGATGAGCTACACCACTGAGGAGGGCGGCAACGTCTTCCACGACACGCAGAAAGTCCGGTTCAAGCTGTCGCTGACGAACCGCTCCGCCAAGCCGGTCGACGTGCGTGCGTTCGCCACATCGGCGGGCCCGGGCACGGGCGAAGAGCTTGGCATCGAACCGAAAAACTGGACCGTCGATCAGAAGCTCCAGATCGAGCCGGGACAGACCGCCGAGACATTGCTTGATACGACGCCGCACAAGCGCGGCTGGTACTCGTGCAAGGTGGGCGTGGAGGTGGATGGGGTGCTCGTGCAGCAACGCGATACGACGTTCGCCGTCCTCGCGCCGGACACGCGCCAAGCGATGGAAAACTCGCCCTTCGGCGTGTGGGAGTTCTGGTTCCCGCACTCGACGCAGCGCGGGCCGAATCAGGTGGAAGTGCTCGCCAGCCTGATCCATAAAGGCGGATGGCGCTGGACGTACGGCGGCAGCCCGATCGAGAGGGGTAACGAGCAGAATTCCGCCGCGGTCTACAAACGACTCAAAGAGCAATACAAGATCACCTGGAACATCTCCAACGGCTACAAGAACTACCAGAGGGACGAAGGATGGTTCGAACAGGCGGAGTTCGACGAGAACGCTCCGTCCTTGGTACGAGATCTCATGGAGTATGCCGACACATCGTTCAAGGTGCTGCACGAGTCCCGCTCGTCGTCGGCGATCGTGCGCCGCTACAGCGAATACCTGGGTGGCGAGCCGTACAACATGCCGCCGGCGGAGAAGGAAAAGATCGACAAGCAGTTCGAGAACGTCAAGAAATACACGGCCGCGCTGAAGAAGGTCGATCCGCGCATCAAGATCGTGCTGATCAACGACTACCCGGCGGTCGCCAATGAGTACATGGCTCGCGGGATGCCGGCGGACAGCTTCGACGTCTTCGGTCTTGAGGGTGCAATGTTCCTTCGCATGCCCGAGCGCCAGCCCGATTGGATGTCGCTGCTGGGACAGATCCACCAGACTCGCCGCATGATGGCCAAACATGGCTACGACAAGCCGATCTGGACCACCGAAGCGCTCTATCACCCGACCGAGGCCGGCGGCTTGTCGCTTTACGAGCAGGGCGTGATTTCCATCCGCGAAGCGATGATCGCGCTGCAACTTGGCGTCGAGCGCATGGCGGCGGCGGGGCTCATCAAAGATCCTTCTGACGACTATCACTGGAGCAACTGGGGCTCGGCCGGCTTCTGTTTCCGCGATCCGGAGATCAACCCCAAGCCCAGCTATGCCATGTACGCATGGATGACACAGGTCCTCGACCAGGCCAAGCCAAATGGTCACCTGCAGACGTCAAACACCTCGCTGCACGTGGTCGACTTCAAGAAGCCTGATGGTTCGCACGTCTACGCCATCTGGACGGCCCGTGGCGAACAGGCCGTGGTCCTCAAGGCTTCGGGCGAGCCGACTGTATACGACGTCTACGGCAATACGATGCCGGTCGCCGGCGGTACGTTGCCGCAGTTGAGCGCCAGCCCGACGCCGATCTACATCACGGGCACGACGCTCGACTCCGTCGTCAGCGCCACGCCGGTCGAGCAGAAGGACGATGCGGGCGAAATGCTGATCGACTTCGACAAGCCCGAGGCGCTGAAGGTCGTCGATGCGGGCAATGCCCTGCTCGACAAGGTGTGGGAGACGCCGCGACTGCACGGGTCGTTCGACACGTCCTTTGTCACCGAAGACGGCGCGACCGCGATGAAAGTGACGTTGAAGCCCGATCAGGACCCGCGCTTGCTGCTGCCGCGCTACGTCGAGTACGAACTGGCCAACCCGATCGTGCTGGAAGGCCGCCCGTACGAATTCGCGCTGCGTGTGAAGGGTAACGCCGGGTGGGCGCGCATCATGTTTGAAGTGGTGGACGCAAAGGGCCGGGTCTTCACCAGCAGCGGCAACCAATATTCCGGCGCGACCAACTCGGCCGACTCGCTGGGGCAGTCGTTCGTGAGCTTTGCGGGGTGGCAGACGATCCGTTTCCCGGTCGTCGGGATGTATCCGGGCGCCGACCAGCAGGCGTTGCGTCCGTACAACTACAACTGGTGGCCCACCAACTCGCCTGAGGAAGTTGAAGCCGGCCCAAAGAACGAAGCCGCCAAGGCCGCGCACGAAGAGGCGATGAAGGCGTATCGGCAGAGCATGAGCGAATACGACGCGGCCTACAAACAGTGGGAAGCCGCTGCCGCCACCGCACAGGCGGAAAACAAGAAGGCGCCGAGGAAGCCGAAAAAGCCGACCGAACCGAAGTTCAGGGCCGTGGTCTACATGGGGCAGTCGCCGGTGAGCTATCCGATCAAGCTCACCAAGCTCCTGATCGACATGCGGCCCGGCATTCTCTACCTCGACCAGGAAGTGCCGGTGCGCGACCCGTCGATTTACATCGACAATCTCCGCGTGGTCGCCCCTCCGGCAGGACAGTGATGATCATGACCACCACCCGTTCGTTTCGTTACAGCATCTGGGTTGACGCCTTTACCGACGGCCGCTGGCAATCAGCTGGCGGCGTCGGGCCGGATGCGCCCGTGTCGTCGCTCGACGCAACGTGGCGCGACGGCCGGCGTCCAACCGTGTCGATCGGCGCAGCCGGACCGGTGACGAAGCTTCGGGCGGTGATGAGCGTCCCGTTGCTGAATTTCGCCCATGTGGTCGGCCCCGACTGCGGGCGGCACTACGTGATGGGGAATAAATCGCTCGACATCCGACGCGTCAAGCTTCGCATCAGCGGACAAATGGTGGGCCACCCTTTCGTCGCGCTGGCGGGCGAGGGAGGCGAGTTCCTCTTCGCCTTTGGCATCCTGCTGGGCGCGATCGACGTCGAGGCCTATCGCATCCTGCCCACGATCAGTAAACGCAACGCGATGGTGGGAGGCGACGAGTTTCTTACGATCGCCTTCGAGTGGGAGCAGCACCCGGGGGTGGACGGGCGTTGGCAGGTCAACTTCCTCGCCTCGCGCGATCAGCCGACATGGTTTCACGCACTGCGCGAGTACAGCAGCCTGATCCAGGCGCGCGAGGCGGTCGTCCAGCCGCATAACGAGGATGCCTGGGAGCCGTCCTGGTGTACCTGGACGGCTTTCCCGTCGGCGACCATGAACACCGACAACGTGCTCGCCAACGCGCGGCAGGCGCGTGACCTGGGTATCAGGACGATCATCCTCGACGACGGCTGGTTCGGTCCCGGTCTCGACGACGATGGCGGCCGGCCGCTCAACATCGGCGACTACTTTCCCGACCCGGCCAAGTTCCCCGACCTGCCGAAGCTCGTGCGCGACATCCAGTCGCTGGGTCTGCGCGTCCTCCTCTGGCACGCGCCGCTCTGCGTCGCCAACACGAGCCAAATCTACCCACGGATGCAGAAGCATCTGATGCACTTCAAAGGCCGCGAGTTCTACAGCTCCAACGATTTGGCCCAGCTCTGCCCGGCCAACCCGCAGGTTCGGATGTACGTGTATGAAGAGATCGAGCGGATGCTCCGCACCTATGGCGTTGACGGCTTCAAGCTCGACCTTTTCAACTGTCTCCCGCCCGGCCGGTGTGAATGCGCCAGCCACGAGCACGACATCGCCGATTCCGTACAAGCGGCGGCGGAACTGCTGTCGGGTATCTGGGAGCGCGTGCAGCGTCACGATCCCACGGCGCTTGTCGAGCTGAAGCAGGACTACGGCAACACGCAGTTTGCGCAGTACGGGACGATGGTCCGCGCCGGCGACACCGCTTACGATTCGGACACCAACGCTCGCCGCTGTTTCTACACGCAGGCGGTGGCGCAGTGCGTGCATAACGACTATCTTGTCACCAGCATCCACACCGATCCGCGCGCGATGGCATTGTTGATGATCCGGTCCCTGACCGCCGGCGTGCCTACGTTTGGGTTGGATTTGGATCGGATCGACCCGTCGCTGCGCAGCGTTATCGGCTGGTGGCTCGCGTTTTACAACCGGCATCGAGCGATGTTTCAGACGCCCCGCGAACCGCAGAACAACGACCTGTCGGTCTGGCAGGGCGGGGATAAGAACGTGCGGTGGGTGTCGGCCATCTTCGCTTCCGCCTCTGTCGCGATTCCGGATGCCAGGCGCGTGTATCTGCTCAACGGCACGTCCCGCAACAGCCTGTTCATCGCGTTGAAGCGTCCGATGCAGTGTCGTGTGGTTTGCCAGAACGACGGCGTGGAAGGGCGGGAGATCGTCTGGCAGCGTATTTCTGAATCGACCGAGCTGCAGATCCCACCTGGCGCGATCGCAGAGCTGACGCGGTCAGAAGAACGGTCATTCCGGCGGGCTGCTGCTGTCCCGGACGATGAGGGAGCCGGTCAGTTCACGTCGCCAGCGACGCCGTGAAAGCCGGCCTTCCATGCACAGCTTCACCCACGCCGCCACCTCTTGAGCGACTTCGTGGAACGGGTGACGAATCACCGTGATCGGCACGGGAGACAGGCCGGCCAGTTGCGGGTGGTCGCCGAAGGTGACGACGCTGATCTCTTCCGGCACGCGCATCTGCGCGGAGGTGAAGTGCGCCACGAAGACCGCCGCCGCATGATCGTCCGCCGCGATAATCGCAGTGGGGCGGGGCGAGAGCTTCAGGATCTGTTCCGCCAGTTCGTGCGTGTCGCGGTCGCTCTTGCCCGTCTCGCCCATGATCCAGTGCTGGACGCCGTTGTCGTTCCATCGTGCCAGCGCCTTTTTGAACCCTTCCACCTTTCGTCCGAACGCCGTTGCCAGACAGATCCGCCGATGTCCGATGTCGTGCAGGTAGTCAGCCAATTCCGTTGTCGCGCGTTCGGTGTCCTGTGTAACGTACGAGTCCTTCTGGCTCCGTGTTTCGACAACGAGCAGCGGCAGATTACTGCGCCGCAGGGCTGAGACATAGGGCAGTTCTTCATAGTTGCCCAGGTGCCTCGGGAAGAGGATCAGGCACTCCGCTCCGCCGCCGCACACCTGCTTGAGCAGGCGTTCGACATCGGTGTCGTCCTGCGCTACGGCGTAGAGCGTCGGGTAACCCAGATTGGATAGCTCATGCTGGATCAGGTCAATCTCATGCGCGAACACCGGCGCGGCGTGCAGGCCTGTCTTGATGAAGGCAACGAGCGGTTTGCGCTGCGTGGCTGCTTCCTTCTGTCGGTTCCGGTCGAGCACGAACGCGCCGCTGCCGGTCACGGTATGGATCACCCCGCGATCGCTCAACTGACGCAGTGCCTTTTTGGCGGTGACGTCGGCGATCTGGAATTCATCGCAGATTTCGCGAATGCTCTGGATGCGATCGCCGGGCGCGAAACGCCCGCTCTCGATCTGCTGTTCGATCTTCCTGGCGACCTGGTCGTAGAGTGGAATGACTTTCGATCCGCGCACCCTGCGATTGTAGCGAGTATTAACCATGCGTCACCTCCTCAGGGCAAATCGCTCAGCCGCTCAGTGCTTCCGAGTTCGGGGAAGAACTCCGAAATCTGGATCACCTTCCTCGTCGCGAACGACTCATTGGCGGCGGCGCCGATCAGGAGCGAGGCCGCGCCCTGCCCGTGACCCGCGCTGCGCCGGAAGGGGTCTGCCGGCGGGTTGCCGCTGAAAATCTGCTCGGTGAGCAGGTCGTCCGATCCGCCGTGCGACCCTGTGGCTTCCGGGACGGGCACCTCGTACGGGGACTTGAACATCGGGTTTACGATGCAGCGGCTTTCCAGTTGGGGCACTTCGGATTCCCCTGCGATGTGGTGGCCGTAGCTGTTGCTGTACTCGATGCGGCCTCTGTCACCGGTGAGGGTCAGGGTGAACCCTTCTCGCGGCGAGAACGCGTTGATCGAGTAATTCAGCAGCACGCCGGAGCGATATTGAACCAACACACCCATCGAATCCTCCGCGGTGATTCCATCGCCGAAGACGTTCTGGTCGCGACGATAGCCGTCGTGATGCTCCTGATCGTAGTACATCTCCTTCAGTTCGCGGTCGGCGGTGAGGTCGAGGGCGAAAGGATCGTCGGGTGAAGCATGCCCGGTATATCGATCGGCGCCGACGACCACGCCGCGCCGCTCAGCGTTTTCGCGTCCGTAGAACGCCAGCCGCCCGACGCCGAAGACCGTTTCAGGGACGGAATCGATCAGCCAGTTGACCAAGTCAAAGTGGTGCGTCGATTTATGAATGATCAGCCCGCCGCTTTGGCGCTTATCGCGGTGCCAGCGGCGGAAGTAGTCGGCCCCGTGACGCGTGTTGATAGTGTATTCCATATCGGCCTGAAGCACGTTCCCGATGACGCCGTCGAGCAAAAGCTGCTTCAGCAATGTGCTGCCAGGACGCCATCGCATATTAAATGTGACGCGCACGTTGCGGCCGGTGCGTTTGACGGCTTCGAAGACCGTCCGGCAGCCCGGAACGTCAATGGTCATCGGCTTCTCGCTCACGGCATCGCAACCGGCGTCGAGCGCCTGGGCGATGTACGTGTGATGTGTCGCGTCGGTGCTGGCGACGATCACCGTGTCGGGCTTTTGCTCCTTTAGCATGCGTCCAAACCGGTCGGCGGTGTACGTCGGGACGACATGGTAGCTCAACTCGCCCACCAAGCGCCGGTTGAAGTATTCGAGCCGACCTGGGTTGGTGTCGCAGATACCGACGAGTTCGCTGTCGGCCGCGAAGTTCCGTGCCAGCGCGTCGACAAAGGTCCGAGCTCGGTTCCCCACCCCTACGGCCGCAAATCGCTTCTTTTTATTCATAAATGTTCTGCCGGATGGTCTAGATTGATTGTTTTTGTGTGGCATAATTGTCGCGAGTAATTTGGAATTTTCAACGGTATAGTGCTCCTGATAGTATAAATGAAAGACCTAGGTTATTAATGACCATTAAGCCAGTCTCGGGCACTAGGAAAGTGCTTGTTGCAGTCGCCAGTCATGCCGACGATGTGGAACTGAACGCCGGCGGATTCGTCGCCAGGTGGATCGGGCGTGGCGGTCGCGTTCACATTGTGATGGTGACCAACAACTGCTCGGGTGAATTCATCCCCGAGGACGGCGACGAGTCGAAGCTCTACCGCCTGCCGCCCGCCCAGTGCACCGCATTGCGTCACCGCGAACAGGAGGCGGCCGCGGCGCTGATGGGGGCAAAGGTCCACTACCTGAACTACTGCCAGCGTCATTTTTTCAACGGAGATCAGATCGTGCGGCTCGACTTTGCCGACGTCGAGGCCCCTGAAGGCATCGCCGGCCATCCGCCTTTGCTGATCGCGTTCCAGCAGCCGCAGCACATCGCGCGGGTGGCGGACATGCTCGAGGCGCTGAAGCCCGATCTCGTGCTCACGCAGACGCCGATCGACCTCGACCCCGAACACCACGCCACAGCCAGTCTCGTCTGGTCAGCCATGCGTTCCAGGCCGGGCCTGAAAGGGACCGATCTCTGGTACTGGGCACCCGGAACCACCTGCCTGGGCGGCATCCTCGATCCCGGCTACGACCACATCGAGGATGTCTCGGGCTACTGGGAGGACAAGCTGCGTTTTTGCGCCGCGCACCGCAGTCAGATGACAAAGTTCCGTTGGGCCGGCGTCGCCAGTCGTGGCGAAGCTTTCGGCCGGCGCATCGGCGTGAAGTGGGCCGAATCGTTCAAGTCGGCGACGAAGTGAATTCATCGGACAAACATTTATGACAAAGACAGCGCCACACGCGGTAAAGCCCAAGCTGGTCCCAGGCGAACGCCGTTTTTCCTATACCGGCGGTGAACTCGACGGTTGGTTCAGCCAGATCGTTCTTAATTTCCCCGGCCACGACGCGATCTGGGCGATGGCGACCGCCATCGACGGCCGCGTCTATGTCGGGCTCGCGGGCGAGCACAACGCGGGCGACGCGATGCTGGTCGCCGTTGATATCGACACGCGTGAAACCGAGATCATTGCCGACTGCGCCAAGCTCTTCGGCGACCAGCGTGGCATGGGACGCTTGCCGCATTCGAAGATCCATTTCGCCATTTGTCCGGTCGGCGACGATGTCTTCTTTGCCACGCACGTCAGCGGGGCGCTGAGCGAGCTAGATTTGGTCGGCCCGATCGGTCATGGCCCCACTGCGGACCCGGTCACCGGTTATGAGGGCGGCCGACTTCTGCGCTACAACGTCCGCGCGAAGCAGTTGCACCAATATGGCGTGATCGTGCCGGGAGAAGGCATCCGTTGCCTCAAGGTGAGCGATGATGCCGCCTGGGCGTGTGGCATCACATACCCAAAGCATCGTTTCTTCTGGCGCGATCTGCGCACCGACGAGACCTACATCTCCGGCCGGGTGGGGAGGTTTGGCGGGATTGATTTGTTCGTCGCGCCGGACGGGACGATCTGGGGCGCACATGACGGCTTCGAAGGTACGCGCGCGGGTCAGATGTACCGCTTCGACCCGACCACGCGTCGCCTCATCGACGTCCCGGCGTTCCTGCCGCGCAGCACGGCCGAGCAGATGAGCTACCCGGAGACCGGATCGCACGTCCTGCACATGACCGCCGACCCGGACGGGCGAGCGCTGGTGTCGAGCTATGGCGAAAGCCGCGTATCGCTCTTCGACCCCGCGACGCTTCAGGTATACGACTGGGGCAGCGTCTGGGACGCGCCGCCGATGCGGAAGCTGAAGGAGAACTTTCGCGACAAGACCTTCACGCTCCCATCGCATCGCCTGGCGACCAAGCCGTACTTCGCATGGTGTCCGGCATACGGGAAGCAGCGGCCGCTCGGGATCGGCGGTGAGAAATACGACCGATTGGCCTGGTACGGCGAGGAGCGATGGGAATACGAGCGCAACGTGCGCCTGGTTGCCCTTGCGTACCGGCAGAGCGACCCGTCGCAGTTCGCAAAGATTCTTTTTGGCACGCCTTCCATCGAAGGCCACCCGGCGGGCCACTGGGCAGCGTCGGCAGTGTTGGATGACGGGCGGATCTGCTTTGCCGATCGTGTGCGCGGGGCGTCGGTCACGAAAGGGAAGTTTCTCCGACTTTCAGTATTCTCGCCGCCGAACGAATTGACCGATCTGACGCCGTTGGAGTAGCGCATGGCCGATCCCCAACCTACCAAGGCGATCACGCTGCGGGCTGTTCTGCTGGGCCTTTTCGGCGTGGCAGCGATCAGTCTGCTGACGCCGTACAGTGATTATGCATTGAAGAACAGCGCGATCATTGGCTTTAACCTGCCTGTCGGGATCGTGCTGGCGCTGTTTCTCTTCGCGTTGCTGATCAATGGCCCGTTGAGCAGGTTCAGGCCCAATTGGGCGTTTTCGTCCGGCGAGTTGACGATCGTGCTCGTCATGCTGCTGGCCGGCTGCGCGGTGCCGAGTTGCGGCCTGATGCGGTACTTCCCGGCGTCACTGGTCACGCCGTTTGTCAATGGGCAGGGAAACCTGGACTTCCAGCATATGTGGGAGGAAATGAACCTGCCGCGCTGGCTCTTTCCAAGTTACGCGAGTGATAACCCGACGGAGTGGGGTAATGACCCGATCGCGACGGGTTTCGTCAGCCGATGGCAGGGCGCGGGTGGATCGCCTTACGCCGCGTGGGTCCGGCCGATGCTGGTCTGGGGCTTGCTGTTCGCCGGCTTGTGGATGGCCATCCTCTGCATGCTGACGCTGGTGCAGCGGCAGTGGTTCGAAAACGAGCGATTGCCGTTTCCGTTGGCGCAGATCCAGATGTCTCTGGTCGAGTGTCCGACACCAGGGCGGTGGCTGAATTCGATCTACTCGAGCCGCAGTTTCTGGATCGGCTTCAGTGTTGTCGTCGCGCTTCGACTCTGGAACGGCGCGGGTACGTACTGGCCCCAGTTTGTGCCGGCGATTCCGACGGGGTTTGACCTGAGCATGCTCTTCTCAGAAGAGCCACTCTCGTATGCCGCGCCCTATGTGCGGAAGGCGTCGGTCTGGTTCACGGTAATCGGCGTGGCATATTTTCTGTCCGGTTCAGTGACGCTCAGCCTCTGGCTGTTTCCGGTGTTGGCAGTGATTTATCAGGTCGGAAAGGGTGTGACGACGGGAGATCCAACGCTTCCGGGGCAGTGGGAGGAGCACTTGGGCGCAGTATTGGCGTTTTCGGTCGCGGTGATCTGGATCGGAAGAAAACACTTCCGGCTGATTCTCGTTCAGGCCTTCCGTGGTACGCGCGAGGGTGAGCCGCAGGGTCGATTCATGTCATACCCGTTCGCGTTCTGGCTGTTGATGGGGTGCATTGCGCTCATGATCGGCTGGTTTTGGATGGCCGGGGCGTCGCTGATCGGGGCGGCGACGATCGTGCTGCTGCTGTTGCTGCTGTTCATGGTCATCGCTCGCGTGGTCGCCGAGACGGGCCTGATTTACGGACAACTCCTGATCCCAATCTACCGGCCGTGGACGCTGCTCGGTTCTTACGGATTCATTCGGCCGGTATCGCTTGAGACGTTCTATCTCAGCAGCCTTACACAGGTGAGCTTCTACGACTTCCGCGAACCTTTCTCCGTCTATGCGTCCCACGGCATGAAGGTGGCGCAGGAGATGATCCCGCTGGAAGGCGAGCCGACCCCCCGCACGCGCGTGATTGGCAGGCGCTTGATCGGGCTGATGGCGATCTCGGTGGTCCTGGCCTACGTGTTGAGCTTCAGCAGCCTTCTGTGGACGGAGTACAACTATGCGTTCTCCCAGGACGCGTCGCAGTCGTACCCGATCAATTCATGGGGCACGGTCGGTGCCCAGCGCAACTATGTGTTGAATCCGAGCAGCACCTACTACCGCGACAGGTACGGCGCCGAAAACTACGATCCGCTGACGCACATCGGTGTGGGCGCCGCGATTTCGGCAGGGCTGTCGGTGATGCGGCTGCGCTTCGCGTGGTGGCCGTTGCATCCGGTCGGGTTTCTGATGTACCCGACGACACCGGCGCAGGTGATCTGGTTCAGCCTCATGCTCGGCTGGCTGGCCAAGACGTTGATGCTGCGCCTTGGCGGCGCCGGGATGTACCAGTCCGCCAAGCCTCTGTTCATCGGGCTGATCGTCGGCGAATGCGTCGCCGCGGGCCTCTGGGGGGCAATCACGATTGGGTTGTACCTGCTCGGTGTTCCGTACCACCCGATCGACCTGATGCTGGTGGGGTAATTTACCGTGCGGTCGACTGAAGGCGATGAGATTCGAAGCCCTTGATGGCCTCCTCGCTGCCGCGCTGGATGTGCTCGAGGACGAGCGACCGCGCCAGCAACCCTTCGCCCCGGCGCAGCGCGTCGATGATGCGATCGTGGAAACTGCATGTGCTCATCAGGATCTCTTTGACGGCCCGCCGACGCCACGTCCAGGTCAGCAAGTGTCGAACGCGCTCGGCGGCGTCGATGATCACCCGATTCCCCGCGGCGCGGATCAACTCGCGGTGGAACTCGCGGTCGCCGCCCATCCATCGATCGACTTGCTCGGGGGTCCATTCGTCGGTTCCGGAGTCGATCAACTCCTGCGCCGCCTTGCGCATTTCTTCGTTGGCGCGCTGCATTTCAGGTGTCGTATCGATATATCCGGGCTTGCCCGCCTGTTCGGCCGCAAAGCCTTCGAGCAGCGCGCGGAACTGATACATGTCCATCAAGTCCTGGCGGTCTGGCGCTGCCACGAAGCAGCCGACACCAGTCGTATGACTGATCAGGCCGTCAGCAGTCAGGCGGACCAGCGCCTCCCGCACTGGGATAAAGCTGGAACCGACCTCGCGGGCGATTGCCCGCGCACTGACGGGGTCACCCGGCTTAAGCTCGCCTTGCATGATCTTACGACGGATGTGATCGTACGCTTGAGTTTTGATCATATATCACTATAATATCAGTGATATTGTATTGATCAAATGGATATTGACCTTTAACCCACCAAGGACAATTTATGCGCCTGAGCGTCGTTAAGGCGAAGCTGCGTCGGAATGAGGCTGCATTGGTCACCTGTCTGCACCTGACGGACCCGTCGGTGTACGAACTGGCAAGCCGGATGGGATTCGACGGCATCTGGATGGACCTGGAGCATCACGGCTACAGCGTCGAGACCGCCGCCAGCCTGATGCGGGCGGCGCGGACGGGGCATGCCGACTGCATGGCCCGGCCCGGCAAGGGCGAGTTCATGCGAATGAGCCGTCTTCTGGAGATGGGCGCGCACGGGATCATGTACCCACGTTGCAGCGGTCCGGAAGAGGCGGCGGAGGTGGTCCGATGGGCCAAGTTCGCGCCCATGGGCGAGCGTGGCTTTGACGGCGCCAACCCCGATATGCCGTACTGCACGATGGACTTTGTCGAGTATATCGAGACGGCCAACCGCGAAACGTGGCTCGTGATCCAGTTGGAAGACCAGAACGCGGTCGACCAGGCCGAGGCAATCGCCGCTGTGCCGGGTGTTGACGTCGTGCTGTTGGGCCAAGCCGATTTTTCGGTGCTGAGCGGCTTTCCCTGCGACTTCGCCCATCCCAAGATCCAAAAGGCGCTGGAGAAGACCGCCGCTGCCGCCCGCAATACCGGCAAACACTGGGGTACGCCCTGCGCGACGGCCGAGCGGGCGCGGCAGATGATGGACATGGGCGCGCGGTTCATCTGCAGCGGCACGGACATCCGCTATATCAAAAACGGGCTGGAAGCGGTTCAGAAGAACTTCGCGGCGCTGGGATTCCAGTTCAACAACGAGTTCGCGCCGTCCGCCATTCGCGAGCAGTACGCATCGCCCGCGCCTGACGTCGACAGCGCGTTGGCGTGCGTGCGATAGCGATCACTCGTCCGCGTGCGAAGAATCCGCATCAGTGAAAATCTCAACCAAATCATGACAACCCTTGCCACGCCGTATCGGGCGTCCGAATCGGACGCGAAGCACATTCCCCTCGGATCGACGCCGCTGCTGTTCGTCGATGATGCCGGCATTGAGCGTAAGACGGGGGTGTGGCGAACGATTCACACGGCCCAGACATTGCCCCATCCCGTGCTCGAACCGGACCGCGCGTGGGAAGGGGGACGTCTTTACATCTACGGTAGCGTATACGCCGATCCGCAGTCCGGGCAGTTGACGATGTGGCATCAGAGTTGTGCGACGCTGGCGCAAGGCTCGGACCTGGTCCTCATCGCGACGTCGAGCGACGGCGTGGTGTGGGAGAAGCCCTTGCTCGGCGTGATCGAGTTTGAGGGTTCGCGGCAGAACAATATCGTTTACGACCTTCATAGCCCGAGCGTCTTGTTCGACCGTTTCGAAACCGATCCGTCGCGGCGATACAAGATGCTCGGCTCGCAGAAGGCGAAGACATACCGCGGCTACGACGCCGCTTGTTCGCCCGACGGTGTTCACTGGACAGGCATCTCGGGCGGGCCTGTGCTGGAGTCGTCTGATACGATCACGCTCTCGCAGAACTGCTCCACCGGCGAGTACCTTGCATTCCACAAGCGGCCAACGAACGTGCGGGGGTTCAAGCGGCGGGTGGTGTGGCTGTCGCGAAGCGCGGACTTCGTGAAATGGTCGCAGCCCGAGTTGGTGTTCGTGCCGGATGAGGAGGACGATTCCTGGGTCTCGGTCGCCGGGGAAAGGACTGAGGTCTACAACATGTCCGTCCTCGCTCACGCGGCGGGCTTTCTTGGGCTACCGACCATGTTTCGTGTGACGAGCGAAATGCCGAAGGACCGGGCGGCGCCCGGGCAATCTCCGCTGGATGGTCCGATCGACGTGCAACTGGTCACCAGCGTCGACGGCATCACCTGGCGACGGACCTGGCCGCGTGTGAACGTCATCCCGCGTGGCGAGCCGGGAACGTTTGACGGCGGCGTGATCCTCGGCCTTTCTAGCACCGCGGTCGAGATCGGTGACCTCACTTGCGTCTACTACACCGCGATCAACACTGGCCACGGCGGCAAGATCCCGCCCAAGCGGCTCTCCATCGGGCGGGCGCAGTGGCGAAGGCATGGCTTCGCCTCGCTGGATGCGGATTGCGCTGGCGGGGTCGTTGAAACCCGCCCCGTCCACCTGCAGAGTGGTGTCCTCTTCGTCAACGCGGATGCCAGACTGGGACAGCTTCGCGTCGAACTCCGCGAGATCGACGGCTCGCCGATCGACGGCTTCACGTTTGAACAGAGTAGCGTGCTCTCAAGCAACGACACGCGCTGGCGCGCGGTTTGGCAAGACGGTAAACCGATCCCGACAGACCGGCCCATCCGCATTACAATCGCATTCGCGGCGGCCAGGCTTTACAGTATCCATAGCAGCGACTTGCAATGACAAAGGCTCATGCTTCCTCTCGCCCCCGAAATCCAACGCCGCATGGCGGAGCCCGCGCCGATAAAGTGGCTTTTCGCTGGCGACAGCATCACGCACGGCGGCTTGCACACGATGGGCTGGCGCGATTACACAGAGTTGTTCAGCGAACGCCTGCGATATGAGCTTGGCCGGTTTCGGGATTGCGTCATTAAGACCGGCGTGAGCGGCTGGCGTATCGGCAACATCGAAGCCGACTTTGATTGGAGTGTTGCACAATACCAGGCCGACGTCGTTTCGATCGCGGTCGGGATGAACGACTGCACGAAGGGTGAATCGGGCGTTGATGGATTCTTGTCGTCGTATCGCCGTGTGATTCAGCGTCTCCGCGAGACCGCACCGGCGACGATCCTGATCCTTCATACGCCGCCTCGAATCCTGGCGCTGGATGAAGTGCGGCAGCAGCATCTGCCGCATTACGTCGAGGCGATCCGGCTACTTGCGAACGAAGTGAACGCACTGCTTGTCGATCATCACGCCGCGTGGGCGCCGCTCGAAGAACAGGCACGATTGCAGTTCTTCCTGAGCAACGCGATTCACCCCAACGAGCACGGCCACCGCTTGATGGCGAAGGTTTTGCTCAAGCGGCTTGAGTTATGGTCCCCCGACAGCAATGTTGGCCGGCTGTTTATGCCCTGCCATGTTTGATCTCTTCCAGCAGTTTCCAGCAATTCAGTTGCATGCGAGGGAGATGGAACGGTCCCTTCCACATGTTGCCCTTAAATCGTGACGAGATGCTGCCGTCGCAGTGCAGGTAGCCGAACCATTCTCCGTGCTGGCGATCGGGGAAGTGGGCGTAGGCCCAGTCATGCACTTTCCGATGCCACCGCAGGTACTTGATGTCGCCGCTGAGGTGATACGCAAGCAACGTGCCGTAAATCGCCTCGTTGTGTGGCCACCACAGCTTCATGTCGTGCTCGTACTGTTCACACGGCAGATTCCGGCAATCGCGGAAGTAGATAATTCCTCCAAACACGTCGTCCCAACCCCAGTCGAGCGACCAATCCAGGATCTGCAGGCCGAGGTTGATCAGCTCGGCCGAGCCGCCGCTTAAGCGGGCTTCTTCAAGGATGAACCACGCCACCTCGATCGCGTGACCCGGGTTGATCATGCGGCCCACCGGCTCGTCCAAAAATTCCCCGTTCAGTCCGACGTTCTCCAGCAGGGCGCGAAAATCCGGCTTGAGGAAATGATCGCGAATCTGTGCGATCGAGTCGTTCGCCACTTCCCGGTAGAGCGGCTTATCACGATAGAGTCGCAACACCTGGCTTACGCCGAGCAGGATCATCGGCATGGAGATGCCTTTGAGTTGCCGCGTGGCCGGGATGATTTTCGGCTCCAGCAGGCCCGGTGTTGTGTGATAGCGCAGCATGAGGCGGAAAATCTCATCCGCCCGGTCCATCGCCGCGTCGCTCTGCGCCGCCTTGCCGTAGGCGGCGTACGCCATCGCCGCGAAGGCTTCGCTGAACAGGTATCGCCTTTTGCGCAGCGGTGAGCCGTTGCGCGTGACGCTGTAGAACATACGCCCGTCCGTGTCGAACGCATGCCGTGTTAGGAAATCGATCCCGTGCCGGGCCAGACCGAGCCACTCGTCTTTCGCTTCCACCGTGTCATAGAGGGTGGAAAAGAGCCATGTCGCGCGTCCCTGAATCCAGATCGGCTTGTCGCCGCCCACCACGGTGCCGTCGGCATCCAGAAGGGTGAAAAACCCGCCGAACTCGCGGTCGGGTGAGTGCTTCTGCCAGAACGGAACGGTGTCCAGCAGCAGGCCATCGCGGTAGATCCGGATCAGGTCATTCAATTCGTGCGTTTGCATGGGTCAGTCGTCAGGTAAAGGTGTTTCCGAGTTCGATGATGTCTGCAGGCCACGCGAGCTCGATGCCACCGGCGACCAGCATCGATTGGAAATCACGGAGGAGCGACGGACGCTCTCGAACGGCATGCGGCGAGACGCCCTTGGCCAGGCAATACGCCGCGAGCAGGCCCGCCGTCTCGCCGATGTTCCATTCGACGGGATGGAGGCGGTAGCAGCCGTTGGTGATGTGCGTCGTGCCGATGTTCTTGCACGCCGCCAGCAGGTTGTCGGTATCCTGCGGCAGCAGGGCGCCGAGCGGGATCTGGAACGGCCGCGACGCGACATCGATGTAGTTATTGCCGCCGGTGCTGGGGTGCAGGTCGATGCGGTAATAGCCGATGCCCACTGAATCCGGATAGCACTCGGCGGGACGATTGCCGCGGGCCGCGACGCCGACGTCGTTCTCGGTGATCGTGTAGACGGCTTTGATCCGCCGGCTCTCACGAATGTAGGGGGCCTGGGCCAGGCCGTCGCCGGTGCCCACCACATCTGGGCAAAGGTAGAGGCCGGGATATCCGATACCGCCGTCGGGGCGGGGGGCATCGTTTTGCAACCAGTAGACCAACGCCAACGACATCCCCCTGGCCTTAGTGAGATATTGCTCGACCATGTTCGCCGGCTTGTCGATGATGTTGCCTTCGACGTAGTCGTTCTGGGGCCAGTTTACGAGCGTCACTTCATGAGGCCGGGCATCGGCGGCGTAGTGGCTCGCCGCCCGGATCCGGCGGTAGTGCCAGAGCGAACCGAAATCTGTGCTGTCTTCCCGGCCAAACAATTCGAAGCGACGCAGACGAAGTGTGATCGGATGGACCGCGTCCCAACGCAGCCAGGGTCCCGTCCAAGGCGGGCTCATTGCGGGGACATGATCCCGCCAGTGATCGTAACGGTCGGGCTTACCGATGCGATGGTCCGCGCCCGGCGTCGGGTCGAACGCGAGCGGAAAGCACCAGGTCAGCGCCTGCACATTATCTGGCTGTGGCGTGCCATCAGGCGCATGCGGCTCGTTGGTGTCGCGTCGCGACTCGGCTCCGGTAACGTACGGCACCTTGCCGAGCGGAAGGAGATCGCCCAACTCGGAGGCGTCCAGGACGTACTTCGCATGGACAACCATCGGCTCCCCTGATCGCTGATCGACGAATGCAACCGTTCGAACCGTTCGGCGTTCCCGATCGACGGCCGTCGGGACGACGCCAAGCATCACGTTGAGTTTTTCGGAGGCCCTTGCAGGCGTCAGCATCTGCTGGATCGCTTCCAGCGCGACGCGCGGCTCGTGGCAGAGCCCTGAAACCGTTCCGAGTCCGGGATTGAGCATCGGATCGTTACGAGATGCCGGCAGCAAGTTAGGATGTGTGCGGTAGCGATCTCGAATTGCTTGCCGGAAGCGCCGGTAACGCGTCGTGCAGCCGCACCGCTCGATCCATGGGTGCTCGTCAGGCGGAACAGCCTGCGAAGTCAGCTGTCCGCCCAGCCAGCCTGTCGGCTCGGTGAGAATGGCGTGATACCCCAACGACGTCACCGCTGCCGCCGCAGCACAACCGCCGACGCCGCCACCCACAATCAACACGTCCGTCTTCAACTCTTTCATTTCCTGTTGATATAGCATAGGTATATCGAATCGGCCAGTGTGTTTGCTGACGACAAATGTTGCAGGGGATGATTCCTACACGAAAGACGCGTCCAAGCCGTACGCGCGAATTTCCATCACGCGAGCATGATCCAGCCCGTTGGTTGCCGTAACCGTCAGACGAATGGAATGGAGGAGGGTTGGCGACGCGAGCGTATGGACGCGCCGTCTTTGGTAGTTGCCCTTGATCTCCACCAGCCTTGACCACGTGTCATGAAGGTCGCCGTCAATGTGGTAATCAGCGACGGTCTCGCTTTGCGGCCGTCCCCATTGCATCTTCGCGACGTAGGCGTCGGAATGCGACAGCGTGAGCGCGCGGTGCAGGCCGGTGTCGAAGGTGACCTCGATTCTCGCAAGCATGACCGGTTCAGGCCATCGGAGTTCGATCCATGCCGACCGGTCGGCGGGATCGCTCATCCATCGATGCGTCCCAGCGCCCGCCCGCTCGGGCAGAGCGCCCTGCGGGCCGTGTACTGCTCGCGTCTGACCGGAGACGATATAGGCCGCGTTGCCGTCGGACTGCTGGCTGGAGGCGGTGACGCGGGCGCGGCGCGCCAGATCGCGTTCGTCTGAATGGGTGATGTTGATCAGGTAAGCGCCGTCGCGCAGCAGGCGTTGTTGGATGGCTCGCATGTCCCTGACGCTGGCGGACAGGTCGGCGGGCATGACATCGCGACCAGCGGCGTACGCGGCGGCTGTGCCGATGCCCTGGCCAACGACGGCGCAGGTCGCCATGACGCGAGTCGATGCAAAGGCCACGTGGGTCGCTGAAATATTTCGGCCCGCGAACATGAGATTGAGCCTTGTCGACGATACGCATGCGCGCAGCGGGATGTCGTACAGGTGGGGCACCTTATCCTGCCGGCAGGGCTCTTCGTCGGCCGCGTCCACGCCGCGCGGCGGATGCAGATCGATCGACCAGCCGCCGTAGGCGATGGCGTCTGCGAACGGCCGGGACTGCATGACGTCCTGCTCCGTCAGAACGTGCTGCCCGACGAAGCGTCGGCTCTCGCGCTTGCCGGGCAGAAACCCGAACCAGTCGAGCGCCCAGTTCGCGGCGCCGTGCGCGTTTGGATTCGGATAGGCCGGATCATCAGGCGGTCCGTTTTTGATATGGTCCCAGACACCCAGCAGGATCGCGAGCAGTTCGTCGCGGATCCGTTCATTGTCCTTGATGGTGTCGAGTTCGCCGCCCCATTCGCACCACCAATAGCCGTACTCCAATCCGCGGTCGACGCCGCCGGTGGCGTGGGGGCGCAGCCGGAGGTCGTTCTCGGTGAACTTGCGTGCCCATGTAGGCGGCACGAAGGGCATGTCGCGGTCGTGCTTCTTCGCCTGAAAGAGGAGGGTCGATCCGAGCCGACGATCATCGGCTTCCGGCACGGCGCGCGATTCGCCGAACTCGTGTGCGGCCTCTCGCCCGGAACGAAACGGCGCGCCACTCTCAACACCCAGCCGGCCGTCACCCGTGCAGTCGATAAAGACCTTGGCGGCGATGCGGAAGCGATCCTCGGTGGACATGCGCTCAGCGATGGCGTGCGTTACTCGATCATCCTGGACCACCGCGCCGACGACAGCAGTGTTGAGCAACAACGTGAGGTTCGGTTCGTTCCGGCACTTCTCGTAGAGGATCAGATCCAGCATCGAGGCCGAACGCTGCGGATTTCGCACGCAGGTCTCCAGTCGGATCTCTTCAATCAGGCCCGTCTCGCGGGCTTCGGTCTGCAGCGGAGTGGTCCGGCCACCGCTTTCGTCAGCGCCGACGATGTGCATCCGCACCTCGCTCGATGCGTTCCCGCCGAGGACCGGACGATCGTGGCACAGGACGACGCGCGCCCCGCACCGTGCCGCCGCGATCGCCGCGGGAACGCCGGCCGGGCCGCCGCCTGCCACGAGCACATCGCACGTCAGTTCATGCTCTGTCATGGGTAGCGTCGAGTTGATGTTGCGCCAGCAGTGAGAGCACTTCGGATTCGAAACCCGGCTCCGGCGAGAACCCTTCGATCATGCCATGAGCATTGTCCAGCCAGCCCAGCGACTGAGCCGCC
>JBBCIV010000123.1:0-9664 GCA_037189665.1 Phycisphaerae bacterium | reverse complement strand
GCCCGGGGCATCGAGGCTAACGCTAACGATCTCCAACCCGTCCTTGTGATGCGCCTCATGGAGGGCGCGCAGTTTCGGCAGGAATGCCCGACAGGGCGCGCACCACGTCGCCCAGAACTCGACGATGACGACCTTTCCCCTCAGGCCTTCAATGCTGACGGGCCTGCCGGTGATCGCGTCGGTGAAATCCAGCTCGAACGGATGGCCCGTCTTTTTGATGCGACGAATCCGCCCCTCGGCCGACGCGGCCTCGCGCGTGCCGGGCTTTTTCGCGACGATCTCTTCAAGCAGCGGCAACCTCTTCCTGTCGTCCTTTATCTCGTTGACGGCAAACGTGATCAGGGGCAGCAACCTTGACTGATCTGCCGATCGCCCGCGATATCGATCGACCGCGGCGAGCCGATCGGCATCCGTGTTGGATCCCTGATCGATTTCCACTATCGCGGCAAAAAAGGCGGCGTCCTCGTTCGCGGAGCGTTCGCCTGCGATCGAAAAATAATTCTTGATCTCAGGCAATGCCTCTTTGCCACGATGCAGTTGTCCCAGCGCACGCCAACGCTCAACGATCAGCCGGCGGGCGACCGCGGAGGTGGAATCAACCTGCCAGAGTTCGCCGATCAGCGCTGCGCGCCGCTCGAGAAACTCGTTCATCCTGCGTGACTGTTCCTCTCGGCTGGCTGGATCATCGCTGCGCGTGCGGTCGAACTTCGGCAGCACGACGACATCCAGGTCCGCGAGAATACGTGCCGGGTCGCGCGAGGCCTGCGTGGGCGCATCCGAATCGGCTGCCCATACGGGGCCTACGCTGAGGCACCAGCCCAGACCTGCAGCGAGGGCGAGAAATTGCCAACTTCTGTTGAACTGGGTCATGATGGCGCTTCGCCTTACGGGCGCTGCCGTCAAACAACATCGATTGTTGTCGGCGGCTGCGCCCGCAAGGCGTTCCCGTTTCACAAGGTTCACCAAAAATTCAAATACGGCGGCGGCGCATCCCAGCCACCATGCCCGCTAACGCCACGCCAGCCAGGCTTGCCGGTTCGGGGATTACCGCAGTCACGACGACGTCGTCCACGCCGACGATTCGGTACCGATCGGGCTCACTGAAGACGTTTGGCCCGTACCCACGAAACGCGATGTACCCCTCTCCCGAGACCAGGCCGGCCGGGATGTCCACGGTGTATTGCGTCCAGGCAGGATTGAAATCTTCATCCCACGTGGGATAGACGCCCGCCTGATGGTCGGGATTGATGTGAAGCAGGAGGTTGGTGAAATCGCCCACCCCGCCGGTAAGCGGGGTTTCAAGGCCGTTGTCGCGATCACCGCCGTTGTTGGGGACAACGCCGCTGCCGGCGCTCAGGCGAACTTCCAACGAAGCCGCGGAATTGCTCAGGCTGAAAGTCCAGAACGAGACCGTTGCCGCCGACCCATCAAACTGAATCGCCGGGCTGATCAGCCACAGGTCGATCACCCCGGCAGACCCGTTGCCGGGTGCCGCCGCAAACACGCTGCCAGCGCCGCTGAGGTCACCAGACCATCCGTGGCCGTAAAAGGGATGACCGGCGCCCAAACCGGTCGTCTGCCATGTCGTCGGGGCCACAGGGCTTTCCGCGTCCGAACTCCAGTTCCGGATCGTCGTCCATCCGACTGGTGACACGCCGTAAGCGCCCGAGCCGGACGGATTGGACTCAAAGCCATCCTGGAACAACACGTTAGCCGACGCATTCTGCGCGCCTGCCAACGTCAATGCCGAAACGACCGCCAGCGACAGCAGGCCGCTCGACATCGCTTTTGATTTTCTTCCCTTCCTTATAAGCATGACGCAACTCCATATTTTCCTTCCGCCAATCAGGCAGAAGTACCTGTCTCGAATCCACAAACCATCACCGCGATGGCAATGCATTCGGAGGAATGATGCGCCGATACTATATCTTTCCTATCGGTATTCAATATAATTCAAGAAAATTATTCTCAGAATCAATTATATTAGACAAACACTCGCTAAAAAATTACGTAAATCCATTATTCAAATAATCTTATGATCGAAACAGAGAGCCGTCGACGTGTGGAGAATCGGACAGGTGATCTTGATGCGAAAGACATCAAATTCGGACGGCTCCCACCCCATGCGCTTGAAGACCTCGCGTTGAAGTTCCGCATAGCGAGGCACTTCGGTTGCCGGAGCAGCTTTGTCTGCCATTCCGACATGAATGACCTTTTCAAACACGGAAAACTGCTGGGCGGCCTGTACGCGATGCGGGAGGCCTGAGTGTGAAGGCGAGATCGTCACCTCAAAATTCACCGCCGGTACGCCAAAGGACGGGCGATGGGTTATCAGTTCCAGAACGGTCAGGGCAGTCGGAAACAGTGTGGTTGCACCGCAAATTATCTTCCGAGCGCCATTGGCATCAGGCGTGGTATCGACGTCGCGCGCCACCCCGCCAAACACAAGGTCGACCGACGCCTTACTCCCGATCTGTTCCGAATCCAACGCCGCGTACACCCAGCCGTCCTGTTCCCCCTGGAACGTGCGAAATTTGGGGACGGGTTTCGAGCAGAACATGGGGATGATAAGCGCCCCGGCCGCCTCCGCGGCGTCGGGGGCGAACGGCTCGATCTCGCTGGCATTGACGTTCGCAAACTGGTGCGCGTGAACGATCGGCATCACTTCCTGCCGAAGGCGCCGAAGGCCGTACTTCGCATTGATGAAACAGCCCGTCGTGCGTTCGCCTTCGTCCGCGCGTCGGATGACTAACTGCCGAAAGTGCGTCGCAACGTCAACGCCCCACAGATATCGCTCGTGCCGAAACGCTCCTCGGCGGTGCTGCATGACGAACGATTCGCTGACCTCGCGATCGGCGACCGAGGCGAGCATGATGTCAAAGCCGTTGCGGCTTCCGGAGTTGGTCGCCACCAGTCGTGCGAACTCGGTCGCGACGCTCTCGACCTCCGCCGCCGCTTCCTCCGCGGCGCCCGCACTGCGGGCGGCGGCGAGCAGCTTGCGAATCGCGACGCGCCCGGGCACCTGTGGGGCGACCGAGAGCAGGTCTTCCGCCTGAACGATCTGGAGCACCTGCCAGCAAAGCTTGTAGTCGATTCCAAGGATTCGCCGCAAATCTCGCGGGCGCGCGACCGGGGACGGCAGCGTCCCGAGCAACCGGGCCAGTGATCGCTTCAGCGAGTTGAGCGTTTCCAAGGCGTTCTGCTCGAACGCCACTGTTTCGGCTGCGCGGTGCAACGGTTTTCAAGCCTCCGGAAATAATAACGACCGTGCGAGATCCGTCGCCGAGACAAACGCGACTTGGCGCCGAAGCATCCAAACTACGGCCTCCTGGGAATTCGGCGTCACCGGGTCTCCCCGGCGGTTTGGTTGTCCTATCCGGTGCGTCTGCTAAAGTAAAGTGACTGAATTTAAACCGAGAAAGGAAACGAAACCCCATGCGCTACGCGCTGTCCGCCCTAATTGCACTGTCGATGATGACCACCGCGGCGTTCGCCCAGACGAAGATCGCGGTCGTCAACCCCGCCAAGATCCTTCAGGAAATGAAGGAAACCAAGGACAGCAACACCGCCTTCGCCGCCGAGCAAAAGGCGATCCAGGAACAGGCCAAGGAACGCCAGGCCAAGCAACTGGAGCTGGAAAACCAGAAGAATCAGGTGAAGCCCGACGCCCCGCAGTGGGCGGAGTTGAACAAGCAGGTCGTGCAGATGCGCACCGAGAACGAGGTGTGGCTGAAGCAGGCCGACCAGGAGCTGACCCGCAAGTTCCGCGGGGAGGCCAAGCGCATCAGCGGCAAGATCAAGGACGCGATCGCCGAGGTCGCCAAGGCCAAGGGCATCGAACTGGTCGTCTCCACCCAGTCGGACCTGCAGGATGCGGAAATCGATCGCATCCCGCTCCCGCAGCTGATGCCCGCGCTGCTTTCGCGCGGCGTGTTCTACAGCGCCGATTCGCTGGACATCACCCAGGAAGTGCTCGCCAAGCTCGACGCGGGCTACACGCCTTCGTCCAACTAATCCTGCGTACAACGAATTCGGGGTTCGGGATTGCCGGGCACCTCGCCCGTGTTGTCCCGAACCCCGAATTCGAAACCTGAACCTCACCTCATTCCCAACCCCCGACGACCGTCATGCCCACGCTACAGCAACTCGCCGATCTGTTGGACGTACACTGCCCGTCGCACGGCGACCTGGAACTGCGTGGCGTGAACGCGCTCAAGGACGCCGGCCCGAACGATCTGTCCGTGCTCACGCGCGACGCGTTCGTCAAGCAATATAAAGCGACCCGCGCTGGCGCGGTGCTTGCGGGCAAGAAGGTTCGTTTTACTCCGCGACCGGACGTGCCGACGCTGCTGGTGGACGACCCGGACCTGGCGCTCACCCGCCTCATCGAACTGCTGGCGCCTCCCGTCCCCCAGCCCGACCCCGGCATCCACCCGACGGCCGCCATCGATCCCACCGCCACCATCGGCGAAGGCCCCTCGATCGCGGCGGGCGTGGTCATCGGCAGGAATACCACGATCGGCAGGAACGCCCGCATTCACCCCAACGTCGTCATCTCCGACGACGTCATCATCGGCGACGACGTCATCCTGTACCCCAACGTCGTCATCCGAGAGCGCATCAAGATCGGCAGCCGCGTGATCATCAATGCCGGCTCGGTGCTCGGCACCGACGGCTTCGGCTATCGGTGGGACGGCAAGCAACACGCCAAGATCCCGCAGATCGGCACGGTCATCATCGATGATGATGTTGAAATCGGCTCGTGCACGTGCATTGACCGGGCAAAGTTCAACGAAACCCGCGTCGGCAAGGGCACCAAGATCGACAATCTGGTGCAGGTCGGGCACAACGTGCGAATCGGCATGCACTCGGTGATCTGCGGCCAGGCGGGCATCGCCGGCACCGTCACCATCGGCAACGGCGTCGTCCTCGGCGGCGCGACGGCGATACGCGATCACATCACGGTCGGCGACGGCGCAATGGCAGGCGGACACGCGGTGATCGTGGAAGACGTCCCCCCGAAACAGGTCGTCTCCGGCCTCCCCGCCCTCCCGCATCGCCAGGCCCTCCGCGAACAAGGCGCCCTCCGCCGGCTGCCCGAACTGCTGGTGCAGATGCGCAAGCTGCAGGAAGAAGTTGAGAAGCTGAAGGCACGGCTCAGCTCCCACGATAAGTAACGGGCTTCGCCCCAGCCTCCGGAAGCCCCTCTCACTACATCTCCAATCGCGTCTTCGCGCGCGTTTCCAGCCAATGCTGAACGGCGGCGGGGTCGTTGGCTTGGAGGATCAGGGAGAGCCTGGCGAGCTCGTCGGCCAGACGATCGATGCTTTCGATGAGGTTGCCGCGGTTTTCCATGAAGATGTCGCGCCACAGCTCCGGATCGCCGCCGGCGATCCGGGTGGCGTCGAGGAAACCTTTGCCATGCAGCGCCAGCGAGGCCTCCGACTGCACCGCCACCACCGCGGCGGCGACGGCGTGGGGAAGGTGGCTGACGAGGGCGACGAGCTTGTCATGCGTTTCGGGGTCGTGACAGGCGATCCGGCAGCCCAGCCCCTTCCAGAAAGCCGCCACCGTTTCTGCGGCCCCTGAATCGGTGCCCGCCGTTGGGGTGACGATGCAGGTGGCCCCCTCAAATAGCTCCGCCCGGGCGACGGAAACGCCCTTTTTCTCACTCCCCGCCATCGGGTGGCTACCCACAAAATGCGCTGGCGGCCGGATCGCCCGAGTGCCCGCCTCGCAGATGGCGGCCTTGGTGGAACCGACGTCGGTGACGATCGCCCCTGGTTTCAGATATTTCGCAATCCGGCCCATCCACGGCCCGATCAGGCTTACCGGCATGCACAAAACGACCAAATCCGCCTGCCCCACCGCCTCGGCGGGATCGAGCGTCCATGCGTCAATTGCGCCTAGCAACAGGGCCTCTTTTAACGAACCGTCTCGATGAGCGCAACCTGTTATTACAAAACCATTTAATCGTTTTTTAACGGCCAATCCGATCGATCCGCCGAGTAATCCGAGTCCGATAATCGTCAAGTTCTGGGGCATAATGATCCGATGACTCGAGATACGCGGCAGGCCGCCTCACGCACGGCCCCTGCCTCGATGAACGGAGAATCACGGATGTCGCCACGGGTGTCAATCGGCTTGCTCCGCGGCGTGTTAACGTTACGCTATCGGACGATCCGAATATGAGCACGACTACTTTAGAAAGCCCCGCATCGCCCGCCGACGCCAAGCCCGTCCTTCGCCACACGCTGGCGTTCGAACAGCCGCTCGCCAAGCTTGAGCAGCAGATCGCCGAACTGGAAGCGATGCAGGCCCACAAGCAGATCGACTATACGGCCGAGCTTCGTCAGCTTCGCAATAACTACACGTCGCTGTTGAAGAAGACGTACGAGAACCTGTCGCCGTGGGAAACGGTACAGGTGGCGCGCCACCCGCAGCGGCCGCAATTTCGCGATTACGTGGATCTGTTCTGCCGCGAGTTCCGCGAACTTCACGGCGACCGTCGCTACGCCGACGACCGTGCCATCGTCTGCGGCCTCGCCCGTATGGGCGGCCACAAGGTCGTGCTGATCGGCCATCACAAAGGCCGCGATACCAAGGAAAAGATCGCCTGCAACTTCGGTTGCGCCCATCCCGAAGGCTATCGCAAGGCCCTCCGCTGCATGAAGCTGGCCGAAAAATTCGGCCTGCCGGTCGTCACCCTCGTCGATACCGCCGGCGCCTATCCCGGCCTCGGCTCGGAAGAACGCGGCGTCGCCGAGGCGATCGCGTTGAACATGATGGAGATGTCGCGCCTGCGCACCCCCGTCATCTCGATCATCACCGGCGAAGGCGGCTCCGGCGGCGCGATCGGCATCGCGGTGGCGGACCGGGTCGCGATGATGGAAAACGCCTGGTACTCGGTCATCAGCCCCGAAGGCTGCTCGGGCATCCTCTGGAAAGGCTCGGAAAACGCCGCTGACGCCGCCGCCGCCCTCAAGCTGACCAGCAAGGACCTCAAGGCCAACGGCATCATCGACCAGGTCATCTCCGAGCCCCTCGGCGGCGCTCACCGCGACCCCCACACCGCCGCCCACAACCTTGAGCAATACATCGCCAAGACCCTGCGCGACCTCAAGCGCTGCAAGATCGAAAACCTGCTCGAACGCCGCTACGAAAAGTTCCGCAATCAGGGCGTCTACATCGAAAAGGCCAGCCGGGCGAGCGCCCGGGCCAGCTAAACGAACATTTTCAGTGATAGAAAGACACCGCGACCCGCAGCAATTGCGGGTCGTTGTCGTTTTCGGTGGGTAATGGAGGCGCGTCACCGTGAGGCCGGCGCGCTCGGCGATTCAAGCTGCGACGGCAACGTCGATCATCTTCTGGTTGTGCAGACACAAGCCGAAAAGAATGTGGCGCAGGCGGGTCAGGGGTTCGCTGGCGTAAAAATCGGGCGTGAAGTCGAGCGGGAAGCGACAGCGGAACTGCCGAAGCTGCGCCACGATCGCCTCGCGATCCATCGACTGGATCGATTCGTTGAGCTCTTCAACCTGGACTGGCAACAGCATTCGCGCGACCTCCACGAAGGAAGACAACCGGGATCGCGCCGCGTTTGCCTCGCTACACAAACAAATCCAGCAGCGTTCCCTTATGAATCACATCGGTATTCTGCTGATATACTTTAGGCTCGATGATCACCGTTTCGATTTTTGGCCAGGGTAGGGTTTTCCAAGGCGGCTGGATCGGGTTGGTGCTCTTCGAATCGGACGCCGCCGGCTCGACGCTGCTTACGTATTGATCGGGGATTCTTTCGATTTTCGGCTCGGGATGTACCACCGGCCGGGGTTCGAAGCGGGGCGAGGGATGAATGACCTCGCGCGAGGCGATCTTCGGGTTTCCCTGAGGGCTGTCGTCGAATCTCGGGTGCGGCCGCGGCGTGTGGGGGTTGGCGCCGGGCGGAATCGTCCCTAGGGGGCCTGTTTTAGGCAGGCCGCTGTTGATCGCATCGCGCAGAAGGCTGACCACTTTCAGCCCGCTGGCGGCGATGATGAGGCTGGGCAACGCGTCGGACACCGCCTGACACGAAGCAAATCGGACGCGCGTTCGACGCACGCCCCCGAACCTGCTAGTTTTCCCCCGAAATATCGGGCCGACCGCTTATCGGGCGATCGGCCGGATGGTCCGTTTATGATGGATGTTGTTTTTTCGCAACATCCCAGGCCGGTTTTAATGAGCCTGACCACCTGACCGACATGCGAACAGACGAGCTCGATTTCCACCTTCCGCCAGACCTCATCGCCCAGGAACCCGCGCCGCGGCGCGTTGCCTCACGGTTGCTGCACTACCGGCGCGCCGCCCGCTCGATCGCACATCGGCAGTTCACCGATCTTCCCTCGCTGCTGCGGCCGGGCGATCTGCTCGTCTTCAACAATGCCCGCGTCGTGCCCGCTCGCTTCTACCTCATCAAGCCAACCGGGGGACGATTCGAAGGGCTCTTCCTCTCGCAACGCGAGCCGCGACGATGGAGCGTACTGCTGAAGAACATCGGCCCCTGGACGCCGGAGGGCCGCTATCGATTTGAGCAATTCGCGCCCTCTGTTCCTCCCCCTCCGGGGGAAGCTAGGAGGGGGCTTGGAACAACTGAAACATCTGGTTCTTCAGAAGGCCTCCACCTAACCTCTCCCGGCGAGGAAGGAACAGGCGGGCCAGACGTCCGTATTGTCGCCCAGGGCGCGGAGGGCCAATTCACGATCGAGGTAGACACAGACGAAAGCCCGATCGCCCTTCTCGAACGTCTCGGCCGAATGCCGTTGCCTCCGTACATTCGGCGAGACAAGCGATCTGACCCGCGCGACGAAGCGGATCGCGAGCGATATCAGACCGTCTACGCGCGCGAAAGCGGCTCCGTCGCCGCCCCCACCGCAGGGCTGCATTTCGATCCGGCGATCCTGCAGCAACTGGACGACCGCGGAATCGAACGGGCGTTTCTCACGCTGCACGTCGGCATGGGCACATTCAAGCCGGTGACCGCCGGCACGCTGGAGGGCCACAACATGCACGTGGAGCGGTACTCCATCGACACCGCCTGCGCCGATCAGATCAACCGCGCCAAATCGGACGGCCGCCGCGTCGTCGCCGTCGGCACCACCGCCGCCCGCGTCATCGAATCCCAGCCGGCCGACCAGCCCATCACGCCGCGCGACGGCGAAACGGGCATCTTCATCTACCCGCCCTACCGCTGGAAACACGTCGATGCGCTGATCACCAACTTCCATCTCCCCCGCAGCACGCTGATCGCACTGGTGGCCGCCATGATCGGCCTGGATGAACAGCGCCGGCTATATGCCGAGGCAATCGCGCAGCGATACCGGTTCTTCAGCTACGGCGATTCGTCGTTCCTGGAGTAAGAAGAATTGAATTGGCCACAGAGACACGGAGAAGAAGGACTTAGTAACAGCTTACAGGAGCGGCTTCAGCCAATCGCGCCCAACTTGCGTCGATCAAGCGTGCCTCTACGGAGACGTTATTCTTTGCACACTTCGCGGCCGCATTTCCGGTGTCGCGGCGCCGAACGCGGGGATTTTTTCCGATCCGCATTAGAAGCTGTTTCAAAACCTCGTGGCACGGGTTTTCAACCCGTGATTTCCGCGAGGCATTGGATGCCAACACGGGTTGAAAA
>JBBCIV010000122.1:0-4152 GCA_037189665.1 Phycisphaerae bacterium | reverse complement strand
TCGATGATGTTCAGGTTGCCAGTATTCTGATTTCCAGTGCCGACAACGGCGTTGAAGTTTCCGGTATTCTGGTTGGCTTCACCGATGACCAAGTTCACGTTGCCCGTCGACTGGTTGAACGCGCCGCTAACAATATTGATATTCCCGCTCGCCTGATTGGCGAGCCCAGCGACAATATTGATGTTGCCGGACGCTTGGTTGCCAATGCCAAGGACGCCGTTGAAGTTACCGTCCACTTGGTTGGCGATGCCGACAACTAAGTTGTCGTTGCCCGTAACGTTGTTGAAGGAGCCAACGACGATGTTCGGATCGCCGGCGACGAAGTTGCTGTCACCATCGACGGTGTGGCCGACGCCGAGAACGGTGTTGTTGGCACCTGTCACTGTGATGTCGCTGCCGACCGCCGTGTTGCCTCCGCCGGTGCCGGTATCGTTGCCGTTGCCGATGGCGATGTCGCTGTCACCGCCAGCCGTCGATTGCCCTATCGCGACCGAGTTTTCGCCAGAGGCTTCCGACCCGAAGCCGACAGCGGTTGCGCCGTCCCCAATGGCTTGAGCCGTTGCTCCTAGCGCTGTCGCACCCGCGCCGTTTGCGTTTGCCGTGTGGCCAAAGGCTGAGGCGTTGCCGCCAGTCGCGGTTGCGTTCGTGCCGCAGGCCGTATCCGTATCGCCCCCGGAGGTCGCGCCGGAAAAGTCGGGAGTCACGGATGTGATCACGTCGACTGTCTCGACACCCGTGGCGAAAACACCATTCGGATTGTTGGTGGGTGTGACGCTGTTGACGAATTCCGCTGATGTGACAGGCGTATAGGTGACGCCGAAGATCGCGACGCCGACCAAGCCGGTCACGCCCCCGATCACCGGAACCGCGGGCGGGATCGTGACAAGCGGACCGGTGACCGCGGTGGATGAACTAGTCCCCACTCCGGTCACTACCTGCCCTATGTTGGGCGAGTGCAGGGTATTGATCGATGCATCATCTAGATGAACGCCCGTCATACATTCGACGCCAAAGGCATCGCTCACGCTCGTTGCGGAAATTATTGTCGCAAGCGCCATTGCGCTCGCAGTTGAGAGCAACCGCTTGCCGTGATGCCGATCCTTGCGGCGCGAAGTCGAAATCCCATCCCCCGAACGCATAATACGCAACTCCAATACATCCCATACAACACACAAATTTCGTCACTCGCTCCCACGCAATGGTGGGGCTGCTGCAGATGTCCCCGGACGACTTGGAGCGGGACGAAACAGCATCCCGCAAGTTATCCACCCCTTACCCACAGCTTGTTCAGGGTGGGCACACGTCCGTGCGCGTATCAAATTAACTTGGCATTAACGATTTGGTTTGAGAGGGCGCTGTTGCGGAAATGGAACAGCAGAAGCGCAATGACCTTTGATTTTTCGAGAAAAACGTCGCAGCTCGGAACGAGAATAAAACGCCGTTCGATAATCGAAGAGCCACCTGGCGCCTCGGCTGAGGGGAAGAAGCCGACGCCTTCCTCTTAAAAAGGTCCGACGCGGTGCGGTGTTGGGTTGACGTCCGCCCATCTTCCGCAGCGCAAGATCCAGCGTGGTCGCTTAGTTGCGACCGCGGGCTAGTCAGAGGTCACCATTCGCCCAACCTGCTGAGCGCAATCGCCGGGCGCGAACCCGCCGTGCCGCGCGCATGGCCTATTGCGGCGATTGAACCGACCGCGATCTGCAACACGAGCTGGGCAGATGCAACAAATCGGCATACGCATCATCTGATGCCGCCAAGCGAACGCGTCCGAGCCCCGCTGCCTCGGAATTCTTCAGTTTGCGAATTTTTTTAAGAGAAAACGCCCAAATCCCGGCCCCTGCTTCACCATCTGGTAAGCTTAATGCTCGACCGTGTTGAAACTAAAGATCAAATGGATCGGGGACAGCAAGGATGGGCAGAATACCGGTTAGCCTCAACGATCGTCGCGCAGGAACCTGCATAAAGGCCGCCGCCGTCGGGCTCTCCGCGGGCGCCGTGATCGCCATGTCCGTGCTGATGCCGCCGCGCGGCGTCGCTCACGCGCAGGGCATGCCGCCCCCGCCCGCCGTCACCGTCGAGACCGTACAGAGCATCGACGTCAAGCACGCCGCGAGCTTCAGCGGGCGCATCGAGGCAATCGACAAGGTCGAACTGCGCCCCCGCGTCGCTGGGTTCATCGTCAAGCGCGGTTTCCACGAAGGCGACGACGTCGAAAAGGGCCAGGTGCTGTTCGAGATCGACCCGCGCGCCTACCGGATCGCGCTCACGCAGGCCGAAGCCAATCTCGCAAGCTCCGAAGCAGCCCTCGCCGATGCGGCGGACGCGCACGAGCGCACGCAAGAGCTCGCGTCGCGCCAGGTCTCGTCCGTCGCGACGCTGAGCGCCGCCAAGGCACGTTTGGCCCAGGCCCGCGCCAAGGTCGACTTCGACAGATCGCAGGTTGAGCAGGCCAAGCTCAACCTCGACTTCACCGAGATCCGCGCGCCCATATCAGGCCGCATCGGCCGCGCGGTTCACGCCGTGGGCGACTTCGTGAACGAAGCGAGCCCCCATCTCGCGACGCTGATCTCGCACGAGGAGATGTACGTGACGTTTTCCGTGCCGCGCGCCGCGCTGGCCGGCATCAAGCGGACGGCGGAAGGCCGGTTCGATGCGGACGTGGAAATCCGCCACAGCGACCGCGAGATCTATCCCGTCAACGGAAAGATCGCGTTCGTGGACGTCGAAGCCAATGCGGCGACGAACACGCTGACGGTCCGCGCCGTTATCCCGAACCCCGATCGGCGTCTCGTCGCGCAGGAGCTTGTCGACGTGGTCATCGTCGATCGCGATGCAACCAAGCGCCTCGTGGTCTCCCAGTCGGCGCTCATGATCGATCAGCTCGGAACGTACGTGCTGGTGGTCGATGAGAGCAACAAGGTGGAGCAGCGTCGCTTCGAGGTCGGCGAACATCGCGGCGCGACCGTCACGGTCAAATCCGGCCTCAATGCAGGCGACCGCGTCATCGTCGGTGGCCATCTGAAGGCCCAGCCGGGCATGGTCGTCGCGCCGGAAGCCCAGGCCATCGAAGTCAGCAACGCCGAAGGTAACCCGACGCCATGATCTTCAACGTCTTCATCGACCGGCCGCGGCTGGCGATGGTGATTTCGATCATCATCACGCTTGCAGGTCTCATGGCGGCGATCGGCATTCCCGTCGCCCAGTATCCGAACATCTCGCCACCGACGGTCAGCGTCACGGCCGTGTACCCCGGCGCCGACGCGGCCACCGTGGGCACCGCCCTCGCGCAACCGATCGAGAACGCCGTGAACGGCGTACCGGGCTTGCGTTACATGCAGTCCACGTCGTCGAACGACGGAAGCTACGCGCTCTCCATCACGTTCGAGCAGGGCATCGATCCGCAGATCGCGGCGACGAACGTCTCCAACCGCGTCAATCTCGTTCAAGGCCGCCTGCCGCTGGAAGTGCGCGAGACCGGCGTCACGGTAACGACCGGGTCGTCGGATCTTCTGCAGATCATCGCATTCCATTCCGACAAGCCGGAGCACGATCAGCTGTTCCTGTCGAACTTCGTAACGCTCAACATCCTGGACGACCTGAAACGCGTGTCGGGCGTGGGCGAGGCGGGAGTCATGGGTGCGCGCGACTACGCGATGCGCATCTGGCTCGACCCGCAGAAACTCCGCGACTTCGGCCTCTCCACGAACGATGTCGCCATCGCGGTTCGCAATCAGAACATCCAGGCCCCGGCCGGCCGCATCGGCGCGGCTCCGGTCATCTCTGACGATCAGCGTCTCGAGCTCGCGGTCTCCTCTCAAGGGCTGATGTCGTCGCCCGAGGAATTCGAGGACATCGTCATCCGCAATCAGGCGGACGGCTCCGCGATCCGCCTGAAGGACATCGCCCGCATCGAGATCAAGGCAGCGAGCTATAACGCCGTCGCCCAATACGATGGACGGCCGGCGGCACCGGTGTCGATCAACCTGGCCTCCGGCGCCAACGCGGTGAGCGTTGCCGACGCGGTCGCCGAGAAACTCGAAGACCTGAAGCAGCGCCTGCCGGACGGCGTCAAGTTTTCCTACATCTACGACACGTCGGACTTTGTCTCGTCCATGATGGATCGCGTGATCCACACGCTGTTCGAGGCGTTTA
>JBBCIV010000121.1:0-7952 GCA_037189665.1 Phycisphaerae bacterium | reverse complement strand
CCAGCCGTTCCTGGATGATCTCCATGTGGAGCAAACCCAGAAAACCACAGCGGAAACCGAAGCCCAGCGCGTCGTTGTTTTCCGGCTCGAAGCTGAAGCTGGCGTCGTTCAGGCTGAGGCGATCCATCGCGTCGCGCAATTCGTCGTACTGCGTCTTGCCGGAGGGATAGAAATCGCAGAACACCATCTGCTGTACGGGCTTGTAGCCGGGCAGCGGCTCGGTGGCCTTGTCATCGTCGTCGGTGATGGTGTCGCCGACGCGAACGTCGTGCAGGTCCTTGATCGCGGCAACCACGTAGCCCACCTCGCCATGGCCGATCTTTTCGACCTGCGTGCGGCGCGGGCAATGCTTGCCCAGATCGGTAATGGTGTAGAGCTTGTTGGTACCCATGAAGCGGATCTTCTGGCCCTTGCGAAGCTCGCCATCGATGACCCGGACGTAGGTGACGACGCCGCGGTAGTCGTCGTAGATGCTGTCGAAGATGAGGGCGCGAAGGGGCTTTTTGGCGTCGCCGCGCGGGCCGGGCAGTTTTTCGCAAAGTGCGACGATGAGTTCGTCGATGCCGAGGCCGGTTTTCGCGCTCACGGGCAGGCAGTCTTCTGCCGGCAGACCGAGCACTTGCTCGGTTTCTTCGGCAATCTCGATTGGGCGGGCCGACGGGAGATCGATCTTGTTCAGGACCGGTACGATCTCCAGCCCCGCGTCGACGGCGGCATAGGCATTGGCGACGGTTTGGGCCTGCACGCCTTGCGAGGCATCGACGACGAGGATGGCGCCCTCGCACGCCTGCAGGGCACGTTGGACTTCGTAATGGAAATCGCCGTGGCCGGGCGTGTCGATGAAGTTGAGCATGTAGTCTTCCCCGTTGTGCTTGTGGAAGACCGTGACCGCCGACGCCTTGATGGTGATGCCGCGTTCGCGTTCCAGGTCCATGTCGTCGAGCATCTGGTTCTGGAACTCACGTTCGGTGATGGCGCCCGCGCGCATGAGCAATCGGTCGGAGAGCGTGCTTTTGCCGTGGTCGATGTGGGCGATGATAGAGAAGTTACGAATTTTCATGGGCTTACGGCGATCTCAGGCAAAAACAGGATGCCCGCCGATGGCGGCGGGCCAGATCGTCATTGTATCGCACGACGCCTCTGGCGCGTAGCCGCGCCAGGAGACAAGCCCGCCGGCGCGGGGATGGCGATCGGAAAACCTGCAGGCAAATCGACATTTTGCCCGTTTCCCGCCCTCCTCCTGCGACATTCCAGAAATTTAGGTCTTGAAAGCCGCCGGTGAGCCAGTATTCTAACCCCAGCCCAATTGAGATTGAATCTCATTATGGACTATTAAAAAGAATCGGGCGGTCAGAGCCCTCTGCGAAAGTTCCCTGACCGCCCGTGTTTTGGCGTCAACCTGTGAAGGCGACGCGCAGGTATCAGCATATCTGCGCGGCGGTTCTGCCGCAAAAGTTTCCCTTCTTCCAGGTTGATCTATTTGGTTTCGGTCCGGGTGGCGGCGCGTCGTGAAAGAGGCTTCGCCAGCCCCGGCAGGCGGCGTGCGTTGTAACTCGCGCGCCGTCCGCTACGACGTTTCGGAGCCCTCTGCGTTTGCCTTGGCGTGGTCCCCGAACGCTACCCGGATCGCTTTCGACGGCGCCCTCGCGCACGCCGTGCAAGGAAGTTTGGCCAGTCCAGACACAGCATCGTCAACCACACTCAAAGACGCTCCGAACCGCGTGGTCCGGGCTTTTTGAAATCTTCAGGAGAGATAGAGAAATGAAGACGTCCACCCTTCTTGTTGCGGCTGTCACCGCCGCTGTTGCATCGTCCGCGTATGCCGAGTTCGACCTTCGCGGCGCAACCGGCCTGTTCACCCCCTCGTTCCGCAATGCCGCCAACACCACCTACTTCGGCTGGTCCAATGGCACCTGGGACGGAAACGAAGACGCCGTCCCGCCCGCCCCTGCGATCCCGGACATCATCAACTCGACGCCCAGCATCAATCCCGCGTCGCTGGCGGGCGCGAGCATCGTCCAGAACAACGCCTTCGACATTATTTCGGGCAGCAATAACGTCTACGGCTCGGTCAGCACGATCGACCTGACGCTCAACATCCCGACCGCCGGCACGCCGAGCACGGGATCAACCACGATCATCATCCAGGCAGTTGGCCTTTCGCCGGCCGTCTTCGGGGGGACGGCCGGGGATTTGGGTACCTTTCAGTTCGGCGATCTCGCCGGCGTATCGCCCGATACCGTTGTTGCCTTTGCCGCACAAGGCAAGACGCAGGTCTGGGCGAAGTATGAACTGCCCGGCAACCTTGCCACGTACGCCGCCGCCGTCACTGGGTTCGAATTCTCTGCTGGTTCGCCGATCTCGGTGACCGACCTCAGCGTCGATACGTTCTGGTCTGCCAATGCCGGCACCTTTGCCTCCGACACTGCCGTCCCCGAGCCCGCCACACTCGGACTGCTCGCCTCCGGCGCAGGCCTGCTCCTGCGTCGCCGTCGATAGAGGCTCATTGTCGGGAAGAAAGGAAAGTACGACATGCGAAATATCCTCTTGTTGATCCCGGCGATCACGTCAGCCGGGCTGATTGGCTCGGCCAGCGCGGCGCCCCATTCCCTGTTCGACGTCCCTTCCGCCTCAAACGTGGGCGAATGGGATCGGTTTACGTCGCAAACGACTTATCAGGAATGGAACGTCTTCTACCAGCCGTACAACGTGCCGAACGTGGTGGACGCCGACCGGGTTGATACCGACGGCGATCCCAACAGCCCGCCGTACACGTTCGAGGTCACCAACGCTAACCTGTATCCAGGCCTGCCGGCGTCTTTCAGCAACTACTCGCCGAGCGGCAAGCCGGTTTCCGACGCATTGGTAAGCGTCGCCGGAACACAGGCCGGCACCTCGACCGTCACGCAGACCGCCACCGATACGGCGTTCATCATCGGTTCAGGAAGCCCGTCGTCGGGCAACATCTATAGCTTCGCGGCGGCCACGGCGTTCAACGTTCACGTATGGAACTATGACGCGACGGATGCCGTTTCCACCACGATCTGGCTGCAGGTGCACACCGAAGGAAACGTGATTGACGTCAACAGCGTGAAGCTCGTCAGCCCGGTCGACGGATTGACGCTCCTCAGCCCCGAGGCCAGCGAACTGCTGTATGACGGCGCTGCCGGCGGGCTGGGCGGCGCGGCGCAGACGCGCAAGTTCACCTGGACTGTCTCAGGCAACGCGGCCGGTTACGACATCCAGTTCGCCTCGGCTGGCTCGTCCCTGAGCCTGCAAAACCTGGCGGTCGACACCGCCTACACCACCATTCCGGAACCCGCGGCGATCGGGCTGTTCGCAACCGTCGCGACCGTCGTTGGCCGACGACGCCGACGTGCTGATTGATTCTCCGTCCGCCCGAACGTCGAAAGGCGTTCGAGCGGCTTTTCGAGGGTTTTTGGATGAGAACACATCGACGGGCATTCACACTCGTTGAACTGCTGGTGGTCGTGGGCATCATCGCGCTGCTCATCGGCATTCTGCTGCCAGCGCTCTCGCAGGCCCGCCGGATGGCCAAGCACACAAAAACCAGTGCTTGCCTTCGCGAGCTGATCACCGGCTACATCGCCTATCACACCGAAAACCGAAACGCCCTGCCGCCGGGCTACGCGCCGATGAGCGTTAACGGGCATCCCGTCACCGCGAGTTGGCCGACGGGACACACGTTCTACTACCCCACCGCTTCACGATACCCGTGGCGGCTGATCCCCTACATGGGGAAGGTATGGGCCGTTGTTCACGCCAACGGCCCGCTGCCAGCAGTTCCAGAGATGGGCGATAGCGCGTCGGCGGCCGACGGAAAGGCGTACGCGCTGAGCGTGTCGCCGACGTTCGGCATCAATGCCGTCTATCTGGGCGGACACAAGGATTACAACGCGTTCGACGGCCTCGGCCGGCCGCGGCCCGGCCGGCACGTGATCTTCAAGGCCGGCGAGATCAGCCGTCCGACCGAGATCGTCGTCTTCTCCGAAACCATCGCCCGCATCGGCGGGGCGCTAGCCGGCTCCGTGGAAGCCAATGGCGGATATCACTGGGTCACGCCTCCCTATGCCAACGGCCAGCGCTGGACCGTCGTGAACGAAAAGATCTCCGTGCTCACTCCCAGCACCGATAACGGACTTCCGCTGAGCCGAAACAGTAAAAAAACCGCGGTCGCGATGTTCGACGGCCACGTTGAATCGCTATCGCTCACCGAACTTCAAGACATGCGGCGTTGGGCGCCAAGGGCGACCGGGCCGATCTATGACATCCAGCCCTGATAAAGGAGCCTCACATCATGGAGCATCACGCCAACCCGATTCGCCTGGCTCGCTGCAGCCACGGCACGTATTTCCTGTCGATCGATCATACCACAGTCGGCTTGACGCAAGATCAATTAATCAGCATCGCCCGCGCGATCTACGGCATGGCCGAGCAGCAACGACCGCTGTTCGTAGCGCTCGTGGCCGGCATTCGGGCCGAGCAACTACGACTGGAAGCCGAATGCGGCTTCCCGGCCTCCAAAAACTGAACCTCTATTTGTGAAAGTGAGAAAAGCAATGATAAAACTCAGATGGATTCTCGTTGCCGCCGCCGCGACGTGCGCGTCGGCGCTCGCCCACTTCCCGTTCGTCGTCCCCAATGCCGACGGCGCGACGGCCAACCTGCTCATGAGCGAGACGCTCGAGCCGGATTCGGAAGTGCCGATCGACTTGCTGGCCCCGACCAAGCTGATCCTGCGCGGCGCCGATGGCAAGGACGTCGAGCTGAGCAAGACCAAGAAGGGGCACGCCATGTCGCTCGCCCTGCCCGGCGGCGGGACGCGAGTGGTGCACGGCGTGGCCGACCTGGGCATCATGAAGCGCGGCGACAAGCCCCCGCACTGGCTCATCTACTATCCCAAGACCATCGTCGGAGATGCCTTCGACCCCACGACGACGATCGGCGGAACAACGCCGGTCGAACTCGTGCCGGTCAAGATCGATGGCGGAACGAAGATCAAATACCTCTTCGACGGCAAGCCGGCCGCCAATGCGGAGATGCGCGTCATCCTCCCCGACGGCGTGCAGGACGACTACAAGACCGACGCCGAAGGCCTGTCGCCCCCCTTCCCGCAAACCGGCCGATACGGCGTGTGGGCGCGCCGCTGGCTCGATACGCCCGGCGAGCGAGAGGGCAAGCAGTACGTGCAGATCCGTCAGTATGCCACGCTCGTCTTCGACGTGCCGGCCGCCAACGCATCCGCGCCTGCAAAGAAAACGCCTGGCGAAAACGTTCGAACGTTCGCCCGCCTCCCCGAAGCCGCGGCCAGCTTCGGCGCGGTGGCGTCCGACGGATGGCTCTACGTCTACGGCGGTCACATCGCCGATCGGCATGAGTATTCGACCGACACCATCTCTGGAAAATTCCATCGCATGAACCTTGCCGATCCCACCAAGTGGGAAACGCTGCCCGGCCGGGCGAAGGTGCAAGGGATGAACCTTGCCGCGTACGACGGCAAGATCTACCGAGTCGGCGGAATGGAACCGCGCAATCCGCCGGGCGAGCCGGTCAACAACTTCTCGCGTGACGACGTCGAACGCTACGACCCCGCCGCCGGCAAGTGGGAATCGCTCCCGCCGATCCCGCAGCCGCGCTCATCGCATGACATCGCGTTCGTCGGAAGCAAGCTCTACGTCCTCGGCGGCTGGCACATGAAGGGCCAGGACGACGACTCCGAATGGCTGAGCAACGCCCTCGTTCTCGACACCGCCGCCAGCGAGCCGAAGTGGGAATCGATCCCGCAGCCGTTCTCGCGCCGGGCCCTGATCGTCGCCTCGGTGGACGACAAGATCTACGTCATGGGCGGTTTCGACGCGAACGATAAGCCGCAGCTTGACGTCGATATCCTCGACACGAAAACCAACACTTGGTCCAAAGGCCCCGCCATCCCCGGCCGGCAGTTCAACGGCTTCTCCCCCGCCGCCTGTGTGGCCGGCGGCAAGCTCTACCTGAGCGTCGGCACCGGCGATCTCTACACGCTGTCCGCCGACGGATCGACCTGGGAGGCGCAGACCAAGTCCACCCCTCGCATCGTGCATCGCCTGATTCCCAACGGCAACGCCGTCCTGATCCTGGGCGGCGCCGCAGGCGAGAAAATGCTTGATTTGATCGAGTCCGTCGCGCTCGCAAAACCTGCTGAGTGACGCGCCGACGCGCGTCGCTGAGCAACACCGTCCCACCTTCGTGCACGCCCCGGCCTGCCATATAGCAGCAGGCCGGGGCGTCGTTATGCGCTGGCATCGGATTTTTTGTTTGCCTTCACCCCCATCATGCCGATATCTTCTGGTAACCCTCTTGGGGCAATACTTTGATGAAGCTATCACTTGACCAACTTCCGTGCCTCTTGCGAGACCAGCGATCGCCGCTGCTCTATCGCGAGAGCGAATCCATGCACGAACTGCGATAGCTCCCCGCCTTATCCGGCCGGGAGCTTTTCCCGGCGAACCAAATCCTTTTTCCCTTGGTTTTCGGGATTTTTGCAGGTTTTCGTCTGTCCGTGATCTGTCGTCCTGACGGCATTCACGACAGTCTGGATGGCCGCGTCCGCACGTGCGCGTAGACGTTTGGGGGGGCGTCTACGCGCACGCCTCTCTCGCATCGGCAGCTCGACCGGAAGAGCGCCGGCCTACGAAGCCGGAGGTTGAAGGTTCGATCCCTTCCCGATGCAATTGATGGTATTTGATGGATTAACAATATTTTTTAGCAATACGATCATCGTAAATACAACGATTTAAGGAAAGGACAAAATCCGTAGAACGTAAACATCGCGCTACAACCAATCACGGTTCAGTAGCCCAACGGCAAGAGGCCGCCGGCTCAGACCCGGCGTGTTGCAGGTTCGAATCCTGCCTGAACCACTGTGCGCGCATGCATGACCGTGACAGGATGATCGAAATGCAGAAGGTAACGATGCGTAAGCCAAGCCGATCGGCATGGGACGACGTGGAAGGCAGCTCAAAATGTGCCGCGGCGGCCTTGATCGGTCGCGCCTATCGGATAGGCGACCACGGGGTTGAATGTTGAACGCTTCGGTAGCCCAAACGGCAGGAGGCGCAGGAATGAGAGTCCTGACAGTGTGGGTTCGAATCCCACCCGGAGCATTCAGTAAGGCTACGTAACGATAGCGATGCGTTCGTGGCGTGAGTACCGCTGTGAGCGCAGTCATCGTCCGTGCGATCGCCGTTATTGGGGTCACGGTAATCACGTTCGCCGCAGTAGCCCAATTGGAAGAGGCGGCCGACTCAAGATCGGTCTGGTTGGAGGTTCGAGTCCTCCCTGCGGCATGACCCTCGGAACGCGTTGTTGCGACTTCGAGAATGTCGAACGAATGGTTGAATAGCTGAACATCTAGCCGAGTGGTTCAGGCATCAGGCTGCAATCCTGAGAAGGCTGGTTCGATTCCAGCGATGTTCTTGCGGATCGATAAGGTACGGTGTGATAGCTGTTCGCGCGATCTTGAACAACCGGAAGGTTCGCCCAACTGGTGGGGCAGCGGTCTCGAAAACCGCCGGCGCAAAGCCATGGAGGTTCGAATCCTTCACCTTCCGCTGACCGCGAGGTGTAGAGATGCATGCGTGATGCGTTGAAGAGGTAAGCAGTAATTGTTGAGGTGGGTTGGCAGAGCGGTCGATTGCACCGCGGTGCTATCGCGGCACCGGCGTCCTCGCCGGCCGGAGGTTCGAATCCTCCACCCACCGCTTAGTAAGAGGTAGGCGGCTTTATTCCAAAGTTCTCCAGAACACTGGAATCAAACGCGGCCAGGTAGGAGATGCTGTAAACGAACGTCGTACGTCGAACGAACACGCAGAAGGCTGAGGGCGAAAAGAAGGTTCGTCCGGGCTGCCGTCGTCTAGTGGCAGGACAGTTGATTTTCAGTCAACCAGCGCGGG
>JBBCIV010000120.1:0-34624 GCA_037189665.1 Phycisphaerae bacterium | reverse complement strand
GCCAGGAGGTGCTTGCTCTCGAGTGATTCGGATTTGATCCGGGTCTCTATATGCGGGAATGCCCGGCTCGGGAACGTCTAATCGCCTTAATCTTAGGAGTCATTATGTCGAAGGCGAAGAAGCTGCTGGTCAAGCTGGTGAAGGACGAGCAGGGCGGCGAGGTTCTCGAGTACGCCCTGATCGCGGGTCTGATCGTTGTTGCCGCCATTGCCGTCATCGGCGCGGTCGGCGGCAAGGTCCTTGCTCGCTGGAACTCGCTCAACAGCTCGATGTAATTCTCAAGGTGTCGCGCCGCCCTTCGCGGGTTCGGCAGGCACATACCGTACAACCGAGGTCCGCGGGTGCGTCGTAAGTCGTCCCGCGGACCTTTGTTGTTTTCCAGACGGCATTCATCCCGGCAAGAAATGCGGCGCGTGGAAGACTTTCGGGGGAATCTCCCTACGCCTCGCCCCCGATTGGCCGATAGAGGTGATATGAAACCTACATTCGCTAACCTTAAAGCCCTTCTCATCCGTGAAGACGGCGGGGAAGTGATGGAATACGCGCTGATCGCCGGCCTGATCGCCGTGGCGTGTATCGGCGTCATCGGCGCCTTCGGCGTTCGCGTGATGGCCCGCTGGACGAGCGTTAACAGCTCCATGTAATTCGCGCGCAAGGCGATCGAGGCGCGCGCGCGTCGCACAATGGCGAACATCCTGATTCCATATCTGCCTCTGGTCGCCCTGCTGGGCGTTGCGGTCGTGATCGACTGGCGCCAGCGGCGCATTCCCAATTGGCTGAACCTGCTTACGTTCCTTGCCGGCGTTGGTTTCGTGTCGGCGGGGTGGTTGCCGGTTTCAGGGTGGGGATGCCTGTTTGGCGTGTTGCTCGGTTTCGCGCTGGTGTTGCCGCGCGTGTTATTGGGCGCCACCGGGGCAGGCGATCTCAAGCAACACATGGCGGTGGGGGCCTGGATGGGCCCGATCGGGATCGCGATCGTGTTGCTGCTCTCCACCGTCTTCGGCGGGGTGATGGCGGTGATACAGGCGGCACAGTCGGGAAAGCTTTCCATGCTTGCCCGAAATTCCGCCGTCCTGGCGATCAATCTGGTTCATGCGCGTACCGTGGGGGCCGATCATATTGAACAGACAGGCAAGAGCTTCCGCAGCATCGATCGCCCGTTGCCATATGCGGTACCGGTGTTCGCAGCGGTCGCGGTCTACCTGATCGCCTGGGCAACCTGGATGACACGGGCGTGAAGTCACGCATCACGTGTCGAGCGCGGCCCCTGATAAGGATTTGACCATGAAACGACAATTCAAATCCCGCAGCTCCGGTTCTGCCATCTTGGAGGCGTGCTTCGTCTTCCCGGTGCTGCTGTGGATCAGCTTCGGCGCCGTGGAATTCGGCCACTTCTTCTACTTGAAACACACGCTGCAAGGCGCCGCCCGCGAAGGTGCCCGCGCCGCGGCGGTGCCCGGAAGCACTAACAGCAGCGTGACGACCGCCGTAAACGACTCGATGAGCGCCGCCGGCATTGCATCCAATAAATACACGGTCCGCGTGCGTAACGCCGCCGACACCGCCAACCTCACGCTTAGCAGCTCGACCACCGCCGGCACGGCAATTTTGGTGAAGGTGGAGGCCACCTGGAACACGGTCGGCATCCGCCCGATCGGCTTCATCGCATCCAATAAAGTCGTGAAGGGACAGACCACGATGCGAAAAGAAGGCTGATTCTCACCGCCTGTTGCACGGCGCGAGCACGACAGGAAGAAAAGCCCACCCATTGAGGGTGGGCTTTTCTCGTTTAGCGCGCCGTTCGGCGTGCAGCAGGTCTTACGTCCCACAACTGCGTTCCAGAAAAATCCTGATGTCCCTCCTAAACCGGATATGTCGCACGGTCGAAAATTGTGATGTATCCGGAAAGCGTATCTCACGGAGATTGAATATGAATTGGAAAGCCTGGTTACCGCTGGCCATCGCGATTGTCCTTGGATTGATCGCGGCGCGCATGGCGATGAGCGTTATCTCGAGCAAGCCTGCAGAGCCGCAATCGAAGTCAAACCTGACGCCGATCGTCGTTGCTGCCGCCGAGATTGATCCCGGCACCACCCTTACCGCCGAGCACCTGAAGCTCGGCAAGGTGGATGTGGCCGACATGCCGATTGGCGCGTTTGTGACGCCCGATCAGCTGATCAACCGTGTCACCAAGGTGCCGCTGGCCCCCAATCAGCCCCTGTTCGCCACGCTGTTGGCGGACGACGGCTCGGGCATGGGCGTGGGCGCCACGCTGCCGAAGGGCATGCGGGCGATCACGGTCGAGATCAACGATGTCTCCGGCGTCGCGGGCTTCATCCAGCCCACGTGCAAGGTGGACGTCGTCGGCACGATCCAGAACGACGGCAAGCCCATCGCCAAGACGGTTCTGGAAAGCATCATGGTGTTCGCGGTCGGCGGGCGCACCGGCCCGGCCCAGCCGCCGCAGCCCGGCCAGCCGCCGGAAGTGGCGCGGACCGTCACGCTGCTCTGTACTCCGGAACAGGCGGAAAAACTCGAACTGGCCACCGCCAGCACTCGCGTTCGCCTCGTACTTCGCAACGGCTCGGACACCAGTACCACCGACAGCGACGGCATCACCATCGCCGAGCTGAAGGGCACCCGCGATCAGGGCGGCGATCCGTTCGCCAACGACATGCAGAACACCAGCTACACCCAGCAGCCGACCACGATGCCCACCTCTGCGGTAACGCTCCAGCCCAACAAGCAGAACTGGACCGTCGAGATCATCAAGGCCGGCCAGCAATCGACCCAGACGTTCGAGATCACCCCGCCCATCGAGGCCCCGAAGAAGGAAGCCAAGCCCGACTTCGACTCGATCTTCAGCGGATTTGGTGCAAACGACTAATTACACACGCTAGACGCGCGAGATACGCGACGACGACCACCACGTTGCCTGGCAGACAAAGAGATCGCCGGAACGACGTGAAAAGGGAAAGAGGCATCCGATGCGACTTGAAACGACGACGACGACGAATCACTCGGTCCTGAAGCAGGCGGTCCGGTGGACGGCGCTGATGATGTGCGGGCTCGCCAGCACGAGCGTGGCCCAGCAGCAGCCGGCGACCCCGAACCGGCCGATGGAGATGGTCTCCTTCACCCCCGCCGCCGAACCGTCGGCCGCACTGGTGGAGACGGGCCTCGAAAGCGGCAAGCTGACAATGGCGATCAACAAGACCGCCGTCGTCACCACCAAGGAAAAGTACAAGCGCTTCAGCGTCGGCCAGCCCGACATCGCCGACGTTACCGCGGTCGGCCCGACCACGCTGCTGGTCACCGGCAAGAAGGTCGGCACCACCCAGATTATCATCTGGAACGAGGCCGAGCAGAGCCAGGTGGTGGACGTGAGCGTCGAGTTCGACATCGCCGCGCTCCGCGAGGAGTTCAAGCGGATGTTCCCCGACGCGCCGATCACCGTTGAAGTGCTCAACGGACAGGTCACGCTCAAGGGCCGCGTCCCGAATCTCAAGGTCGCCGAACAGGCCGAACGCGTCGCCAAGGCGTACAGCGAAAAGGTCATCAACTTCCTCGAGATCGGCGGCGGACAACAGATCGTGTTGCAGGTGCAGTTCATCGAGATGTCCCGCGCCGCCAGCAACGAACTGGGCTTCAGCGCCCTGTTCACCGACGGCCGAACCAAGATTGGCACGATCAACGGCGGCAATGGCAGTCCGATAGGCGCGCTGGCGCAGGGCCAGGATTATTTCATCGATCCCACCGTCACGCTCTTTGCCAACGGCAACATCGGCGGCACGCTGTTCGAGGCGTTCCTCTCGGCGATGAAGTCGAACGCGCTGGCCCGCACGCTGGCGGAACCGAACCTCGTCGCCATCAGCGGTGAGGACGCGGAATTCCTGGCCGGCGGCGAGATTCCGATCCCGGTTCCCCAGGCCGGCACCGGCGGGGGAACTACCATCACGATTGAGTACAAGGAATTCGGCGTTCGCCTGAAGTACAACGCCGTCGTCCTCGGTGACGGCCGCATTCGCCTCAAGGTGAACCCGGAGGTGTCGGAACTGGATTACAACAACGCCACCTCGATTGCCGGCGAGCCGGTTCCCGGCATTCGCACCCGCAAGGTGCAGTCGATCGTCGAGATGGCCGAAGGCCAGACGCTGGCGCTCGCCGGCCTGCTCCAACGCCGCGTCGATTCCAAGAGTTCGGGCACGCCGCTGCTCTCGGATCTGCCGATCATCGGCGCGATGTTTCGCAGCGTGACCTATTCGCGTTCGGAAACCGAACTGGTCATCCTCGTGACGCCCAAGCTCGCCCAGCCGATGAACCCCGACCAGATTCCGGCCCTCCCTGGCGCGGACTGGCGATACCCGAACGAAGCCGAGCTTTACGGCCTGGGCGACCTGGGCGGCCCGCGCGTCAGGGGCGCCGACGGCAAGGAAACGCCGGCCGCTCCCGCGCCGAGGTTCGTCGGCCCGAACGGGTTTGATGATGCACAGCCGCAGCCGCAAGTTCAGCCGGCGGTCGCCGCGGCCGATAGCAATTAAGTAGTTCGTTCTTCCCCGTAAGTGATTGGTCTGGTTTGCCGGGATGTGCCTTATGCATGTGCAACTGAACTGTGTCATCGTCGATGCGGACGAAGTGAACCGCCAGGAGATGGCGAGCTTTCTGACGACCTTCGGCCTCACGATCAGCGCGCAGCTGCCGAGCGTCGATCAGCTCGACTCGCTGCTGTCGCGGGGCGATGCCCCCCAGTTGGTGGTCGTCAACCTCGACCCCGGCGCGATGGACAACCTCCGTCGCATCGGCCACCTTCCCCGGCAGTACCACAACGTCAGCTTCTTCGTCCTCAGCCAGATTCTCGATCCGAACCTGCTGATGGAGGCGATGCACCTGGGCGTGCGTGAGTTCGTCCCGCTTCCCATCAACGAGCAGAAGTTCACGTCCGCCCTCGAACGCCTGGCCTCGGTGCACGGCATGGGCAAGCGGGCCAAGCTCATCAATGTCATCCCCACGATTGGCGGTTGCGGATCGACCACCATCGCGTGCAACCTGGCCGCGTCGATCGGGCAGTCCCGAAAGACCGCGCTGCTCGACATGGACCTGGTGTGCGGTGGCGTGGGCGGATACTTCGACATGCGTCCGCGCTACACGATCGCCGATGTCATGCAGTCGGCCGAGCGCGTGGACCGGCAGTTGCTCGACAACGCCTTGGCGGTGCACAAGAAGACCAACGTCGCCATCCTGTCGCGCCCCGACCTGATGGAGGACACGCAACGCGTGAACCAGCCCGGCCTCGTGCGCCTGTTCAACATCATCAGCCGCATGTTCGATGCGGTCGTGATCGACTCGTGCATGAGCGTCGACCCGATGTACGCCACCACGCTGCAGGCGGCCGATACCAATATTGTCGTGATGCAGCTGAACGTGCCGTCGGCGAAGAACGCCGAGCGGTTCGTCGCGGCGCTGCGCCGAATGGGGGTGGAGAGCAGCAAGATCAAGATCGTCGTGAACCGCTTCGTGAAGAAGGGCTGGGACATCGACCCGGCGGAAGTGGAGCGGGCGCTGGGCCTGAAGATCAGTTGGCTCATCCCGAACGACTTCAAGACCGCCATCGCGGCGATCAACTACGGCGAGCCGTTCGTCGTCAGCGCTCCGCGGGCGGAGATCAGCCAGTGCATCGCGGAGTTCGGCCAGATGCTGATGGGCAAGCAGATGTCGCAGGCCGCCTGAGCGCGCGCTTGCGTGTAAAGGGCACGGAAATGCAACAACGGGCGATTCGTCGCCGAAGTTGCTGGAGAAATCATGGGACTTTTTAGCCGATCACCTTCCTCAACCCCCGCTGTCGTCCAGCCGGCCACGCCCGCTGGCGACGCTCCTGCGGCACCGGCACCGGCTGCCGCCGCGCCGGAGACGACCGTGGCGCGACCGATCACCGCGCCTACGCGCCCGAGCATCGTCGCGCCGCCGCCGCCCAACGAGCGGCAGATCTACATGTCGCAATTGAAGGTGAAGATCCACGCCCAACTCGTGGAACGACTTGACATGCAGGGCATGCGGGCCATGCCGCCCGACGTCGTCCGCCAGGAAGTTCGCCAGCTTATCCGCGAGCTGTGCCAGAACGAGAAGGGCCTCCTCTCGTCCGCCGAGCAGGAAAAGCTCATGGACGAGGTGATGGACGAAACCTTCGGCCTCGGGCCGCTCGAAGCGCTCCTGAAGGACTCGGCGGTGTCGGACATCATGGTCAACCGCTACGACCGCGTGTACGTCGAGCGTCGCGGCCGAATCGAGCTGTCGGACATCCGTTTCCGCGACAACATGCACCTGCGGCAGATCATCGACCGCATCGTCGGCGCCGTCGGCCGTCGTATCGACGAGACACAGCCGATGTGCGACGCCCGCCTGGCCGATGGCAGCCGCGTGAACGCGATCATCCCGCCGCTGGCGTTGGACGGGCCGGCAATGTCGATCCGCCGTTTCGGTTCCAAGCCGCTGCAACTGGAAGACCTGATCCGCCACGGGGCATTTCCCCCTGGCGTGATGGATTTCCTCGCTGCCGCCGTGCAGGCGCGGTGCAACATCATCATCTCGGGCGGCACAGGCTCGGGTAAGACGACGCTGCTGAACTGCCTGTCCCGCTACATTCCCAGCGAGGAACGCGTCATCACCATTGAGGACGCCGCCGAACTGCAATTGCAGCAGCCGCACGTCGTACGTCTCGAAACGCGTCCGAGCAACACCGAAGGCCGAGGCGAAGTCACCGCCCGCGACCTGGTGAAAAACTGTCTGCGTATGCGTCCCGACCGCGTGATCATCGGCGAGTGCCGCTCGGGCGAAACGCTCGACATGCTTCAGGCGATGAACACCGGCCACGATGGCTCGATGACCACCATCCATGCCAACAACCCGCGCGACGCCATGAGCCGCCTGGAAGTCATGGTGGCGATGGCGGGCTACGAAATCCCGCCGCGCGCACTGCGGTCGCAGGTCTCCAGCGCGATCAACCTGATCATTCAGGCCAACCGATTGGTGGGCGGCAAACGCCGCGTCACGCGTGTGACCGAGATCTGCGGCATGGAAGGCGATCAGGTGCAGATGCACGACCTGTTCGCGTTCGAGCAGAAGGGCGTGGATGCCGACGGGCACGCCGTGGGGCACTTCCTGTGCAACGGCATTCGCCCGAAGTGCGCTGACCGGATCGAACACCGCGGTATCAAGCTGCCGAGCGACCTGTTCGCCCGGCGAGTGATGGATTCGCCGCACAACTGACCTTCAACGTCGAGTCGCGATTATGACAGATCTGGCATTCCCAATCCTCACCGCCTCGTCCGTTACGATGGGCGTCTACGCGATCGCGAAGCTCGTTCCGGGCCTGCTCGGCAACGAGGAGCGAAAGATCAAATCGCGCCTGGCCGGCGGAGTCGAAAGCCAGGTGCAGGCCGAGCTGGCCAAGACGATCCGCCGTCGCACCGGCCTGGATGACGTTCAGGGCGTCCTCGGCGAGTTCGAGATCTTCCACCAGATCAACCGCACGCTGCTTCAGTCGGCGCCGAAGCTGACGCTTCAGAAGTTCCTCTACATCGTCGCCGGTTCTGCGGTCGGGGCGATGTTCCTGGTGTTCTTGATCACCGCGGGATTGATCGTGTCGCTGGTGGCCGGCATTCTGGGCGGGACGGTCCCGTTCCTGGTGCTGATGAACAAGCGAAACAAACGGCAGCGCATGTTGAGCGATCAGCTGCCCGACGCGCTTGATTTCATGGGCCGCGCGCTGCGCGCCGGCCACTCGATGGCGACCGCGTTCCAGATGATGAGCGACGAACTGCCCGACCCGATCGGCGGCGAGTTCCGCCGGATCTTCGAGCAGCACTCGCTGGGCGCCAGCCTTGAAGACTGCCTGCGAACCGCGGTCAACCGCGTGGAGTCGACCGACTTCGCGTTCTTCGTCACCTCGGCGCTGATCCAGCGCCAGACCGGCGGCGACCTGAGCGAAGTGCTGAACAACATCACGGGCATGATCCGCGCCCGCGTGCGCCTTCAGCAACACGTGAAGGCGAAGACCGCCGAAGGCCGATTTACGGGGTACATCCTCGCGGCGTTCCCCGCGGTGATGTTCGTGGTCAGCTACTGCTTGAACAAGGAATACGCCGGACGGCTGCTCAACGACCCGACCGGCATGATGATGCTCGGCGGGGCGCTGGGGCTCCAGCTTCTCGGGTTGTTCGTGATCCGCAAGATCACGACCGTGCAGGTGTGATCGCGCGCGTCACGCGCGGCGTGACAGGGAAAACGCTATGAGCATGGATGAGATCATCTTCTTCGTCTGCATTGCCGGCACCGTCGGCGCGGGGTTTTACTTCATCACCTCGCTGGCGATGGGCAAGCGCGAGAACAAGCTGTACGGCCGTCTCACGAACCAGCGGGCGATGGAGTCGCAGTCGGAGTCGTCGAAGGACGCCCAGCTGGACGTCCGTGGCATCGCGGCAAAGGTCGGCCAGGCGGCGGCCTCGCCGTTCATGTCGAAGGACAAGCAGAAGCAGTCGGGATTGCGCAAACAGCTCGCCATGGCGGGCATTTATGCCCCGACCGCCATCCGCGCCGTCACCGGTTTTAAGCTCATCCTGCTGATCGGCGGCGTCGGCGGCGGGCTGCTGATGGGCTACATCACCGATTACCTCTTCCTCTTCGGCGCCATCGGCGGCCTGGTGGGCTACGTCACGCCGACGATGTGGCTGAAGGGCAAGATCACCGCCAACCAGAAGGCCCTGCAACTCGGCCTGCCGGACGCGCTGGACCTGATGGTGGTCTGCGTCGAGGCCGGCCTCACCACCGATGCCGCCATGCAGCGCGTCGGCGAAGAGCTGGCGATCTCGCACCCGGCGATCAGCCGCGAGTGGGGCATCGCCCACATGGAAACCCGCATCGGCCTGTCCCGCGCCGAAGCGCTCAAGAACATGGGCATCCGCACCGGCAACGTCGCGATCCAGCAACTGGTGGCGATGCTCGTCCAGGCCGAACGCTTCGGCACAAGTTTGGCGGACGCCTTGCGCATCCAGTCGGAAACGCTTCGCCTCAAGCGTCAGCACATCGCCGAAGAGTCGGCCGCCAAGGCCAGCGTGAAGATGAGCTTTCCGCTCGTGTTGTTCATCTTCCCCGCGACGTTCATCGTGCTGGCCGGGCCGACCGTGCTCGGATTGTTCAACAGTGAAATCATGAAGTGAGTTCCCGATTCACCCGAAAGAAAGGGTAGTACCATGAAGACCCAGAACGCCCCGATCAACGTCCGAATCCTGCTGGCCGTCGCCATCGCCACGGTGCTGATTGCCGGCTGCAAGAGCGACCGGCAGTCCACGGTGTGGATCAACGATCAATTCGAGCCGGACAACGCGCCCCGCGCCACGCACAACATCTTCGAACAGCAGACGCGCATCGGCGCCCGCCAGGACGGCACGCTGTACGCCAGCCACTTCACGGACGGCGAACTGAACTCGCTGGGGGTCCAGAAGCTGGACCTGGCGACCGCCGGCCCGGAACGCGGCGTTGTGAACATCTACCTCAGCATTCCTAAGGACAACGCCTATGCGGCCCGGGAATCGAGCGTGATTGCGTTTCTGTCGAACAAGGGTCTGGCCAGCAACAGCTACACCCTCAACGCCGGCGACAATCCCGGCCTCGGCACGCCGGCCGTCCAGGGTTTGAATGGGCTTGCCAAGCAGGCCGAATCGTCGGGAGGCGAGGAGAATTCCATCGCCTCTGGCGGCAAGAAGTAAACGGGTCTTCCGGAGTGGAGAACCCCCCGAAGCCTGCGGCAGTCATGCTGCGGGCTTTCCTTCGTTTCGCCGCCGCCGTTGTATCATCGCGGCCATGCCGAGCAGTGCGATGGCCGTCGATGGTTCGGGAACGATCGTCGCATCGACGATCAGCCGCGGCGCAAGATTCCTGCCTGCCTCGAGTGAGGAAAAGCGCGTCACCACGTTGTTGGAATCGATCCGCTCGATCAGCAGTGTCGCCCAGCCGTCTTGCGCCATCCCTTCCATGTAGGCTGCCAGGTTGAGGAATACCGCGAGGTTCGGGTTATCGAATCCCACCGACGCGCCTGCCGTCAGGCCGCCGGCATCGATTGTGCCAAGGGTCAGCAGCGATGCGGCGTTGAGCCCGCGTGTCTGGCTGTTACTGTCGAAAACGAGGCCGGGGGCGTTGTTGAATTGGACGGTTCCCTCATTCCAATCCCATCCGGCCGCGTTGTGTTCGAGGCCGTAGATGCGGAGCTTATGCCCCGCTCCGCCCAGATCTGCGGCCGCGGTGAGCTCAAGGCGGGCGTCGGTGATCGAACCAGGCTGAACGTCTGACAGGTTGAACTTCAGCAGGATGAACTCGTTCCGATCCGCGTTTCCGCCATCGCCGTTCCACCGCGCGCCCAGAACGGTCGAACTGCCATTCCCACTGCTGGAGGCGGACGTGCCGCCGTTCTCGCTTACCTGCGCATCGGCGGCGGCGATGAGCGTGGCGCGGGTGGTCGTTGTGGGCGGGGCGGATCGCGGCGTCAGCGAATGGAGATAGGACTCCAGCCACGTGTAACCCGACGGGGCGAGCGCGTTGCGAATATTGGTGGAAGGGCTGAAGCCGTTGGAGACCGCGAAGTAATCCGGCACGCCGTCCATATTTGAATCGACCGGCGCCGCCGCTGTCGGAAGCATGGGCCAGCCGCCGATTTCGGTTTGCGAGTCGATGTGCGAGCCGGTCTGATTTACCACGCCGCGAACGAGTTGGGCGTCCACCACATCGCGATAGCGGTTGGCGCCCGCGCGGCTGAGCACTTGCACGTAGGCCTGCTGGGCGTCGGTCTGGTTCACCGGCGCTGCTGGCGTGGGCGACGGCAGGGCGGCGTAGGTTCCAGTCAGCGTGTTCGGGGGCGCGGGCGTGCCGTCGAGAATGCCGTTTTTGTTCTGGTCGAGATAATTGCCGGCGTAGTAAATGCGGGCGGTGGTGCTGTCGCCGTGAAAGAGTTCGTTGGTGATGGATGTGTTCGGGCCGGCAATGCCGTAGTTGCCGACGAAGTTCATCGAGTAGTCATCGGTGCCGCCGCTATAGCTGAAGCGTCCGCCGGGGTTGGAGATGACGTTGTTGACGACGCTCAGGTGTCCGCCGCCCGGTCCGCCGACGGCAGGGTTGCGGCTGCGGTTGTTGACGTAGAGGTTGTGCAGGATCGACGTCTCTCCGCCGTGGATGATCGAGCCGTAGCCATGATTGCCCTTGTGATGGCCGGCGTTGTGCAGCGCGCCGCCGACGATCGACCACTGCACGGTGACGTTGGTCGATCCATGCGATACCGAGAGTTGCTCGTCCACGCCCCAGGATGCGCTCACGTGATCGACCATCACGTTGTTCGAGCCGGCGATCCAGAGGGCATCGGGCTCGTAGGTGCTGTCGGTCTGGCGGGTATAGGTGTCGCCGACGCGGAACCGCAGGTATTGGAGGATGACGTTGCTGGTCTGGACGTCGCCGCTGTTGACGACGCGCGTCTGCCGGTCAGCGATGGTGATCCCGCCGCCGGGAGCGCTTTGGCCGGCGATGGTGATGTTCGATTTGTTGATGTCGAGGTTCGATTGAAGGCGGATCGTGCCGGCGACGTTGAACAGGATCGTCCGCGGGCCTGAGGCGGTTTGGATGCCGTAGCGCAGGCTGCCCGGGCCGGAGTCGTTCAAGTTTTGCACATAGTAGATGTCGCCCCCGCGTCCGCCGGTGGAGTATCGACCGGCCCCTTCGGCGCCGGGGAAAGCTAAAAGCTGCGCCTCGGCGGCCGAGCCTATCAGGCAGCAAAGGCCGATGCCTGCCGCCGTCATTCCTTTTCCTGGCGTGCATCTCATGGGGGGCATGCCCCCGCGGCGCAGGTCGTTTGCCGTCATGGTATGTCTCTCCTTCCGTTGTTGCGCATCATTAAGGCTGAGAAAGCGAAACATACCGGGCGCGTTTCCCCGTCCGGCTGACGAAGTATTGGGATTTTGCTGGAAGATATTCCGGGATCGCGTCGATCGGCCACGCCGGAGGAGCGGCAGGGCGGAAATGGGAAAACGAGAGTGGATGTGAGGACGTTGCGCGCGCCTCAATCGATCTGAATACGCTATTTCAACGAAAAAGTCCGGTAAGAACGCTGTTGGAAAACCTGATTCTGCTTGCGATCTGGCAAATCCATGTCATTCTAGGTCTCGGAAGAACCCCGATAGCGCAGCGACCCACTGCACCTATGGGGAAGGACGCCGCCTAACCAGCCGCCAGAGACCGAAGGGCAGATGTAAGTCACATGCGTAAGCGAACGGTTCTCCAGATCATCGTTGTATCGATCCTGAGCCTCACCCTCGCCCCCGTGCCCGCGTCCGATAATGGCCGTGCGACCGTCCCCGGCGAGCAGCAGCCCGCATTCGGCGCCGAAGCCTCATTCCGGCCGCTCGAGGTTCGTACCCGCCGGCTTCACATGGTCCGGCCTGATCTCATCCACTACCCGATTTCGTACGATACGTTCTGCTAATCGGGCAAATTTTGGCGGGTAAAGTCTTTTAAGCTAAGTGGTTGTGTTAGATTTTGGCACGCGCGAGGTGTGTTTACTTCGCGCCGGCCTGCACCACGCCTTTGCCGGGCAGGGCATTCGATTCCAGTCGTACGTCCTCCGACCCGTGCACAAAGACCCCCGCGTCCGGGTCGATGCCGGCCGCCTTCCCGCCTTGCAGCGGGCCGAGGTACTGGGTGGCCGTCACGGTGTTTGAACGGATGGTTACGTTTTTTGCGCCGGCAATGAGAATGCCGATCCCGCCAGCGCGGTCGATGGAGTTGTTCTCAATGACGAGGTTCGCGTTCTCCATTGAGGCGGGAAACGTGCGATCCGGCGTGAGCGCGTAGACCGAGATCGCCCCCACCAGCACGGCCCGCTCGTGCAGCACGCACGCCGCTCCTGTGCCGATCTCGCGCAGCGTGTTGTTACGGACGGCCACGTCTCGAACGTAATCCCCCTCCAGCCAATGCGCAAATTCCGGTCCCAGCGCGATGCCGCAGGTGCCGATGTCTTCGATCGTGTTGTTCTCGATGATGCCGTCGCTTGCCTTGATGAGCATCCCGCGTGCCCGGTTGTGTCCCAGTTGGCAGTTGCGGATGGAAAACCCGCTGCCCATGCGATCCGGAGAGGCGGCCAGATCCCCAGGTGCAACGTTGAGCGGCGCGTCGATTTTCACCCTGTAAAATCTCGCAGTTGCGATATCTGAGCGATAGATCTGCCAGGTCGGCGCCAGGGCCTGCATTTGCTCAGCGGGAGGCTTGCCCATGCGTTCAATGGAAACGATCTTCGCCTCACCCGTTAGAGCGTAAGTCTTGCCGCCGTAAAGACGTATGCGGTCGCCTGCCTGGAGAGGCATCTCATATCGTGGGGAAACCATGATGGTCGTAGGATCCTCATTGCCGGCCGCGAGCAGGTATGCCCCGTGGATGGCGATTCCGTCGTCTCCCTGGTATTCGAGCCGGCAATCGCTGATGGCGGGCCCGATTTGCACGCCGGAGCTGTGTAGTGCGTCAGCGTTGGCGCTGAGCAGACGCTCGCTTCCCTCGCGCGCCGGACCGCGCGTGACGGTGACGCGCATGTACTTGTTCCCGCCGGCTCCTCCTGCCTCTTGGATCGCCATGCCGGGTGAACTGTAGATGACGATGTTGGAGAGCACGACATTCGAGCAGTCGATCAACCGGATTGCCATGTCGCCGCCCGTGCCACGCAGCGCAACGAGATCGCCGATGGCTGCGCCGGCGTCCTTTACCTGTCGCGGCGATCTGGACTGCAGCGTGAGCTGTCGATCGCCCGCTTTCTTTAGCGTCATGCCAAAGATGTCCCACGCGCGGCGTTTGAGAAGGCGCGTCCGCGGATCGTAGAAGAGGGCGGCGCACGTCTTCGAGTAGATCGTCGGGTCATCCGGAAAGCCGGGGTCGACCGCGAACGTGATCGTGCCGGCCTCGCCGTCGAGATGGGTGATCTTGCCTTGGATGGAGGGCGAGATCTCCCAGTCCAGCGTCAGGTTCTTGATCGACAGATCATGGCAATCCGTGACCCGAATACCTCCTGATTGTGGAGACGCGAAGCGAAGCGTCGTCTGGTTGCCGTCGATTTCAAACCCGCGCACGCCGCGCAGGTTTAGGTGGTATCCCTCTTGGGGTGCCGCCACCTTCAGCACGCCCCCCGGGAGCGCCACGCGCTTTTCACCACGCGCGATTGCCTGGTCAACCAGTTGCTGCACATCGACTTGCGCCACGCCGACCTGGGTCACGAGCAGCAGGGCCGACGCGACATGCCTAAACCATGAGAAAGGGGCGGTCATGTCGCCATCTTATCATCCAGAGAAAATTTTATAGCGAATTTGCAATAAATTTCTGTTGCTGCATTTTGGAGGCGTGTTATTTTATAGCATATATGCACTAGAGTTTGTTTTGATGTGGAGGCGTAGAGGAACGTGAGAAGCAAATCTGCCAGTGTCGCAGGCCTGTTGGAGCAACGCATCCGGGATGATGGGCAATCCGGTTCGCTTCCCAGCGAACGGAAGCTTGCCAGTCAACTGGGCGTAAGCTACATGACCGCCCGAAAAGCGGTGCAGAGCCTGGTTCGCAAGGGTTTGCTCAGCCGGCAGGACAACGGCCGGCTCACCGTTCAGCCGTTGAAGGTGGCAAAGGGAGCGATGACGGTCGGCTTTGTGACGCCCGCGTCCCTTTCCACCGCCCGCGTCTGGGAGTACGAGTTGCGCGAGACGCTGGCGCAGCGTAACGGCATGCTCCGGCCCATCGCCTACACCAGCCCGACCGATCCGACGATCTTCGAAGCGCTCGACACCGAACTCGATGGCTGGTTCTTCATCCTCCCGCAGCAACCCCCGCCTTTGTTGCTCGGCCGGCTGCGGCGGTTGCGCGATCGCGTTGTCGTGTTGTGGCAGGACACCAGCGCTCTGGGCATCCCAAGCATCGAGACAGGTCCGCCGGCGTTCGTCGGCAAGCTGATCGATCACCTGGTATCGCTCGGCCACAAGCGGATCGACTGCCTCAACACGCAGCCGGAAGACTCGGTCATCCGCAAACGAATCGACACGTGGCGCCAGGCGATCGCCGAACGGAAGGTCGAAGGGCAGTTCCACGGGTTGACCGTCGACCACTTTCAATCCGGCGCGGCCACCGCCCGCGAAGAGACGGCCCGGCTGTTGCGATCGGGGCAGCTCAACGCATCGGCGCTGTTCTGCTCGACGACGTCCCAGGCGTGGGGCGCGATGCGGGCGTGCTGCGACGCCGGGTTGAGGATTGGCGCCGACATTTCGATCTGCGGTTTTGGCGAAATCGACACCGCGCGCCTGTTGATTCCCTCGGTGACGGCCGTTCAGCCGGCGGACAGAAGGCCGTTTTTGGAGAAGGGGCTCGACTGGATCGCCTCGCGCGGCGTCGACTGGCCCCACCCGCTGCGGCTGGAGCCGGACGACGTCAGCCTGTTTATCGGCGAATCGACCGGGCCCGCGAGGCGGTGAGCGGAGTAGTTGGAGGAGGTCGCTATGCGTGCGAACCAAAGTCAAAACGGGTTCACGCTGGTGGAGCTGTTGGTCGTGATCGGCATCATCGCCGTCCTGATCTCGCTGCTGCTGCCGGCGCTCAACAGTGCTCGCGAGCATGCCAAGGTGATTAACTGCCAGAGCAACCTGAGACAGGTCGGCAATGCATTTCAATTGTATGCCACGTCGAACAGGGGCACGCTTCCGCCGCTCAACTTCTACATGACGACGGCCCAGACGATGCCGGACGGCTCGATCTGGCCGGGCAGCACGGCGTTGCAGCGGAACGAGTGGTACACCAATCGACTTGATCAATATCTCCCCGTCACCGGTTGGAAGGACGCCGCCAATGCAACCGCGATGGCGAACGGCGCTCCCGACCTGTCGTCCCGCGTGTGGCTCTGCCCCTCCATGCCAGCGGAGCTTTGGCGCAACACCGGCGGGGGCGGGTACGGCGTTGCGATCAACATCGTTCGCTATTACCCCAAGGGCGGCGCGTATCGCCCGCAGAAGGTGCGGCGGGCGTCGGAGGTCTACCTGATCGGCGATACCTGGCACCCGACGAACGCGAGCCAGCGTTTCTGCTCGTGGCTCTTCACGCATCCGTCCAACAAGATCAGCCCGTACACCGCCGACGTATGGGGCGTCAGCGCGGGCGTGCCGACGCCGGCGACGCGACATCGCGGCAAGCGGATCAACGTCGCCTTCTACGACGGCCATGTTGCTGCCGTTCCCTACGAAGACCTGCGCGACAACGTCGGACGGATCTTTACCCCTGATAGGTGAGCATTTTCCCGGAGGAGCGAGTATGAACAAGTGGATGATGGCGATCGCCGCCTTGGGCGGATCGGTCGGAACGACGACGTACGGTGCGGTGCTGATCAACGCGATCAACGTCGCGGTGACCCAGAACTTCGATACGCTTGGCAGCGCCGCGACCAATAACACCGCGTTGCCGGTCGGCTGGGCCTTTGCCGAGACGGGTTCCTCGGCCGACGTCACATATCGAGGTGGCAGCGGGTCATCTGCGACCGGCGATACGTGGAGCTTTGGCGCCACGTCAGGCGAGCGCGCATTCGGCACGATCCAGAGCAACACGCTCGTCGCGGCCATTGGCGCCGCGTTCACGAACAACGCCGGCGTTGCCATCACGTCCCTCAACATCCAGTACGACGGCGAGACCTGGCGTCACGGCAACACTTTGCGCGGGTACGCCGACGAACTGCACTTCGAGTACAGCACGAACGCCACCAGTCTGACCGACGGGACGTGGACGAGCGTGAGCGCGCTGAACTTCGTCGGCGTTGCGCCCGTCGCGACCGACGCCGCCGGCGCCAGGGATGGCAATGCCAACGCCAAGAGCATCAGCGGTACGATCTCATCCCTCAGCATCGCCAACGGGGCGACGTTCTGGATTCGCTGGATCGACGTCAACATGCCTTCGGTCGAGGGATCCAGCGCCGATGACGGCCTGGCGATCGATAATTTTTCCCTCACCGCCGTTCCTGAACCCGGCGTGCTCGGCTTGGCGTGCGCGGGATTGCTGACGTTGCGAAGGAAGCGTCGATGAAGCGACATGCCTGCACCATCGTTATTGCTCTCGCCCTGATACCGTCGGCGGCGGGGCTGGGGAAGGACATCTACGTTGACCCGGATCGCGACGATGGCGTGAAGACGATCGCGGAGGCGATCCAGCAGGCGCAGCCGGGCGATACGATCCACCTTGCGGCGCGCGACACGCCTTATCGCGAGTCGATCTTCATCAATAATCGCAGCGGCGAACCCGGAAAGCCCATCGTTATCGACGGCCACGGCGCCACCATCACCGGGTGCGATCCGCTGCGCCCTGAAGACTGGGTGCAGGAATCGCCGGGCCTCTATCGAAGCGACAAGCTATACGCCGACCTGCGCGGGGATGACACCGTCATCCAGCGCGTGTTCTTTCTCTTCGGCGGTCAGCCGCAGCGGATGGATCGCACCAGCAAGGGCGCCAAGGCTGCGTGGAAAAAGCTAGGGGAACTGGCGGATGGGGAGTGGACGTTCGTGCCTGAGACGCAAACGTTCTACATCAAAGTCGACGCTGCCAAGCCGCTGGCCGAATGCGGGGTCGAGATCCCGTATCGGAAGAACGGCGTTACCGTGCGCGGAACCCGAAACGAGCACTGGATCATCCGAAATCTCACGGTGCAACACGTGTTGAACGACGGCTTCAACATTCACCATCACAGCCGTGATATGCGGTTTGAGAATATCGCCGCTTTCGGGTGTGGGGATGACGGCTTCAGCGCCCACGAAGGATGCGAATGCGAGGTCGACGGCTACCGCGCCGCCGGCAATTCGACGGGGTTTGCCAACGGGTATAGCAGCAACGTGAAGTTGCGGAACGCGTTCATCAGCGGGAACGTCGCGAACGAAATCCTGCAGATGCACGGCAGCATCTTCGAGATTCGCGATACGCACATCCTTGCCACCGCCGCACGGCCGGTGGTAATTCGCGGGAATCCGGACAAACAACAGGTCTGCCGGGGTTCGTTCGACAACGTGCTGATCGAGTGCCGCGCCGATCGTGCCCGGCCGTTCGAGGTTGCCAAAGGGGCGGTCATCACCGCGACGCGCGTGACGACGATCGGCCTCTCCTGGCAGATCGAGGGCGAAGTCGATGTCAGCCAGAGCGTCATCGTTGCCGGCCCGACGCGGGCGCAGGTTGACGTGCGGCCCAACGGCGTCTGGAAGGCGCGGCAGAACCTGTACGACCTCTATTCGTTCGGCATCAACGGCAAAAGCTTTCGCTCCGATCTTGCTGGATTTCAGCTATCCACATCGAGCGACGCCGACTCGCGGCAGGAATCCGTTCCTGCCGACTCCGTCGTAAAGCTGGCAAGGCGTGAGTCGCCTTTCGCGCCGCTTGGGGCGGCGCTATGCGATATCATACTGCCCGAGCCGTGACGTCTCATCGGCCGACTCCCGGCCGAAGTTCCAGTTGCGCGCCGATTTGAACTCAGTCTTTCTTGTAATCGATCGAGGCCTTCTCCTTGCCGCTGGGGGTTTCGATCTCGATCCACAGCTTGGCGCCTTCGGGGATGGGCTTGGGAACATCGCTGTGGGCTTCGAGCGTCTTGTCATGTTTATGCGCCTTGCTCTTGGCCGAGCCGCGGCCGCTTTCGATGCCGATCCAGGTGCGGACGGCGACGGGTTCGGGTTCGCCCTTGACGCGTAGTTCGAACGTCGCCTCTTTCCCCGCCTCGACTTTTCCGGCCTGCAAGACTTCGATTTCGTAGGCGCCGATTTTCACCGTGCCGATGCTGGAACGAGGGCCGTGGTCATGGTCGTGGTCGTCGTGTTTGTGGTCATCGGCCGCCAGTGCGGCGGACACGCCCATCAGGCAAGCCAATGCCGCGATTCGAACAGGAAGACGATTCATAGCAGACCTCCAGATTAGAAAACGATCTCCGTACTTTCAGACTGTTTCGTGGCCAGTCCCGTGCCATCACGATGAATGATGAAGTACCCGGCGGGTACGACGATGAGGTTCAGAAAGGTGCTGGTGATCAGCCCGCCAAGTACGACGATCGCCAGCGGGGCAAGCAGTTCGCTGCCCGGCTCGCCGGCGCGGATCGCCAGCGGTACGAGGCCGAGCATGGCGGTCAGGGCGGTCATCAGGATCGGCACGAGCCGCTCGAGCGAGCCCTGGATGATCGTCTGCTCGACTGTCTTGCCCTCCAGGCGCAGCCGCCGGTAATGATCGACCAGCAGGATGCCGTTTCTCACGGCGATGCCGAATAGCGTCACGAATCCGACCATGCTTGCGATCGAGATGACCGGCGCTTGAAACGCGCCGATCCCGAACAGGCCGAGCAGATTGGAGAAAATCGATGGGCTCTCGGTAATGAAGATCGCCGCGATCCCGCCCACCAGCGCAAGCGGCAGGTTGACCATCACGAGCGCCGCCGCGCGGAGCGTGCCCAACGCCATGTAGAGGAGCAACAGGATGACGCCGCAGACGCCCGCGCCCATGAAATAGATCGTTCGAGCGGCGGACTGCTGTGCCTCGAACTGACCTCCGTACGAGACGGCGTAGCCGTAGCCCGTGACGATCGGCGTGACGCGCGCCTGAACTGCCGCGACGACGTCGCCAAGATTCGATCCGGCGTCGATATTGCAACTGACGACTGCTTTGCGGCGGGCGTTCTCACGCTGGATCGCCATCGGGGTGTTTTCACGGCCGATATCGGCAATCTCGTGCAGGCGAACGAACGTTCCGCCCTTGCTGCGAAGGACGAGATTACGCACGTCCTCAATCGTCTTCCGCTCGTCGGGGTGCAGACGTACGACCATATCGATACGGCGAACGCCTTCGTTGATCTCGGCGACCTGCTCGCCGTTGAACGCCGCCTTCACCTGTTCCGCCGCGTCGGCGGGGGTGAAGCCGTATTTGCGGAGATCTTCGTGTCGGTATCGAACGGGTAGCGCGACGATCATCGCCTCGCGATTGCCGATCACATCGCGCGTGCCCGGAACTGCCTTGACGGCCGCTTCGACTTCTTCGGCGATCTTGCGAAGGGTGTCGAGGTCTTCGCCGTAGATGCTGATTGCCAGGGCTGCGGGCGTGCCGGAAAGCACAAGGCTCAGGCGGTGCTCGATCGGCTGGCCGGTCTCGACACTGATGCCGGGGATTGTTGCGGCGATCTTGTCGACGTAAGGCAGGATTTCTTCACGCTTTACGCCGGGTTTCAGCTTGAGGTCGATTTCGCTACGGCTCGGCGGTTCGGCATGCGCGTCGCGCTCGGCACGGCCGGTACGACGGACGACCGATGCAATGCCTTCGACCTCGGCAAATTGAACCTCGATTGATCGCGCCAGCCGGTCCGACTCGTCAAGCGACGTCCCCGGCGGGGCGGTCAGCGCAACGGTGACCGTTCCCTCGTTGAACCGTGGCAGGAACTCACTGCCGAACTGTGCCGCAACCCACAGGCTCAATACCGTTAGCACTATCGCGCCGCCGATGACGCTCCATCGCAGGCGCAGTGCAAGGCGCAGGCTGGGCTCGTAGATCGACTTCAACCAGCGGACCAGGAATCCATCGTGGTGCCCGGCATCGCCATGTTCGCCCGTCCCCGATTTCACGGATCGGGCGAGCCATTTGCCGCGAAGCATGTATTTGCACATCGCGGGCGTTACGGTGAGGGCGACCAATAACGATGCGAAGATCGAAGTGATATAGGCGATGCCCAGCGGCCGGAAGAATCGTCCTTCAAGTCCTTGCAGGAACAGCAGCGGCACGAACACGAGGCAGATGATGATCGTCGCGAAGACGACCGCCGAGCGAATTTCGTTGCTGCCGTCGAAGATGACCTGAACGAAGTTCTTCTGTACCTCAACCGGCAACGCCGCGTTCTCACGGAGACGTCGGAAGACGTTTTCGACGTCGATGATCGCATCGTCGACCAGTTCGCCGATCGCCACCGCCAGCCCGCCGAGCGTCATTACGTTGATGGTCATGCCAAGCTGCCAGAGGATCAGCAGCGCGACGCCCAGGCTCAGCGGCAATGCCGTCAGCGTGATGATGGTCGTCCGCACGTTCATCAAAAAGAGGATGAGGATGATGGTGACGAAGATGCACGCTTCCACCAGCACGGTCACCACGTTGTTCACCGACAGTCGAATGAAATCGGCTTGCCGCATGGTGGCGCGGTTGAGCGTGACGCCCTTGGGAAGCATCTCCTGGAACTGATCCAGTGCGGCGTCCACGTCATCGGTGATCTGAAGGGTATTGGTGCCCGGCGACTTGCTGATGCCGAGAATGACGGCCGGCATTCCGGCGTCGGATGCCGTTCCGCGACGCGGAGCGCCTGCGAGGCTGACGTCCGCGACATCTCCGATCGTGACGGCGGCGCCGTTCCGATAGGTGACGACGGTTTGGCGGATATCGTCGGTGTTGCGGACCCGCGCCGCCTGTGTGATCGACAACTCCGTGCCTTCCACGTTGGCCAGATAGCCGGCGCTGGCGGTGCTGTGCGCGTTGCGGGCGGCCTCGACGACGTCGGCGGTGGTCAGGCCGTAGAGTTGCAGGCGATCCTGACGAATGTTGACCTGATATTCCGGCATCTCGCCGCCGAGCGCGATCACGTTTGCGACGCCCGGCACGGCCAGCAATCGGTTCGCCAGATCGAACTCGGCAAGCGATCGCAGGTCGACCGGGCTCATCGCGCCAGGCTCGGCCCGGAGCGATAGCAGCATGATCTCGCCCGTCAGTCCCGTGACCGGCGCGATCTCCGTATGCGTATCCGGCGGCAGCCTCTCGGCCGCCACGGCGAGACGTTCGGTGACGAGTTGCCTCGCGCGGTAGATATCCGCGCCCCACTCAAACTCGACGTACACGATCGACAGCGACTGCGCCGACCCCGATCGCACACGGCGCACGCTGGGCAGGCCGTTAACGCTCGATTCGATCGGGAAGGTGACGTTCTGCTCGACCTCCTGTGCCGATAGCCCGCCTGCCTCGGTCAGAATGACGACGGTAGGGGCGTTCAGTTCGGGGAACACTTCCACCGGCATGCGCGGCACCTGCCACGCGCTGAAAACAAGAACCAGGATTGCGACCACCAGCACCAGCGGCGCCTGTCGCAGGGAAAACGCGATGAGATGCTTTAACATCACTTCTTCCCTCCCGGTTCAGGTGTGCCTTCGGCGTGCCACGATCCGTCGGCATGGAAGTGCCCACCGCCGGTGTCGCCTCCTTTTTGGCCGCTGGCGAGCTTGAGTTCATAGATGCCGTCGAGAACCACCTCGTCTCCTTCGGCCAGGCCGGAGTTGACGACGATCCAGCGCCCGTCGGTGATGCCAAGGTCGGCTTCGGCACGAATGGCGGCGTCGGGATTGTTGCGGTCGCGTCGGAAGTAGACTTTGGTGAGCCCATCCTGAATGACCGCTCCGGTTGGAATGGCGAGTTCCTCATCCGCTTCGGCGTGCGGGATTTCGACGAACGCGCTCACGCCTGGCCGAGACCAGGTTTCGAGCTTCGGAACGTCGATGATCAGGTCGATGGTGCGCTCGTTCGCATTCGCATCCGGCGAGATGTGCAACTTGCCGGCCAACGGGGCAAGCGCGGCGTTGCCGCGATCGGTCGGCGCGACGACCGTGACCGCCTGATTGTTACGGAGTCGCGCGATATCCGATTGCAGTGCGACCGCGCGGAAACGCAATTCGGTCGGATCGATGGTGGTGAGAATGGGGTTGAGCGCATCGACCCGGCCGCCATCAGCGATGGCGATCGACTCGACGATGCCGTCGTCGCTGGCGCGAACCTCGACGAGCGACATCGCCTGCCAGCGAGGCAGTTTGCCTTCGGGAGAATCGACTTGTTCGAGCAACTGCTCACGCGTGATGCCCAATTGCGACGCGGCCGCACGCTCGGCCAGCGGAAGGTGGTGCTTGGCAGCCTCGAAAGCAGCTCGCCGTGCGGCGACCTCGGCCTCCAAACGCGGGATCGCGTTGGCGGCGGCGGCAAGGTCGGATTCCAATTCGATGCGGCGAACTTCGACCGCCTGCAGCCGCGCGATGCGGTCTTGGATCAGCTTCACCTTGTTCTGCCCTTCGACGAGCGATTGCTCGGCGATCGCCAGTTCGGCTCGCGCTTTGATGACCTCGGCCGCATCCTCTTCCAACTCGAGTTGGAGTCGATGCCATTCCGGCGAGCTGATCCTCGCCACAATCTGGCCGGCCGTGACGGGGTCATACTGTTTGACCAGCAGTTCGACACGTCCGCCGAACGGAGCGCGAAGCTCCCGCCGCGCCGTTGGCAGCAGTTCGAAGCGGCCGGGTACGCGGATGGTCGAGGCAACGCGGCGGTACTCGGCTTTGGCAAACGTAATGCCGAGGTTTTGCCGAACGGTCGCGGGAATATCGATCTTTCCGCTCGCGGCGGTGCCAGGCTCGGCCGAGGAGGGTTCGTCGGCGTGATCGTGGTCGTCTTTGTGTTCGTGTCGATCGCAGGCAACCATCGCAAGCGACAGGCCTAGGGCGATGATCGCGTGGGTGGAATAATTCATGGTTGGGTCTCCGGGGGGAGCGTTGTCGTGATGACGGGTTTCGTCAGATCGAGGATTGCCGCCGCGCTTTGGGCGAGGGCGAGCTGCGCGTCGATCCGTTTAAGTCGTGCAGAGGTTGCGGCATCGATGGCATCGCGCAGCACCAGCAGGTTGAACTCGCCGGCTTCCAACAGGCGACGCACTTCGGTGAGTTGGCGGTCGACCAGCGGTATTAGGTCAGATTCGACGAGATCCGCCTGCGCTTGGGCGGCCGCGTATTCGGCTTGTTCGCGGGATAACCGGGTGATCAGCGATTGCAGCTCGGCTTCGTAAGTTGCCTGCGAGGCATCTCGCCGTGCGCGCGCTTCGGCGATCGCCCGTCGATTCGCATTCCAGATCGGAAACGGCAACGAAATGCCGGCGAGCAGCCGCGGATCGCCTTCTTCGCGACCCAGGCCGCCGCCAATTTCGATGTCCGGGTACTGTTTCCGAACCTCGAGTTCCAGCGATCGCTCGGCGACGTCGTATTCGGCCTTCGCCTGTAGCAGGGCCGGGTGATTCGGTGCTGGCGCGGTGGCGATCGGGCCGGTCAGGTCGATTTGCAGCGAACCGGTCAGCTTCAAGGACGCATTCGCCTCGGGAGCCAGTCCCATGAGTTCGATGATCTCCGATGCACGGCGAGCGGCGCGCCGCCTGGCATCCAGCAAGTCTGAACGACGTTGAACAATATCGATGGCAAACAGGCGTGCGTCCGTCGCGTCGATTTCGCCGGCGTTTTTCAGCGAGTCGGTAGCGCGGGAGATCGACTCCAGATCGCTGATCGCCTCTTCAAGAACGCGGGTTCGCCGGGCGGCCGCCGACCATTCGAGCCAGGCGATTCGCAGGTCGAGAATGACGCTTTGTTCTCGCGACATGACCTCGAACGCGGCCGCCCGCGCTTCGCTCGTCGCCAACGTTTTTTCCACGTCGAGCCGCCCGGAGATGGGCAGCGAAACCTGCAACATGCCGGCCAGCACCCACTTGTCGGTGTCGGCTTCGAGCAGGCGCTCGGCGTCGATCGAGATCCGCGGGTCTTCCCATCGTCCGGCCTCGTCGGCCGATGCGGTTGTGACGTTGGCGTCGAGACGGGCCTTTCGCAGGTTGGCGTTATAGAAAAGCGCGACGATTTCAGCCTCGACCAGGTCGATCCCGTCGGATGGATCGAACGGCCTGGTCGTCGGCCGGGAAGTCGGTTGATAGGCGTCGGCGGAGAGGGACGCGAGGGTGTTGGTACGGGCTCGCCAGGCATCGGTCGCTCTGTCAGCATCGAGCGGCCGCGGTTTATAGCTCTGACAGCCCGCGAGAAGGGCAGCCAGAGCGCACAGCATAATGGGTCGCATTAAGAACGGTCTCCCAAAAGTCACATATCAGGAACTGCGCGTCCCACGGGAAGCAGGACACGACGGATATGAACTGACTTCTGGCGTTCTAGCAGCGAATAACGATCGTGCGCGCATGATCCAGCGCACAAAATGCGGGAGGCGGGCTTTCGAAGGCGGCAGGGGCAGGCGTACGGGCGGCATCGAACAGATGGCCCATATCCAGTGTTTTCAGGAGCGCAACGGCAAAGAGCGGATCAACAACGACGAGCGGCCGCCCGCGTTGAAGTTCGTGGTCGACGACCGTTACGTCCAGGCAGTGGTTCGCTGAAGGCTGAACGATGACGATTTCGGCATCGCCACACTGAGCGGGACAAGCCGGCTCGGCGGGCTGATTGTGGCAGTTGACCGCGACGTGATCATCCGCAATGCAGATGCTGCCGTTCGCGCCCGTGAAAGGGGTTCGCAGGGCGAACATGAGAAGAATGGCGACGACGATCCAACGCACGCGCGCAATCCTAGCGATGGCCGTCAAAGCGGTCAACGTAATTGCCGAACTCGAAATGCTGCTGATAATCGGTTTAGCGCTGAGAGAAAGCGGTCGCTTTCGCGTGCCAGTCAGCGTCAAATGTCAGCGACTTGCGACAAGGTTAATTGCGATGCGGCAACCGGGTTGCTTTGGCTTGGGGTTGCCAGGCGGGCTGCGCGGGCATTGCCAGGCGAACGATCGCCGAGATGTCAGGACAGGAAGTATTGTTTTTGGCGTTTCAGCTTTCGGGGCGTTTCAACGCGAAAGTTCATCGTGCAAATCGTGCGTCGGGTGATTAACCTGAGCAGGCTTTGTGTTTCTGCGCGACGCGAGGCGCTGAAAGGTTGTGTGTTGTAACGCGATGCGGCTGCCCCTGCTGCAAACCCCGCCGACTCGACGGCTGCCGATGGATCGCCATGGGCGAGCGATCGGGTACCTGCGCCTGTCGCTCACTCGCGCCTGTCACCTCCGTTGCATGTACTGCCGGCCGGCGCTCGATGCGAATCCGGCGTCGAACGAACTGACGGCCGACGAATTTGAATCCATCGCGCGGCACCTCGTCGACCAATACGGCGTTCGAAAGATCCGCCTTACCGGCGGCGATCCGAGCGCGCGGAAAGACCTGCTGAACATCATCGAGCGCCTCGCCGCGATTCCCGGTGTGGATGACCTGGCAATGACCACGCACGGCCTCTCGCTGGCGGCCAACGCCCGCGCGTACGCCGAAGCGGGCCTGCGCCGCGTGAACGTCTCGCTCGATTCGCTCGACCGCGCCACCTTCGCCGTGATGACCGGCGCGGATGCGCTCTGGCGCGTGTTGGAGGGCATCGATCTCGCCGCGGGCACGTTCGGAGGGCGGGTGAAGATCAACACGGTGGTGGTGAAGGATCACAACCTGCATCACCTGCCCGACCTGCTCCGCTACGCGGCCGACCGAGGGGTGGAAATCCGGTTCATCGAGCTGATGCCGATGGGCCCTCTGGCGGAAGCGTGGGAGGGCCGCTTCGTGCCCGAGTCGGAGATGCGCGGGGCGCTCGATGCGGCCGTCGATCGCTGGACCGCCTACCCCGCGTCGGCCGACAGTGCCCGGCGGTACATCGCCACGCTGCGCGACGGCCGGGAGGCGAACGTCGGGTTCATCACGCCGATGAGCTGCAACTTCTGCTCGAATTGCGATCGGCTGCGCATCGCGTCGGATGGGTCGGTGTACCCATGCCTGATGGATCGTCCTGCCGGCAATGTTCTCCGCGCCGTGCGCCCGGGCTTCAACGCGGGCATGTTTGATCGGCTGCTGCTCGCCGGCTACGACGCAAAGCAGGCCGAACATCCGCACGACGGCTACGCCACCATGACGCACATCGGCGGCTAAATAACGCATCCGGCAATCGACTTCTTCCTTGACGTGGTGGGCGTTGACGGCGAGGCTCTTCGTCGGGAAACCTGACGCCTACGATCCCTCGACAGGGTCAAGGAGTTCGATATGGAAACGTCTTCGCCGTTGTTCGACAAGGGCCACCGGGCGCGGCTCGCCGACAAGCTGTCGGCCTTGTTGTCGGTGGCATCGACGATGGCACAGCTTACGGAAGCCAGCAATCGCGAAGCATTGCTGGCCGCCATTCCGCGGCTGTATCGGCGAGCGGGGATGATCGTGGGAGCGTATGGTTTCGGGCTGGAAGCGCAGCGGATCGACCTGCTGCTGGCCTCTCGCCGGGCGGCGTTGCTGCAGACGCGCGACGGGAAGTCGATCGACGCGGTCGGCGACCTGATCGCGCTGCTGGAAGACCTGCTGTTCCTGGTTGCCGACGACATCCGCAAGCTGCCGCCGCTGATCGCGCCCGCCGCGCCCGTGCCGCCGACGGTTAAAACGCTCTTCCCCGCAACGAAGCCCCCTGCGGTGAGCAAGCCCGTGCCGACGCTCAAGCTGCCGGCAAAGAAGAAGCCGAAGCGCTGAACTCATGTCCCGTGTTACTTGAAGCGGATGACCATGCCGTTGCTGACGTATCTCGCCGCGAAATCGGCACGCGCGCCGCTTTCGACATGCCCGTCGGCGAACATCGCGTTGGCGCGCTGCCTGGGGTGCAGGTACCGCCGGCTGTAGTTGAGGCCGTCGAGATTGGTGGTGGTATCGACGACCCAGTACGCCCCGTCCATCACCACGACGCTGCCGGTCGTCTGCCCGCCGGCGCGCCGGAAGTAAGAGAGGACGCCGTTCAGTCGTTTGGGGGCGAACGCTTTGCTGTAGTTCGGGTCGGACAGCACCCAACTCGGGATGCCGGTTGGGTCTTCCCATCGCCCCATCACGCTGGCGGCATAGGAATAGTTGCTTGAAAGGCCCGCGCCAGAATAGCCGCGGGCGATGTTGCCGGGAGCGCCGTCGCCGTCGCGTTCCTTCACCTGGGTGTGAGAGCCGGGCTGGCTGGTCATTGCGGTGAGGTTTGCCTTCGGACAGTTGAACACCGCATACGTCTTGATCACCGGGTAAAGGTAGTGAAACCAGCGGTACTCCACTGCTGAAATTGGGTCGCGGGCGCTGACGTTGTACTGGTTGGCGTAGTTGATGTGGCTGGCCCAGCTGTCCGCCCAGCGGCGGCTCATCGGGGCGACCCAGCCGTCGTTTTCGTTCTGGTATTGCAGCCATGCGATGCCGACCTGCCGCAGGTTCGAGGCGCACTGCGTCGCCCGCGCCTGCTCGCGCACCTTGCCGAGGGCGGGCAACAGCAACGAAATTAATACTGCGATAATACCAATCACAACCAGAAGCTCGACGAGGGTAAAGCCAGCGTTTGCTCCGGAAAGACGGCCACCACCGGATGAGATCGTTCCATTCATAGCTCAACTCCTCACGCACAGAGAAATGACCCCTTGGGACCAAACAGCTTGCCCTTTGGGGCTGGCACCGCGGCGCCGGCTCAAAATGTGACGCTATCACTGTAAGTCGGCTGGATCGGGGGGCGAATGGAATTAGTGCGCAATGGCATGTCAAAAAGTGAATTTAATGCCAATGCTGTCGCAGAAGATGATTTTCTTTAAGTTATTTCATATGAAGTGTTTAAATGGTTTTCGAGGGTTCAGTCTGGATGGCTAAAGTGAGAGTTGATGCTTTGCTCACTCAGCTTCGTCGGTGGCGGGGGCTCGGCTGATGCGGCATTGCTGGCGGTACTCGCTGGGCGACAGGCCGGCAACGCGTTTGAATTGACGCGAGAAGTGGAATTCGTCCGCAAACCCGCACTTGGCGGCCAGTTCTTTGTTGCCGATCGTGGGGCTCTGCATCATCATCGCTCGTGCCAGGCCGATCTGTGATCGCAGGCGGTATTGCGCGGGCCCGATGCCCGCGAGCTGCGTAAACCGGCGGCGGAAGCTGTGGTAACCGCAGCCGAGCTCGTCGGCCACCATCTGAAGATCAGGGCGGTTGCGCGATTCGCTGGCCTCCAGCAACTTTCTCGCCTGCCGAAGCCAGACGCGATCGTCCGCGTACGCGCTGCCCAGCCGCCGGGCCAGCCGCATGTCCGCCAGCAGTGCCTGAAGCCGTCCAAGCTGGGCGAGCGATTCATCGGGATCAGGCGCGGCGACGTCGCCGATGACGTCGATCATGCGATCCACCCAGTATTCGACCGGCTGCAGGTGCCAGATGATGTCGTCCGGCGTGATGAGGCCTTCCTTCTGCCACATCACCGTCAGCGGGCCGTCGCACTTGATGTAGCGTTCATCCCACTCCTCGCCTGGCGGGGCCTGATAGCGTTTTCGCTTGCCGGGAAGGATGACCATCATGTCGCCGGGAGAGAGCAGCCGCGTGCCGTTCTCGTCCTCGAACTCGCAGACGCCGCGGGTGACGTAGACGAAGTGGAGAAACTCGTCTTTCGACATCGGCTGGCCGGGGCTGCGTACATACGGGCCGGACCAGGAGATCCGCCCCAGTGCGCATCCGGTTTCACTGTGGTACGGAAAATCGACGGCCGGTCTTCTCATCAGGTGCCATTCCGCGATGCCCGCGAGCGTAGCGAACCGCCCGTCGGCATACAAACTTGCGAGAGCGAACGCTGGCCGCGATGGATGATTTTATTTCCTTTTATTTACATTGACTGTGGCTCGCGATTGGCCAGCAACACAGTGAATGGTTCGATGTACAAGTTCTGGACCGAGAATACGATTCATCGTCAATGATGGCCAAACGAAGGAATTTCGGATGTTATTTTCATCTTGTTTGCATTTGGCGTTGTCCGGCGTGCTTTTTCTCGCGACTGGATCGATCGCGTTGGCCGACCCCGCGCCGAAGCCGGACGCCGACGGTCCGTACGTGCCCCCCGGTTATGTGAAAGTGTTTGCCGACGAGATGGACTCGTCCTCGCTCGACATCGGCAAATGGTGGACGCGTTACATTTACGATAACGGCAAGCTCGCCACGCTGAACGACGAGCGGCAGAAGTACGCCGAGAACGACAACCACATCATGACGGGCTCGACGCTGGAACTGACCGCGCGGCTGAAGCCGACGAGCAACCCGCGCTTTCAGTATGAATCGGGCATGATTCGTTCGAAGAAGACGTTCAAGTACGGCTATTTCGAGTCGCGAATCAAGATGCCCAGGGGCCTCGGCGTGTGGCCGGCGTTCTGGCTGAACTCGGATTCGGATGCCGAGGGCAAGACCGGCTGGCCCCCGGAGATCGATATTCTGGAGTTTCCGCTCAACGGGAAGGAAGAGCGGTCGAACATGATCCACATTGCCGCCCACGCCCGGCCGAAGAAGGGCGAGCCGAACCCGTGGGAGAACGCGCTGATTTCCCACTGCCCCGAGTTCAAGAGCAAGAGCGGCGGCAATGGCTATTATCACGCGCCGTTCGACTTCTACGACGACTACCACGTCTTCGCCGCACTGTGGGATCGCGACGACACGGTCGAGTTCTTCGTCGACGGCAAATCGATCGTCAAGATGAAGTACAAGTGGGTGCTCGGCAGCGGCAAGGAGGCGCCCAACGCGCACGTGCTGCTGAACCTCGCCATTGGCGGCGGGTGGGCGGGACGGCACGGGATCGACGATTCGGCGTTCCCGCAATCGATGTCGATCGACTACGTCCGCGTCTACCAGCGCGAGGACGACCAGCGTGTCGGCCAAAGCACGATCGGCCACGACCTGCTGAAGCCGGGCACGCCAGCCAGGGAGTGATCGACTCGTCCGGATGCGAGCGAGGGTTTGTCTGGCGGGCGGCGAGCGGGATAATCCGGCCCCCGATGGACGACTCGAACGCTTCTCCGTTTCCCAAGGCCACGGCGCGCCGCCGGCTGGAGGCGGGGGTGGTTGCGGCAGGATTCTGCGCCTTCTTACAGCTTTACGCGCCGCAACCGCTGCTGGTGATGCTGAGAGAGCAGTTCGGCGCGACCGAATCGCGCGTCTCGCTCACCGTGAGCGCCGCGGCGGGCGGAGTGGCGCTGGCGGGGCCGTTTGTTGCGGCTTGGGCTGACGCGATCGGCCGCAAGCGCGTGATCGTGCCGTGCCTGTTCATGCTTGCGCTGGCGACGCTGGGATGCGCGCTGGCGGGCTCGCTTGAAGAGCTCATCTTCTGGCGGTTCCTCGGCGGGATTTTCACGCCGGGGGTGATCGCGGTAACGCTGGCCTACATCAGCGAAGAGTCCCCCGATACTGCCGCCGCGACGACGGCGCTGTTCATCACCGGAACGGTGCTGGGCGGGCTGACCGGCAGGCTGTCATCGGCGATGATCGCCGACGCGGGCACCTGGCGCGGCGCCTTCGGCGCGATTGCCGGATTGACGTGCGCGGGGGCGTGCCTGGTGTGGTGGCTGCTGTCTGCGTCGAAGAACTTCCGGCGCCCGGCCAGCGCCCGCGTGATGTTCATCGCCATGGCATCGCACCTGCGCAATCGGCCGCTGCTGGCGACGTATGCGGCGGGGTTCCTCGTGCTGTTTTGCCATGTGGGGCTGTTCTCATACGCCACCTTTCATCTCGCGGCGCCGCCGTTCTCGCTTTCGACGACGCAGCTTGGGTTGGTGTTTCTCGTTTACGCATTGGGGCTCGTGATCACGCCGTTGTCCGGCCTGGCGACGCAGCGGTGGGGACATCGCGTCGGGATGACGATCGCGGCAACGTTGGCGTGCGCGGGAGCGGCGATGACGTTGTCGCGCTCGCTGACGGTGTTCATGATCGGCGTGTCACTGGCGTCGAGCGGCATCTTCGTCGCGCAGGCGACGGCATCGAGCCATGTGGGGAAGGTGGTTCGCGAGGCGCGGTCGGCGGCATCGGGGCTATACGTGTCGCTGTATTATCTGGGGGGATGCGTCGGCGCGGCGGCACTGGCGATTCCATGGCACGCGGGCGGGTGGCCGGCGATCGTCTGGTGTGTGTTGGCGGCGCAGGTGGTATTGGTGACGGTGGCGTGGGCTGGATTTAAGTCGAAAGACGCCCGGCCGCGCGCGAGGCCGCCGGTCGAGCCGCCGGCGCTGTCGGGGGTGTGAAGAGAAACGCACGAAGCCGCGGAGCGTGCGTGCTCCGCGGCTTCGTTCATTCCACAGTTGACTGACGCGCCGATCAGCGGGCGTATTCGACGCTTCGCACCTCGCGCAGCACGGTGACCTTGATCTCGCCGGGGTAGGTCAGGTCTTGTTCGACCTTCTTGGCGATATCTCGGGCGAGCTTGGCGCTGGAGCGATCGTCGAGCATGCGGGCGTCGGCGATGACGCGCACCTCGCGGCCGGCCTGGATGGCGTAGGCCTGGCGCACGCCGTCGAAGTTCGTCGCCACCTCTTCCAGTTCCTGCAATCGCTTGATGTAGCGTTCGAGCGATTCACGTCGCGCGCCGGGGCGCGACGCGCTCATCGCGTCGGCGGCCATGATCAGCGGGGTGTACGGCGTCGTCGCGGGGACGTCGCCGTGGTGGCCCCAGGTGGCGTTGAGGACGGCCTCTGGCTCGTTGAACTTCTTCAGGAACTCCATGCCGATCAGCGGATGGCCGCCTTCCTGCTCGTGGTCCATCGCCTTGCCGATGTCGTGCAGCAGCCCGCAGCGGCGGGCCAACTCGCCATCGAGGCCGAGCTCGTCGGCCATCATCTGGGCGAGGTACGCCACTTCCAGCGAGTGCTTCAGCACGTTTTGCCCGTAACTGGTGCGGAACCCCAGCCGGCCGAGCATGGGGATGATCGGCCGGGCGAGGTTGGGGTGGTGGGCTTCCTGGGCCGCCTCTTTGCCCATCTTGATGAGCGTGTCGTCCATCTCCTTCGTCACCAGCGCGTGGACTTCTTCGATGCGCGCCGGATGGATGCGGCCGTCCTGCACGAGGCGTTCGAGCGACATGCGGGCGATCTCGCGACGCACCGGATCGAAACAGCTCACGACGACCACGCCCGGCGTGTCGTCGATGATGACGTCAACGCCGGTGGTCTTCTCAAACGCCCGGATATTGCGCCCCTCACGGCCAATTACGCGGCCTTTCATGTCGTCAGACGGGATGGTGACTGTGCTGACCGTATGGTCGGCGGTCTGGTCGGCGGCGTAGCGCTGGATGGCGCCGAGGATGATCTGCCGGGCCTTGTCCTTGCCTTCTTCCTCCGCCTGACTGACGAATTTCTGCACGATCTCGCCGATCTCGCTGCGGCACTCGTTTTCGATGCGCTTCAGCAGCATGTCGCGGGCCTGGTCGATCGTGAGCGAGGTGATGTTCATCAGCCGCTCGCGCTCGTCCTTCAACAGGCCGATGAGCTCGTTTTCCTTTTCGGTAATCGACTTCTGCTGTCGCTCGAGCTTGGCGGACAGGTCATCGAGATTGCGTTCCTTGTGAGAAAGGGTGTCGAGCTTCTTGTCGAGCGTGGACTCGCGCTTCTCAATCCGGGCTTCCTGGTCATCCAGTTTTCGGCGGGCGACGTTCTGCTCCTGCTCGAACTGTTCCTTGAGCTTCAGGGCCTTCTGCTGTGCGACGAGTTCGGTTTCGCGGATCTTGGTTTCGGCCTCCAGTTGCGCCTGCCGTTTGAGTTGCTCCGAATCCTGTTTTGCCTGTTGAATGATGTTTTTGCCGGTGAACTGAAGGAAAGCGAAGAGCCCTCCTCCACCGACGACAAGGCCGATGACCAGCCCAATGACGTATTCCATGTACGACCTCCTGCGTGCGGATCGACGCGAACTCGCCACAAGAACGCGGCGAATTGGGCGCGTGACCCGGTTCGATCAGCGGACCGAATTGAAAGGAGGCAAACGGCAGGCGCCTGTCGCAAGCGCGAAGCTTACGACGAGCGGCGGTCGGGATCGGCGTCTGCGGGGCGCAGGGGTGCTTGTGGGACAGGTGGACCGCGATTGGAAATGCGCGTGCCGAATCCCGCCCGGTGGACGGGAAGCTGAAAGTCCGTATCGGGCGAAACGAAAGGTCGAAGCGGCATGACCCGTACGCGGACGGGTTTTCGCGTTTGCGTCGCCCGGCGCAGCACGAAAAAGGCCGCCAAGGCGACCAGTGCTGAAACCAGGGAACAAATCGTGAAATTGAGGACCGGATCGACGTTCATTTCGCTCATCACAACCCCCGCGGCAGCAAATACTTACCGGCCGCGGAACCATGCCTAAGTTGGCCTCGTTGACCACGCCGACGATCCGCTGTCGATCGGCGGGGCACTACTACATACTTCACCAGTAGCATAGCCTTCATAGGATGCTTGTGACAAGCCAACAGTTGCGGGAATGCGACCCGCAGAAAGGGTCCGGTAAGGCTTAACGGGACGGCTCGACGCGCAGGACCGTTCGATCGAGGTTTCGGAAGCGATCATAGCTTGCCTGAAGCGTCGGAAGCCCGTTGCGCTGCAGCGTGACCACCGGCCGTCCGCGCGGGTCGTAGGAGAGCGTCCACTTGCCCGTCTGATCCCGCTCGGCGGCGGCTTTGAGCAATAAATCGGGAGGAAGCCATGTCTCAGGTGTGTCCTTCAACTGGATCTTTTTGGACTGGCATGCGCGAAAGTACACCTGCAGGTCTTTCACCTGTTCGCCGAAAGTTGCGTTCACCCGGGCGATACCTGCGGCGGTGACCAGCACGTTGGCTCGCTGACGCCATTCGTTTTCATTCTCCACCGAGGCCTGCGACCAGAACCGCTGCCAGCCCTCCAAAAATGCCCGGTTGTCCGGCCCGATGATCGCCTTCCACGCTTTATCCGCATCCTGCCCGTCGGCGATTGCCT
>JBBCIV010000119.1:0-30743 GCA_037189665.1 Phycisphaerae bacterium | reverse complement strand
GTCGCCCATTGGTTTTTCGGAACGTCTCGAATGGGCGACGCAGGCGTCGCGGCTACAACATTCGGTTCGTTGCTCTATCTAACTGAATGCGCCTTCGATCAGATCGCACGCGGTTTCGACGGCGCGATCCCGTTTCGCAAGATCGGCGACGCGGTCGCAGGCGGACTTCACCTCGGGCGAGGTCAGGAGCCAATCCAGCTTTTCCGCAACGCGGCCAGCGGTAAACTTCCGGCGGCTAAGCCAGTCGGCGACGCCCAGGCGTTTGCAGATCGCGGCGTTGTCGAACTGGTCGTGGCTCATCGGCATCACCAGCATGGGCACGCCGGCACGAAGGCCCTGCGCGGTCGTGCCGATCCCGCCGTGGTGGACGAGCGCACAGCATCGCGGCAGCAGTTGTCCGAACGGCGCGAACGGCACGTGGCGAACGGTGTCGGGAAGCGATTTCGGGATCTGCTCGGCATGGCGCGTCAACAGAAGACCGCGACGGCCGATCCGCACGCAGGCGGCGGCGGCGGCCTGGAAGAAATCCTGGCCGAAGAGCATCGCGCTGCCGGGGGTAAAGGCGATCGGGGCGTCGCCTGCGTCGAGCCATCGCACGAGGTCGGCGTCGAGCGAGACGTGATCGCCCTCGTCGTATTGCACGAAACCCGCCAGCCGAGCTTGTTCGGGATAGTCGGACTGACGCGGAAAGAACCACTCCGGCCACAGGCCGATCGTCAGCATCGGCGCGTGCCACCACCCCTGCTGAAATCGCCTCACCGGCGGCAGGCGCAGCTCTTCGCGGAACGGGTTGAGCACCGGCAGGATCATCGGATCGATGATCCACCGGTCGGCGATCCTCCAGAACCCCCCGCGGGCGAACCGCGGCAGCGCGTTCATGTTCATCCCGCCCGGCAGGAGGGGCATAACTACGCTCGACCGAATGCAGATCGGCGCAAGGTGAACGGTCGCCATCCGGTAGCCGTGCGCCTCGCTGGCGCATCGAGCGCCGAAGGCCATCGTCGATCCGACCAATATCGTATCCGCCGACGCGGTGGCACGGACGGCATCGTAGGCGATGCGCAGATTCTCGCCGACGAAGTTCATGATCGCCTTGGGGCCCTTCGTCTGATGCCAGACGTCGGCGTTCTCCATGATCCGGCGATACTCCTGGCCGGTGCCGAGTTTTACGAAGCCGAGGCCCGCCTTGCGGACCGTCTCGCCAAACACTTCGTTGGCGATCACCCGCACCGCGTGTCCGCGCGCCGCCAGCCCTCTGCCAATTCCGATGAACGGGTGAACGTCGCCGTGCGAGCCGAGTGCGATGAGCAGATAATCCATGTGTGTTTCGTCGGACGAAAGTGGTGAAACCGCGGAATTGTGACGATCAAGAACGGAGGAGCGTTTCAAATCCGCGGCTCATTCCTCCGCGTATTCCGCCCAGGTCTTCGGCGTTTCCCAGACCGTGACGGCGGCAAGCCGGCAGTGGGGTTTGGCGAGGGGTTGCCTGAGCATGTCGTAGATGACCTTGGCGATGTTTTCGACGCTGGGATTCAGCGATTGAAACAGGTCGACTTCCAGGTTGAGAAACTTGTGATCCAGCCGGTCGATCGCGTGCCGTTCGACGATGGATTCGAACTCGTGGACGGGCAGCAGCACGCCGGCGGCGTCAGGCGTGCCGACAAGGGTGACCTGCACCTCATAATTGTGCCCGTGGCCAAGCGGGTTGTTGCACTTGCCGAAGGTAGCGCGATTAGCGGCGGCGTCCAGCTCTGGATTATGCAGCCGATGGGCGGCGGAAAACTCGAACTTCTGCGAAAGGCGAATCATGTCAGGCTCCGACGACAGCATTGAAACCGATTGATACGGGCTCAGGCCCAGTTCCAGCTTTTCCACCGTCACGCCCGGCCAGGCGCCTGCCAGCGATCCCGCAATCGCGCCAATCGCGCCGGCGTACGTGAACCGCCCTCCCTCTGCGACCCGCTTTGCCAGCGCCGGCACGGCCAGCGCGCGGACCTGCGAATCGACATCCTTAATATTGCGGAGGTAACTGCTCTGACGGTCAAGTTCGCCGGCTAACGTCACCCGTAAGGTAAAATAGTGCGCCAATCCCTGCACCGCAGGCGATCCGCCGTGCCCATTGGGCGACGCCGGGACGGCGGACGGGTCGACATTCAGGGCAAACCGCACTTCTCGGGTGAGGCGGAACATCGGCGAAAGTATAGAGGGCCGGGCTTCGAATGCCGAATGCGCAAAATCCGCCGTCTGAACAGGCCTACAATTCCGGCCCGGTTCGCACGATGTTCGGTACAAGATCTTGACACAACTGATGGCGTTCCATATTCTTGCTGTGCTCTGCACAGGGCTGGATGCGCGAATGCGGCGCGGGTCGGATGTGGAGGCATGGTGAGGGGGCGCGAGCGGCAGCAGAAAGGTTTGGGCGCACCAGTGGCGAAGAAATCTGGAAAGAAACCGGGGGCTGGCAAGCCCAAACCCAAGCTCGTCCCCGCAAAGAAGTCGGCCGTCACCCCGAAGTCAGCAAAGCCGGCCAGCCGGCCTTCCACGAAGGCCGTCGCCCCGTCCAAGCCGTCGTCGAAACCGGCCGCCAAACCCGTTGCGACAAAGCCGGCCCCAGTCAAGCCCACACCTGCCGTCAAGGCCGCGGTTCCGACCAAGCCAGCCACTCCCGCCGCCAAGCCAGTCGTGCCGACGGCGACCAAGGTCAGCCTCACTGCAAAACTAGCACTCACGCCGATCAAGGCGGCCAAGCTGCTCAAAAAGAAGAAGCTCAAGGCCCTGAAGGCGCGCGTGGACGACACCCCCGTCCGCCTGCCGCCCAAGCCCGTCACCAGCGACTCGAAGATGCAGAAGAACCGCGCCGGCCTGTCGGCGAAGGAACTCGAACACTTCCGCGCCCTGCTGCTGGAAAAACGCCGCGAATTGCTCGGCGACGTCTCGAGCATGGAGCGCGAAGCGCTCCGCTCCGGCAACACCAACCTGTCGAACCTCCCCCTGCACATGGCCGACACCGGCACGGACAACTACGAGCAGGAATTCACGCTCGGCCTGGTCGAAAAAGACCGCCAACTGCTGCGGGAAATTCAGGTCGCACTGGCAAAAATCCAGGACGGCAGCTACGGCATCTGCGAGGGCACCGGCAAGCCGATCGCCGTCCCGCGCCTCGAAGCCCAACCGTGGGCAAAATACTCCATCGAGTACGCCCGCCAACTCGAAAAGCGAATGTTCCGCCGGGCGTACTGAACACGATCTTGCATGAGAAATACGCCACGCGGAGACGCGGAGAAAGTATTTAGCCACCGATGGGCCACTGATCTACACCGATTGAATTGAACGCAATAGATGCATTTTCATCAGTGCGAATCAGTGCCCCATCAGTGGCCAAATTCTTGATTCGTGGAGATTCGTGTTCATTCGTGGATCGTCTTCTGCCCGACGACGCAATATCGCGCATTGCGTGCGATCCTCACATCCGTCTCTCTGATTCGACATTCGGCACGCGTCATTCGACATTCCCATTTCCCTTTATCCCGTTGTAGAATCACAGCCCGATGGATCGATCATTTCGCAGCCCATTGCGTTCGCCGCTGGCCTGGACGTGCCTGCTCGTGCCGCTTTTGGTGGGACTTGGCGCCGATCTGTGCACCAAGTACCTCGCCGTCGAACGGCTAATGATTGAGTACGCGATCCCAGGCTTCGACCGCGAGATCGACTCGCACGAATACCGCGCGATTCCCGGCTACCTGCACTTTCGCTACCACGAGAACCGCGGCGCGGTCTTTGGCATTGGCCAGGGGGCGCGGGTGCTGTTCATCGCGGTGTCGGTGATGGCGATGGGATTGCTCGGCTATCTCTTCGCCAAGTCCGGCCGGCAGCGGCTTTACCAGATCCTCCTCGGCATGCTGGTCGCAGGCGTGCTCGGCAACCTGTATGACCGCGCCATTTACGGCTACGTGCGCGACATGATCTACGCCTTTCCAGACAGGCGTTGGTCGGAGCTGTGGTCGTCCCTGCCCGACGCGGCGGTCTTTCCGTGGATCTTCAACATCGCCGACAGCCTGCTGTGCACCGGCGTGGCGGGGATGTTCCTATTCACGATGCTCCGCCGCGAAGACCCGATGACATCGCGACTGCCCGACGAGTCGCCTAACAAGGCCGAAGAGGCCCGTTGATGTTTCAGGCCGACGATGAACGTCATCTTCGTCGAGCGTACCGCCTCGCGATGAACGGCCGCGGACGCGTGGAACCGAACCCGATGGTCGCCTGCGTGCTGACCAAGGCCGGCCGGGTGATCGGCGAGGGCTACCACGCCGAGTTCGGAGGCCCGCACGCCGAGCCGACCGCGCTCGCCGCGTGCGTCGCCGCCGGCGAATCGCCCGCGGGCGCGACCGCGTACGTCACGCTCGAGCCCTGTTGTCACAAGAACAAGAAGACCCCCCCCTGCGCCCCCCGCCTCATCGAGGCCGGCGTATCGCGCGTGGTGATCGGCTGCCCCGACCCCAATCCGCTCGTCAACGGCAATGGCGTCCGCATGCTGCGCGAGGCCGGCATCGAGGTCGATCTCGCGCCCGACGCGCTGGCGGCGGAGTTCAGGCAGCTGATCGCGCCGTTCATCCTTCGTGCGCAGTTCGACCGCCCGTTCGTGACGATGAAGTGGGCTCAGACCGCCGACCACAAGGTGGCAGGCCATGAAGGAATGCGCCTGCGCATCACCGGCCCGGAGGCGAACGCGCTCGTCCACACGCTGCGCAGCAGGTCCGACGCGATCCTGGTCGGCATCAACACCGTCCTCAGCGACGACCCGATGCTCAGCGTGCGCGGCGTGCCCGCGGTCCGCACGCCCGAACGCATCGTGCTCGACCGCCGATTGCGCATGCCCGTGTCGAGCCACCTCGTTCGCACCGCGCTGATGACGCCAACGGTGGTGGTGACAAGCCTGAGCGCCCCGTCGTCGAACTTCGAGCCGCTTGTGCAGCAAGGCGTCCGTGTCGTCTGGCCACCTGCGGAGCGCGAAGACCTGATCGGCGCGGCGTTCAGCGCGGGGCAATACGTGAAGAAGCCGTACAGCCACGTGCTCGTCGAGCCCGGCCCCACGCTCGCACGATCGATTTTCAAGGCCGGCGTGTGCGACCGGCTGTGGGTGTTCGAGTCACGCATGACCGTCGACGACGCCAGCGCCCCCCGCGCCGCCGACATCCCGGCGTGGTTCGCTGAAACCGGGCAGCTTCAGGTCGGCGACGACCTGCTGCGCGAGTACGTCAACACGCAAAACCCCGCCTGCTTCACGCGCTCGGCGAGCGTCGATTTCGTCCTCGCGAAGGAAAGCCCGCCGGTTTGAGAGATGAGGTATTATCATATCAGTTTTCAGAAGACTGATATGATAATGATTTCGAAGCCGTGACTTGGTGATCGTAGCTGCGACGCCTGCGTCGCAGCTACGAAAGGCATTGCCTAATGCGACGGCAACGCGTCGATCAGGTGGTCGATCTGCTGCTCGGTGTTGTAGAAGTGCGGGCTGGCGCGGAGTCGGCCTTCGCGCTTGGCGATCTCGATGCGGGCGTCGCGGCACTTCTTGAAGATGAGGTCGTGCGAGTGACCGTGGGCAACAAAGCTGACGATGCCGCTCCGCGCCTCATCCGACATCGGCGAGACGACCTCGTACCCCTTGCGCCGCACGCCCGCCACCAGTCGGTCCGCGAGCGTCTGCACGCGAGGCCAGATCACGTCGATGCCAACCTGGTTGATCATCGTGATCGCGCCGAGCATGCCCAGCAATCCGGCGATGTTGTACGTGCCGCACTCGAACCGGCCGGCGTCGGGTTTGAGGGTGTAGTCGTAGTGGCCGTAGTTCTGCGCGTTGACGACGTTCATCCATCCGACCATCAGCGGACGGATGTGCTCGATCAGCCCGCGCCGGCAGTAGAACATCCCCGCGCCCTCCGGCCCGAGCATCCATTTGTGCCCGTCCGCGGACGCGAAGTCGATCCTCATCTCCTTCACGTCGAACGGCAGCACGCCGATCGCCTGGATCGCGTCGACGCAGAACAGGATGCCCCGCTCGCGGCAGAACGCGCCGATCTTCGCCAGTTCGTGCCGCTGGCCGGACGCGTATTCCACCGCCGAAAGCGCCACGACTTTCGTCTGCGGCTTACTCGCGGCTTCGAGGATGGCCGACGTCGGCACGGCGCGCGATCCGTCGGACATCGCCCGTTCGGGCACCATCTCCAGCCGTGCGCCGCGCGAGCGGGCGATCTCCATCCACGGGTAGATGTTCGAGGGATACTCCACCGCGGTCGTCACGATGCCGTCGCCCCACTGCCACTCGACGCCGCCCGCCACGATCGCGATGCCCTCGGACGTGTTCTTCACGAACGCGATCTCGTCGCGGTCGGCGTTGATCAACTTCGCGCAGGCTTTTCGCAGCACCTCGATGTCGGCGTACCACGACGAGTTAAGGTACGCCTGCGACTGTGCCTGGTTCGCGAACCGCTTCATCTGGTCGGCGGCGATGCGGGGAAGCGGCGATACGCCGGCGTGGTTGAAGAAGTCCCAATGGGCGAGAACCGGGAACATCTCTTTGTTTCCGATCAAGGTGGCGACGTCCAGCATCCCGAGTGAGTATACTCAAGGGCGATGAAATCGTGTCGAACCAAGTTCGCCGGAACGGTACTGGCGCTGTCGGCCGCGTTCGCGTCGGTGGCGAGCGCGGAGATGAAATCGACGGTGGACGAGTGGGTCGATCGGTTCATCCCCGAAGAATCGCCAAAGATCGACCTCCCTGCCTATGCCGACGCGCTCGACCGCGCCCGCGCCGAAGTGACGGCGGGCAAGTATCGCGCGGGGCTGTCGGCGCTGACGAAAGTGTCGGACGGCGATCCGATCACGCTCGCGATGCTGCGGGCGCAATGCCTCGCCGGGCTTGGCGAGCTGACGTCGGCGCAGCAGTTGCTCGGCACGCTCGATTCCGCCGACGCCGCGATCCTGAGCGGACGGCTGGCGCTCGAGAACGCCGACCGCGCTGCGGCCCTTGCCGCCGCGGACAAGGCGATCGCCAAATCGCCCGATTCGATCCCCGCCAACCTCCTTCGCGCCCAGGCGCTGGAGGCCGCCGGGCGGTTTGACGAGGCAATCGCGGGATATAGCTGGTTCCTCGAAGGCCAGCAGTCGTACCTGCAAAAGTGGCGGGCCGATCCCGATCAGTTTGAGAATGCCGACGACCTGGCCGACATCGCCACCGCGGTGCATCGGTGGGCCACGCTCACGATGGCGTACAAGGACCTGCCGCAGCTCAACGACACGGTGCTGAACATGTTTTTGCGGGCGTTCGACGTGGTCGATCGCGAGCACATCCCCTCGCGCATCGCGGCGGCGGAGTTCGCGATGTCGCGCGGCGATCTCCGCAACGCCGCCAAGTACCTTGACCCCGCCACCAAGCGCGCCGGCCGCGACCCGCGCGTGATGCGGATCATGATCCAGATGTCCGCCGGCAACGAAGGCGCGGTGCGGCAGTTGATCGATTCCTTCCGTGACAACGACCCCGACAGCTTCGACGCCGCCTTCTGGGAAACCGCGCTGCTCGCCCGGGCCCAACAGTGGACGCAGGCCGCCGAACGGTCGACGGCGCTGGAAACGAGATATCCGAACCGCGTCGAGGCGATCGGCCTGCGCGCGGCGCTGGAGTTCATCAGCGGCGACGAATCGCAGCTTGACGCGCTGCTTGCCAAGGCCGACGCGATCGCCCCCAGGCGCAGCGACGCCCTGCTGCTGGCGGGCAGCATCCTGAACAACGCGTATCAGAAGGAGGCCGCCGAACGCGTGTTGAAGGAGGCGCTTAAGCGCACCCCATGGGAGACCGAGGCCCGCCATGAGCTCGGCGACATCTACCTGAACGACGGCCGCGAGGCCGAGGCACAGGCGGTCCTCGACGAGGCGTACAAGTCCGATCCGTACAACGTCAAGACCGTCAACTACCTTCGCCTGCTGGAGGAGATCGCGAAGTATCAGAAGGTCGAAACCGAGCACTACGTCTTCTACTTTGACGGCGACGCCGACCCGATCGTGGCCGAGCAGATCGGGCCGTACATGGAGCGCGTGTACGACGACGTGACGCGCGTGTTTCAGTACAAGCCGAAGCAGAAGGTGCTGGTGCAAGTGTTCCCGAACGACGACGAGTTCAGCGTTCGGATCGCGGGCGTCCCCGGCATCGAGAACTTCGGCGTCTCGTTCGGCCGCATGCTCGCGACGATCGCGCCGCGGCGCGGCACGAAGCAGGGCAACTTCAACTGGGCCCGCGTGCTGAAGCACGAGTTCGTCCACACGGTCAACCTGCTGCAGACCAATCACCGCACGCCGCGCTGGCTGACCGAAGGGCTGGCGGTGTGGCAGGAAGGCGTGCCGTTCCGCTTCAAAGACGTGCCGCAGGAGTTGTACGAGCGCACGATGAACGACGACCTGTTCACCGTGCGCGGCCTCGCCAACGCGTTCGTCCGCCCCACCCGCCCGAACGACGGCGAGCAGGCTTACACGCAGGGCTCTTACCTCGCCCGCTACATGGATGCCACCTTCGGCACTGATTCGATCGTCAAGCTGCTGAACGCCTACGCCACCTCCAAGAGCGACGAAGACGCCTTCCTCGCCGCCACCGGTAAGCCGCTGGAAGAGGTGGAAAAAGGCTGGCACGCCTGGATGAAGGTGCAGCTTAAGCCGTGGGGCTACGACGAGGAATCGACGGAGAAGGTCGAAGCGCTGATCAAAGAAGGCGAGATGGCCGTCAAGGCGCGAACTTGGGAACAGGCCCGCGCCTCGTTCGATAACGCCTATGCCCTGCAGCCGCACAACCTCACGGTCAACCAGCGACTGGCGTTGGTATACCTGCAGAAGGACACGGGCGATCCCGCCAAAGCAATCGAGCATTTGAAATTTCTGCACATCCTCGAGTTGCAGAACAACAAGATCGCCAAGCAGATCGCGCGGCTGTACCTTCGCCTGGACGACATGCCCAACGCCCTGAAGTGGGCCCACGAGGCGACGTACGTCGATCTATACGATGCCTCCGCGCACGACCTGGTCGCCGACGCCGCCACGCGATTGAACGACAACACCACCGCCGACCTGGCGCGCAAGACGTCGGAGCAGATCAAGCTCTGGGAATTGAAACGTAAGGCCGAGCCGGCCAGAGACACAGCGCAATAAGTAGAAGGGATCAACCGCCCCCATGTCTTCCAGCAACCTCACCATCGCCGCGTTTCAAAAACACATTTCGGAGAAGTACGAAAAGGTGGACCGCGAGCGCGGCACGCCCAAGACGTTCGTGTGGTTCATCGAGGAGATCGGCGAGCTGGCAACCGCGCTCAACGGCGCTGACCGGGCAAACCTGGAAGAAGAATTCGCCGATGTGGTGGCCTGGCTATGTACGCTCGCCAACATCAACGACGTCGATCTGGCGGCGGCGATCGAAAGGAAATACCTGTCCGATAAGCCGCCCGAAGGCCATAAGTAAGTCCTTCCCCCAACACGCCTTATAACAGCCCTGCGTAGCGCGGCTCCGATAGTTTCACGTCCTCCGCTCGCCCATGCCACGTCCCGTTTTTCGTGACGGCGGCATGAACGGCACAGTTTTACATTGCGAAACTTTTCTGCATTTCAAGGTCGTCCGCCGCTTGCCCGATCGTACATCTTGCCTATGTTTCGATTCACTAACTCCGAGTTCGACGTTGTGAGGAAGATCCGCATGAGCACGAGTTCAGCTCAGATCCCGATGATGGAAGCGGTGGAAGACCGCCGCCTCTTCGCGACCTTCGTCGTGACGACGGCCGCCGATTCCGGCGCCGGCTCGCTGCGCGACGCGATCACCAAGGCCAACAAGTCGAGCGATGCCGACGTGATCAAGTTCAACATCGGCTCGGGCCTCAAGACCATCACGCCGACGTCGGCCTTGCCGATGCTGAAGTACGCCGTCACCATCGACGGCACGACCCAGCCCGGCTACAAAGGCAAGCCGCTGATCGAAATCCGCGGCGACAAGACCTCCGGCGACGGCATTCGCGTGGGCGGCGGCAACAGCACCATCAAGGGCCTGATCATCAACCGCTTCAGCGGCAACGGCATCATCCTGGTGAACAAGGGCGGCAACGTCGTCCGGGGCAACTGGATCGGCCTGAACAACGCCGGCACCGCCGCCGCCAAGAACGGGCAGAAGGGCATCGTCGTCTCGATCAACAACAACACGATCGGCGGCACCGGCGCCAACGACCGCAACGTCGTCAGCGGCAATGGGTCGGGCGGCATCCAGATGTGGTCGAGCGCCTCGACCGGCAACACCGTCCTGGGCAACTACGTCGGCACCGACTGGACCGGCGAAAAGGCGATCGGAAACGTCAGGAACGGCATCGCCAACGACGGCGCCCCCTACAACACCATCGGCGGCACGAGCGCGGCGGCGAAAAACGTCGTCGCGGGCAACACGCACGACGGCATCATCGTCAGCGGCGCCGGCTCCAAGGGCATCAAGGTCATCGGCAACTACGTCGGCACGAACGCCGCCGGCACGAAGGCGATCGCCAACGGCATGTACGGCATCGAGATCAGCCGCGACGGCAACGTGGTGCAGAACAACCTCGTGTCCGGCAACAAGTATTCCGGCATCGTGCTGTGGCTGAGCAGCGCGTACAACAACAAGGTGATCGGCAACAAGGTCGGCACCGACAAGAACGGCACGTACGCCATCGCCAACCAGTGGAAGGGCATCGAGGTCACCAACGGCGCCAAGGACAACACCATCGGCGGCACCGCGACCGCCGACCGGAACGTCATCTCCGGCAACAAGCAGAACGGCGTGAACGTCTACCAGGGCTCGAACAACAAGTTCTACAACAACTACGTCGGCGTCGGCGCCAACGGCACCACCAAGATCGCCAACGGCGGCGACGGGCACCGGCTGATCCAGACCACCGGCGTGCTGATCAGCGGCGGCATCGTCGGCTACAACGCCGGCTACGGCATTCACAACGGCACGAGCACCAATACGAAGGTGACCGGCGTGAAGCTCATCGACGACGCCCTCTACAACATTAAGCTGACCTGACGCCCCCCGCCGCGGTACAATCGCGGCCATGGTCAAACCAACAACCTCTGTCGCAATCGCGATCGTCACGCTCCTTCAAGCCGGCCTCCTGGCGGCGGAAAAGAGCGTGACGATCACGCCTTCCACCAAGGGCGATTCCAACTCCAGCTGGGGTGGTGGCTTCACGACGTGGAACGCCGAAAACGTGCGCCTCGCCGACGTGCTCCCGAAACTCTACCCCGACACGGTCTGGCCCGCCGCCGACATCAGCGCTCTTCCAGACGGGCGGTTCGACATCAAGATCGTTGGCTACTCCACCCGGGAGCCCGCCGCCTTCGAGGCACTGGCAGCGGAGATCAAAAAGCAGTTCAGCACTGATGTGTCGGTCATCGAGGAAGAACGCGACGGCTACGCCCTCTCGCTTCCCAACGCCGACAAGCTCACCAAAGCTGACAGTGAGGAGGGCTATTCGATGATGACCACCCTCAAGGGCTGGTCGATCAAGGCTGCCACGCTCAAGGAGATCGCCAATTGGCTTCAGAAGGAACTCGACGCCCCCGTCGAAACCAAGGACGCCGCCGAGGCACGGTACAGCTTCGAACTGGAAGTCTCGCCCTTCAAGCCCGAAGACCTGCCCGCGGCGATTGAAAAGCTGGGCTTCGTCGTCGCCAAGGGCAAAAGCAAGGTGAAGGTTCTGAAGGTCGTGAAGGCCGCGGGTAGCGGTCCTCAAGATTGACTCCCCGAACGCCATCGGGTTACATAGCTTCCGATGAGGTTTGTCCTCGCGGGGATCATCACCTTCCTGCTTTACTCGGCCGCGTTTGCGGGCGTATTGGGCAAAGTCGATTCGATCGGCTTTGAAGCCAACATCCGCGCCGACTGCTGGGTGCCGCTGCTGGTGCAGGTGACGTCCGACGGCACCGGCCCGGAAGACTATCAATTGCAGGTCGTCCAATACGACGAGGACGGCGACGAGGTCGTCTACGCCCGTCCCGTGCTGGTCAACCCGGGCACGCAGAACTTCTGGACCTACTTCAAGCCCGAGTCGATCAACGACGGCCTGCCCAGCACCGCCAGCGGCACGTCGCAAGACCTGGCCAAGCGACTGCGGATCTACCTCGCCACGCCGGACGGCAGCAAGCGGATTGCCCAGGTCAGCGTCGCCGGCCGAATGCCTTCGATCCTGGACGACTCCGATCAGGACCGCGGCGACAAGCTCATCCTCTGCGTCGGACGCCGACCCAACGTGACGGAGTTCGATCCCGGCGCGGCCCGCGTGTTCGGCCTGCCCGAGAACATCTCTTTCGCCACCGCCGACCTGCGGCGCCTGCCCGACAACGTGCTGGGCTACGACGCGGTCGACGCCGTCGTCTGGACCGATGCCGACGTCGACAAGCTCGACGCCAGCCAGTTCCGCGCCCTCCGCCAATACGTCCGCAACGGCGGCCGACTGGTGGTGTTACAGAACCCGGAGATGGCGCGGGCCGAGCGGTTCAACGACCTGCTGCCCGTCCGCGTGCTTCGCGTGGAAACGTGGAACAGCAACGAGCCGCTGCAATCGATCCTCCACCCGATCGACGACCTGCGGCTGCCGCTCGACCCGCGCGACGAATTCGGGAACCGCCGTCTCGATCCGTTCAAAAACGCCCGCGGCCCGTACCGCCTCGCCCACGCCGAGGCCAACCCGCAGAGCCTGATCGCCGCCTGGATCGACTGGCCCGACGGAACGAGGACGCCTTACATCGCGCGGGGCGTTTACGGCACGGGCATGGTGGCGTGGGTGGCGCAGGACATCACTGATCCGTCGATCCGCGACGTCGCCTGGGGCTGGCCGAACTTCTGGGGTCGCGTCTTCGATTGGCCGGCTTACAGCCGCCTGAGCACGCAGGGACGATTCAGCACATATGATCTGGCGATCCTGGCCAGAAACGAAGACCATACGAAGAACCTGAAGGACACCTGGGCCGGCACGGGAGTTCGCGACGTCGGCTATTCCTACACGGAGCGGCTTGACCTCGACAGCAAGACCGCCGCTCTGGTGTCGGTGGCGTTCCTGTTCTTCATCACCTATTGGGTGGTCGCCGGGCCGGGCGCGTATCTCGTGCTGGCGGCGAGAAAGCGGTCGCACTACAGCTGGTTCATCTTCGGCGCGACGGCGGTAGTGGCGACGGTGCTGACGGTGCTGATCGCGCAGCTCGTCCTTCGCGGCGGCCCGCAGATCAAGCACGTCTCGCTCGTTCGCGCGGCGTCCGGCGGCAACGATCCGGCGGTCGTGCAGTCGCGGTTCGGCATCTACCTGCCCCAGGACCGCCCCGACACCCAGGTCGCCCTTAACGGCCGCGATCCAAACGGGCCGGCGGTCATCACGCCGCGAAGCGTTGATCCTCGTTATATTTCCAGCAAATCCGCCAACGTGCGCGACTCGCGGTACACCGTTCCGATCTCCAACGACGACGCCGGCGAACGGGTCGTCACTGAAGTGCCATTCCGATCGACGTTGAAGAAACTGCAAGCGACCTGGACCGGCGCCCCGCTCGGCCGGGTGTCGGGCAACGCGCAACTGACGAACGCCGACCGCCCGCTCGCCGGCATCGTGTCCAACAATACCGGTCGCGATCTCAGCCATGTCCTCTTCGTCTTCTCCGCGCCAAATAAAGCGGAACAAGGCGACAGCAGGCCGTTCCGCGATTACGTGCTCTACCTGCGCGGCTGGCCCAACGGCCAGACGCTCGACCTCGCCAAAGTGGCCGCCGGCGCGACCACTGATCTGAACAAGGACGACTTCGCCCTCACCCTCGACGGCGACAAGGGACGCTTCGGCTTTCTCGACAACGCCGCCACCTACTTCTATCGCGGCATGAGATCGTCGGGCTACGGCATGGTCGGCGAGACCGCCCGATGGGACGTGGGCAAGGACGGCTATCGCCAATCGTTCCCCATCGTGTCGCTGTACGACCGGCTGCCGGCGATGAGAAACCTTGGCAACACGATGAACCGCGTCGACGTCGTGCGTCGAGGCGTGCACGGGTGGGACTTGTCCGGCGCGGTCGCGGGCGGAGGACTGGTGGTGCTGGCGCAGAGCGCCAACGACGTCGTCCCCCTGCCGCTCACCGTTGAAGGTGATGTACCGGAGGGAAACGGCGTCACGTTCTGGCAGTTCGTCCTGCCGCTGGACCGGTCGCAGGTCAACGCCTCACCACCGACAACCTTACCCGCCCCTGAGTCGAGCAACTGAGAACCGCACCATGGCCGCCGTCATCAAGACCGTTAATCTCACCAAACGCTACGGCAACCTGCTGGCGCTGGCGAACCTGAACCTCGAAATTCAGGAAGGCGACTGCTTCGGCTTCATCGGCCCGAACGGCGCGGGCAAGACCACCACTATCAAAATCCTCGCCACGCTCCTTCAGCCCACCTGGGGCGAGGCGCGCGTGTGCGATTACGTCGTCGGCTACCAATCCCGGCAAATCCGGCCGCTGATCGGGTACGTGCCCGACTATTTCGGCGCGTACGAAGACATGCTCGTGCAGGAATACCTCGAGTTCTTCGCCGCAGCCTACAACATCAACGGATCGGCCCGCACGAAGGTCGTCGGCGACGTGCTGGAACTGACCGATCTGGCCTACAAGCACGATGCCCCCGTCGACGGCCTCAGCCGCGGCATGAAGCAGCGCCTTTCGATCGCCCGCACCCTGCTGCACGACCCGAAAGTCCTGCTCCTCGACGAGCCGGCCGGCAACCTCGACCCGCGGGCGCGCATCGAATTGCGCGAGCTGTTGAAAACGCTTCGCAACATGGGCAAGACGATCATCATCAGCTCGCACATCCTGCCGGAGCTTCAGGACATGTGTAACACCGTCGGCGTCATCGAGCGCGGCGAGCTGATCTACTCCGGCCCGTGGACCGACCTCGTGAAGAAGGTGCGAACCGGCATGATCGTCCACGTCACCGTCGCCAGCCACCAGGAACAGGCCGCCGCCATGCTCAGCCAGGAGCCGGCGGTGGAAACCGTCAACGTCAACAACGGCTACATCGAGATCGCGCTCAAGGACGGCGTGCACGATTACACCTTCGTCCCCCACAAGCTCGTCGCCGCCGGCTATCGAATGATGATGCTGAAGGAAGAGGAAGTGAACCTCGAAACCGCGTTCATGCGGCTGACAAAGGGAATCGTGCAATAATGTTTTACGGCACGGGTTTTTAACCCGTGCCTTCATCATGGGAAACACGGGTTGAAAACTCGTGCCACGACACAGATGGCAATCACCGTCCACCTTGATACCGACATCGGCGACGACATCGATGATGCGTTTTGTCTCGCATTGCTGCTGACCTCGCCGGAACTAGAGGTGAAATCGATCACCACGGTCCTGAACGATACCGCGCTGCGTGCCGACATGTGCCGCGACCTGTGCAAGGCGGCCGGCGTCAGCCCGAAGATCGAAGGCGGCGCGAAGTCGGTCATCACGCGCCGGCCCGTCGAGTTTGCGATGAAGCGGCAGCCGTATCACTCGGCCCTGAACCGCACCGACAACAAGACCAACGTCCCCGCCGCGCTGGAACTGCTGACCGAAGCGCGCCGGACGGCGGACGTGCTGCTGACCGTCGGGCCGCTGACCAACCTGGCGCTGTCGCTCGTCGCCGATCCGGACGTCTCCCGCTTTCCGCGTTACATTGCCATGGCAGGCGAAGTTGCGACCGCCTACCACGCTGAATGGAACATCCGCGTCGATACCGAAGCCGCGGCGGTGGTGTGCGGGGCAGGTATGCCAATCGATTTCATCCCCTGGCGCATCGGCATCGACACCAAGCTCAGCCAGCAGGAACAGGACGAACTCGACAACGCTTCCACGCCGGTGGCACGGGTGCTCAACGCGTTTCGCGAGCAATTCCGCACCGTGGATAAGCGGCAGGAGATGTTCGACCCGATGACGGTCGTCGCCCTCCTGCACGACGACTGGTTTACCTGGCAGCGCGGCCACATGCTGGTCGAAACGCGAGCGGAACACACCTATGGCCAAACCGTCTTCAGAAAAGATAACAACGGGCCGCATCGCGTCGCGGTTGCGGTGGATACGCGGAAAGCAAAGCAGTTCATGCTCGACCGACTGAGCGGAAAGCCCCAATGAATTCGATCCCCAGCATTCTCGATACTGATATCGGCGACGACATCGACGACGTCTTCTGCCTGGCGCTGGCGCTGCGGTGCCCCGAGATCGACCTTCGCGCCGTGACGACATCCATGGGACGCACCGCCGAGCGGGCGGAGATCGTCCGCGACTTGTGCAATCAGGCAAACCGCCGGCCGGAAATCGCGGCTGGCTTCACCACCACGATGGGCAGCCAGCCGGTCGAGGAATGGCTCACCCGCCTGTACTACCCTTTCGAACCGAAGACCGGCGAGTTCAAGGCCGACGCCCCGGAGGTGCTCCGGTTGATCAGCCAGTTGCCCGCGGAAGGCATTCTTTTCACCATCGGCACGATGACCAACGCCGCCGCTGCCGTCATGGCGCGCGATCGCTCGAAGTCTTTTCCGCGCATCATCGCGATGGCGGGCGAGTTTCAGCGGTACGGGCACATCGAGTTCAACATCCGCTGCGACCCCGAGGCCGCCAACGTCTGCTTCACCAGCGGCCTGCGGGTCGACCTGATCCCCTGGAGCATCGGCCCCGCCACCAAGCTGTTGCCGGCAGACATCGCCGCCCTGCGCGCCGCGACATCACCGCTGGCCAGGCGCGTCGTCTACTACCTCGAACGGTTCTGGAAGATCGTGCCCAACAAGACCAACATGTACGACCCGATGACCGTCGTCGCCGCGCTGCATCCCGAGCTGTTCGAGTGGAAGCGAGGAACGGTTAAGGTAGAACTCGCCGGCCGAAATACGTATGGCCTCACCACGTTCCACGCGCACGACGACGGCCCGCACCGCATTGCCTGGGACGTGAAGGCCGACGAGGCCAAGGCGTTCCTCGTTCAACGGCTCTGTCAGTAAGGAAGGATACCGGAGAACCCCGCGATGCTCGGAATTCCCGCATACTTCTGGCGGCTCCTCCCCGCCAATCCAATCCTGCTCCGCGTCGTCGCGACGGCGGGAAAGCGGAAGCGCGACCTGTTTACGCGGTGCGGCTATCTGGGCCTGCTGATCGGCGTCGTCATCTTTTCGATCGTCACCACCGACAGTGTCGGCTCCGGGGCATCGCTGAACGACCTGACGTCGGCCAGTGAACGAATCTTCCAGCAGATGGCCTTCCTCCAACTGGCGCTGGTCGCCCTGCTCGCCCCGGTTTTCACCGCCGGCGCAATCACGCAGGAGAAGGACAGCCAGACGTACGACATCCTTCTTGCCACGCCGCTGACCAACGGGCAGATCGTGCTGGGCTCGCTGCTATCGCGGTTGTTCTTCATCGTGGCGCTATTGGTGAGCGGCATCCCGATCTTCTCGATCACCAAGATCTTCGGCGGCGTGGCGATCGGCGACATCGTCGTCAGCTTCTTCATTGCCGCTGCCACCGCGTTTGTCACCGGGGCGCTCGCGACGGCCATCGCCACCTTCAAGGTCGGCACGCGTCGCACCATCTTCAGCTTCTACATGATGTGCGTCGTCTACCTCGTCGGCGTGTATTTGCTGGCGCAGCTGGACGTGTTCAAGATCCAGTTGATCGACCCGAGCACCGGCCTGCCCGGCGAACTGGCGAGCACCGGCTGGCTGACCGGCATTCATCCATTCCTGGCGCTTCAAACGCTGTTTGCAGGCAATCGTCCACCCAGCGAAACGTTGCTGCCGGAACACCTGCGCGTCTGGCCGCTGGAGTGGTATTTCACGAAGCCTTCGACGTTCTACCCGGCGTTTATGCTCCTGCTGTCGGCGGTGCTGGTGATCCCGGCGATCGTGCTGCTGCGCCGGATGGCGCAAACGACCGGGACGATCCAGCAATCGCTGCTGAAGAAGCTCATCCCCATCCGCGCGATGCGGGCCAATCGCAAACCGCGCACGGTCTGGAACAACCCCATCGCCTGGCGCGAGGCCCGCACCAAGGCGTCGGCCGCCCGGGCATCGTTTTTGCGGTATGGCTTTATCCTTGTCGGACTCGCCGGCGCGGTCACGATTCTGGTGCTCTACAACGCCGAGGCTAAGCCGCCGGTGAACTACATTCAGGCCGGCAGCTACAACCCGGGCACGGGGTCGCTGCTCATCCAGGGCATCAACCAGGTGTTCTCGGTCACGCCGGGCACGACGGTTCAGCTCGACGGCCGGGAGGTGGGCACGGAGAAGCTGGCCGGCCGGTACGAGGTGATCAGTTACAACACCGTCACCCAGCGAAACGTGAAGGTGCTACGCACGATCGACCTGCGGTCCATCGCCGGCAAGATCACCCGGCGGCAGGCGCACGAATTTCTGCTCGGCGCGATCATCGTCGAGGTGGCGGTCATCCTGCTCATCGTCACCAACGCCGCCGCCAGCACCGTTACGCGCGAGCGCGAGGACGGCACGCTTGACCTGCTCTTAAGCACGCCCATCACCAGCCGCTACTACCTCTGGGGCAAGCTGGCGGGGCTGGTGAGCTTCATGCTCCCGCTGGTGCTCGTGCCGGCCGTCAGCGCGGGGCTGTTCGTGCTGGCGGACGTGTTCTCGTGGGTGGTCAAGGGCGATCCGACGGTCGAATGGCTGGTGCTGCCCGAGTCCGTGCTGGCCATGCCCGTGCTGCTGACGATCGTGGTGGCGTTCGCGACCATCGTCGGCATGCAGATGTCGCTGCGAAACAAGACCACCGTGCGATCGGTGATGAGCAGTCTGGGCATCGTCATCGGCCTGATGGCGCTGCTCGGCTGGTGCGGCACGACCGCGCTGCAAAGCCGCGTGGGCGCGATCGCCAACGTGGTGGCGGCATTCAGCCCGCTGAGCGTCATCGCCACGATGATCTACCCCGAACAGTTCGGCGGCGAAGCGTGGGCCACCGGCGACATCCAACAGATGAACGAAGGCCGGCTGATCCTCTTGGTCTTCGTCCTCGTCGCGTCCGCCACGTATGCCGCGGTGATCTGGACGATGTACAAGTCGATGGTGAAGAACTTCGACATGACGATCCGAAGGCAGTCGCGCTAACGCCCCGCCGTTTCGACGACGACCACAGCATGGGTCGTTTTCGGCACGGACACCTTCACTCGGCCATCGACCACGCTCGCCTTCGCGTTCGTCGGGACGACCGCCTCGGGCGATTCGAAGCTGTTGACGAGCTTCAGGTCATCCCCTCCCGTTTGGTGGGCAAAGACGACCCTGGTGGCGTTGCGGTCGAGCAGTCTCAGCGTGACGTCGTGGTCGGCCTCGAGCGATCGGTTCACGACGCTGACCATGACCCGACCGGTAGCCGGGTCGTACGTCGCCGCCGAATCGAGCACCGGCGCGTCGCCATGCTTGCCGACGTTGTACGTCGGGACATCGCCGACCAGTTTCAGGCTCTGGCCGCGGGCATGATTCGAGAGCATCTCGAACGGATGGAAAATCGTTTGCAGGTATAAAGCATCGCGCTTCGTCATGATCGGTGCGATCACGTTCACCACTTGCGCGATGCACGCCATCTTCACCAGGTCGGCCCGGCGGATGAACGCGTTCAAATACTGGGCGGCGATCAGCGCGTCTTCAACGTTGTACACCTCTTCCAGCAAGCGCGGCGCCTGGTTCCAATTCCCGTTGCCGTAGGCCCTGTACCAGACGTTCCATTCGTCAAATGAGAGGTAGACACGTTTATCGCTTCTCTTCAGCCCTCTGACGTAGTCGATCACGCCCGCGTAATCCGCCAGAACCCGGTCGATCTCCACGCCTTCGGCCAGGTACTCCGCACTGTTGTCTGCCCGATTGTTGCTGTAACGGTGCGCGGAGATGAAATCGACGGTGTCCCAGCACCGCTCCAGTACCTCGCGATCCCACGACAGGTACGTTGACATCCCGCGCGTCGAAGAGCCGGCGGCGATCGTCTGGATCGAACGGTCGAGGCCCTTCATCATGCGCGACGCGGCGTCGGCTCGCAGCGCATATTCGTGCGCCGGCACGTTTCCCGCCTGCCACGGCCCGTCCATCTCGTTGCCGAGGCACCAATACTTGATGTTGTACGGATCGGCGTGCCCGTTCGCGCGGCGGCGGTTCACCCATTCGGTGGGCGTGTTGAGATTGCAATATTCCAGCAGGTGGGCCGCCTCCAGCGTGCCCAGCGTGCCGAGGTTCACCGCCATCATCGGTTCGGCGTTGATCTTGCGACACCAGGGGATGAACTCGTCCACGCCAAATTCATTCGTCTCGACCGACTGCCACGCGTAGTCGAGCCGGGCCGGCCGTCTGTCTTTCGGGCCTATGGAGTCACGCCAATCGAAGCAACTGACGAAGTTGCCGCCCGGGTATCGCATGACGGGCATATCGAGCCGCTTCATCGCGGCGATGACGTCGGTGCGATAGCCGTTCTCATCCGCCAGCGGCGAACCGGGGTCGTAAATGCCTTCGTACACGCACCGGCCCAGGTGCTCGGCGAAGCCGCCGAAGATCCGCCGGTCTACTTCGCCGATCGCCATTTCTGCCGCGGTGATGAGGGTTGATTCCATGGCCGGATTGTGGTCCAAACCACGGTATCGAATCCATGCGTGCGAAACTGGAAACCATTCGTGATATCCACCATATCGGTGACGATACGCCCGAGCAGCTCGTCGCCCCAAACATCTGTCCGCGACAGGCAGAGCAAGGCATGCGATCGGCCGGCCTATCAGACATGGGCCGCGGCTACGAGATGGGCCGCGCGCGTCCCAACTTCATCCATCTCCTGGTCTGCACCGCCGGCGAGGGCGAGATCTGGCACGATGGAACATACAAGCCCTGCGCCCGCGGCGACGCGTATCTCACCGGCATCAATGCCCCTCACGCCTTCCGTACCGTCGGCCGGCGAAGGATGCAGGCGGCGTGGATGTACTATCGTGCGGAGGCCGCCGAGGTGCTTGGCCTGCATGAAGGCGAGGTTCGCCTGCTGCACATCGATCCCGACCCGATCCGCCTGCTGATCGAGGGATTCTGGCGCGAATCGGTCGGCCGGGCACAGGTGGACATGCTCGATCGCTGGGCCGAGCTACTGCACTTGCACGTGCTGCGGCTGTGCGACCCGCGCCACAAGCCCGACCCGCTCTGGCCATTGTGGGAACAGGTGCGATCGCGCCTCGCCGAGCCGTGGGATCTCGCCCGCCTCGCCGATCAGTCTCATCTGGGCGACGAGCACCTCCGCCGCCTCTGCCAGAAGCTCTACGGCCACAGCCCGATGAGGCACCTCACGCATCTTCGCATGCAACACGCCGCCACCATGCTGCTGAGCACGCCCGACAAGATCGCCGCCGTCGCCATGCGCGTGGGTTATGCCAACGAATTCGCGTTCTCCACTGCGTTTCGACGGTGGTCGGGCAAATCGCCGGGAGAGTTCCGCACCTAAATTGTGACCGGCGACGTCGTCGCAGGCACTGCCGCATCTACCAGCGTCTGCTTTTTCACCGCCGCCAGTAACATCGAATGCGAGATGATCATCCAGATCCAGATCAGCCCGAATCCGCCGCAGCCGAAGAGCGCACCCAGCGCCAGGAAGATGGCAAACTCCTCTGTCCCGCGGCCCGGCAAGTTTCTATCGATCATCATGAGCGGCAGTGCGCAGCACATCAGCCAGATGCCCTCGTAGATCGTCTTCACCCACCCCATCACCAGAAACGACCGCGACAGCCCACGGCGGCCGACCCGCAACAGCATCTGCGATACCGCGCGATACAGCATCACATGCCGCGCCGTCGTGGCCGCCATCAGCAGGAAACAGATGCCCAGCATTATCAGCCCGCCCTTCGCCCCCAGGTGGCCCGTCATGAACAGCGGCGCGAACACCGGCGCAAGCATGATGCCCACCAGCCCAATGCTCGCAACGAGATCCAGCATCGTACGCGCCCCCACGCCCGCCGGCCGAAACCGGCTTCCCGCCAGTCCGCCCGCCGCCAGGATCGCAACGTAAATGATCACGTGCAGCATCGTCGCCACCGGATGTTGTGTAAACGTGACGAAGCAACTCGCCACGCACAGCCCCGACAAAATCGCCGTCCACAGCATCGGTTTCGACGCCGCGACCAAGCCCGGATCTATCGAGGCGATGTTCTCGCTCGACGCGTATTCGATAACCAAAGCGGGTGTTGCCGACATGATGCGGCAAGTCTAAATCGCACGCGATCGCATTGCCAATTGCGATTCGCCGACAAAAGGTTTGAAGCCTGCGGCAACGCGGGTAAAACGGTCTGTCATGCCCGACAAGAACAACGGCAGCAAGACCGACCAACTCGCCTCCAAGCCCGATCACGCCAGCAAGTTCTGGAGTAACGCGAACCTGTTCTTCGATCGCGTCTATAAAAACATGGGGCTCGATCCGCTCTATCGCGCGTATCTGTCGTCGCCCAAGCGCGTGCTGACGGTGTCTTGTCCGGTGCGGATGGACAACGGCTCGATCCAGGTCTTCACCGGCTACCGGGTGCAGCACAACAACGCCCGCGGGCCGTTCAAAGGCGGGCTGCGGTTCGATGCCGCCGTCGATCGAGATGAGGTGATGGCGCTGGCGATGCTCCAGACATGGAAGAACGCCCTTGTCGAACTTCCCTACGGCGGCGCCAAGGGCGGCGTCGTTTGCGATACCAAGAAGCTCTCGCTCGGCGAGAAGGAACGCCTCACCCGCCGCTACACCGCCGAAGTCATGCCAATCATCGGGCCGCACGACGACATCCCCGCGCCCGATCTCGGCACCGACAGCCAGATCATGGCATGGATGCTCGACACCTACTCCATGATGACCGGCCGACAATCCCTCGGCGTCGTCACCGGCAAGCCCGTCGCGCTCGGCGGCAGCGTCGGACGCGAAGAGGCGACCGGCCGCGGCGTGATGTGCGTGCTCAAACGCTTCGTCGAAACCACGCAGCACCGCTCCGTCGAAGGACTGAAGATCGCCATCCAGGGCTTCGGCCAGGTGGGCTACCACGCGGCCCGGCTGCTCGATGAACTCGGCGCCGAGATCGTCGCCATCTCCGACAAGTTCGGCGGCATCTATAACGAGAACGGCATCGACATCGAAGCCGCCGGCCTCTACTACCGCGAGCGCGGCCAGCTCACCGACTTCCCCGGCGGCGACGCGATCAGCAACGAAGAACTCCTCGCCGTCGAGTGCGACGTGCTCATCCCCGCCGCGCGAGAGAACACCCTCGACGCCGCCATCGCCCCGCACGTGCAGGCCAAGATCGTCGTCGAGGCCGCCAACGGCCCCACCACCCCCGAGGCCGACGCCATCCTCCAGGACCAGGGCGTCACCGTCCTCCCAGACATCCTCGCCAACGCCGGCGGCGTCACCGTCAGCTACTTCGAGTGGGTTCAGGGCCTCGACAACTACTTCTGGGACCTCCCCCGCGTCCGCGCTGAGCTTCAGCGCGTGATGGACAAGGCGTTCGACCAGGTCAACGCCAAGGCCGACGAAGCCGACTGCGACTACCGCACCGCCGCGTATACGATCGCCGTCGGGCGCGTGGCGGATGCGATCAAGGTGAAGGGTATCTTCCCGTAGACGTTCGTCAGTCCTTCTCTCGCTCACGCGGCGATGCGTTTGACGGCGGGCTTCGCATCGTGATTGATGCTCCGCCCCAGCCAAGCCAAGCCAGCGTCAAGGCGAACACGCGGCTTTGCCCGAGCCGAATGAAGCCTGCGAAACGCCGGGGGGCTCTTCTCTTAAGCCAAGAGAAATCTGGCGGAAAAGATGCTCACCCCACATCGGCGTATCAAGCGGCTGGCTCGCGGTCGCCGCCCCTACGAACTACGAAGCGTGTCTGCCAGAGTTGCGCGTTGCCGTGGCACACCCGCATTCCGGGCAACGATCAGGCGTTGCGCGCAAGTCGTATCCGCAACGCACGCACGGCACACGCCCATCGCCAACGAAACGCCGACGCCGCCACCGACGCAAACACCACACGGCGGGCCAAATGCCGGTTAGCGCAATCAGATACCCGTACGGAACGACAAGAGTGTAAAAGCCAGGCGTCGTGAGCGTAGTCCAACGGATGCCAAGGAACCGCAGATGATTATCTCCTGGATGAGCCACAATAATTTGGTCCACCGAAATGTCGCGCAGGCGAAGATACCGCACCGATGCCGATAGACGTTCCGTGCTGCCGGTCCCCCTCCGGGGAAATACGGTTAGCTGGAGCTTCCCGTCAGCACTCGTCATGTTAATACGTCGAAAACTGAAGTTGCCAGAGGGACGCTTGATAACACTGGTGATGCATTTGACATCTTCAGCAACAAACAAACTTCTGACGTAAAGCCCGCTAAACACCACTGTGAGCACGACCGCTATGACGAACAGCACTCGCGCGATCCAAGCGATGGTTGGTGGGCGTGCCGACATCATGGCGTAGCGGTCGTGTTAGAGCACGTCTTATATACTACCGACGCGACAAGCAGTGCTCGCGCGGCCCAAGCGATGATTGGTGGGCGTGCCAGCGTCATGGCGTTGTGGCCGTGTAGAGCACGTCGTTATCTGGCGTATCCTGTTTCAGTGGCTGCGTCCCTCCGCTATCGCTGTATGCATAGAGGACAACGGTCCATTGATTGCCTATGTTACTGAAAGCAATACGGTTGGTGTATTTCGGCGCAACGAGTTTGGAGATGCCCAGCTTTTGGCGAACGGCGTTCCAGAACAATTGTGACCCAGCACTTTCCGCGATCTGGCAACTAGTAAAGACCGCAACGTCGATTTTGTCCTTGATCGCGAAAATCGGGAGGTTCGGCAGGACATCGTCACGGTAATCTACCACGTTTGCAGCATTATAATTTCCTAACACCTCATCAGGACGAAAAAGTGGATCCGTGTCCTCTTCGCCCATAAACACTGGTCCCTCCGGAGCATTCCCGTGCGTCGCGAACAACAGGCGCAGTTTCCGGGGCGTTGTTTGTCCCTCGTTCACCTCGGCATAACGGGCGTTGACCGCCGCGACCAGTTCGTTGACGGTCGTGACGGTCACAGCTTTTGAGTTGTGGGCCGTAACGTACCCGTTGATCCAGTTCTCGGCCTGCGCCTCACGAATGGCCGCATCGCCGAACAGCAGGAGGTCGAAAGGAGCGCCGGCGTCGATCTTTTTGTTCCAGCCCGGCTCAGCGGCAGGCTGCGTCGTTGCATCATCGGCCGTGGTCGTCGTGACGACCGGCGCCTCCTGATTATGGACGATGTTGATCCCGAGTTGGCTGCGGATCAAATTGCGATCGGATTCGGTGACGACCTCGTTTGACTCAGCCAGGTAGACGACGGTCGGGTAGAGCGATCGGAAGTCCGATTCCGACTCCGGGTCATCTTCATCAAGGTAATAGTCGGACGGAACCGTGGCCGACGCCATCTTCAGCTGAGTTATCAAGTTGGGCGGCAGCCCGTCGATAACCAGACGAAAGAAGGCCGACTCGGGCAGCGGCGGAACGCCGCTCACGCCGTTCGCCAAGTCGAGCAAGTGTCGTAGCGGTACCGCCTCGACAATGTCGATCTCGTTGTCGTTGAGATCCAAGATGCGTTGTTCGACAAGCCTTGCGTGCACTTCATCGCTGACCGCGCCAGAGGAAAGGGACGATGTCACGTTGAACTGAATGGAAAAATCCGCGTCCGGCGTCAGTGCCTCCATCCAAAGCGTTACGTCCTGCTCGGCCAGCCCGGAGAGATAGCCCGTATCGCCCAGAGTAGAAGTCAGATCGCTTTCGGTGAGGACGCTGCCGGCATCACTGAAGATACGAACGCCGCTGAAATTCGAGACCGTCAGTGAGGCCTGGCCTTCAAAGCCGTCCGGCAACTTGGCCAGAACCACCTTGATCAGATCGTCGTCTTCGCCGCCGGTAATGTATGCCTGACTATTATCGTAATCCTTTTCCAGCCTGTCGACAGACTCATCGTAGTCGTTATTAGTAAACACCACGAACTGATCAGGATCGCCCGACTCTTCGCTTTCCTCATCCACGGCGACGCCGAAATTGTTCCCTGTACGGTGAGCAATCAAGTCGGCCTCGGCTGTTTCGACGTCCACCGTCCAATAGAAATCGTCATAATCTCGATCGATTCCGCCATAGCTGTCTTCGACAACGACGTATTTGATATTTGAACTGCTATCGAGCTTGAAGTTCTCAACGTTGGCAGCCAGATCGGCACCGGTGCCGATTTTGAAATCTCCGCCGCTCGGAAAGCTGTGATCGACGATATCGCCGGCCGTACGACCTGCACTGTCGTATGTGACTTTCACCTTGACCGGTTCCGGGTCGGTATGCAAAACAGTCCAGACGGCCGACTGCCAACTGCTGGCCACAATCCATTTGCTCTTGGCATCGTTTTCCGAATCGGCGAACGCCGCCCTTATTTTCAAGTTGTCTTCTTCAGCATCCCATCCAGCTTCGCCCTTGGTCATACCCTGAGTAATCGTGACACGATACAAGCCCGTCGTATCTTCAGAGGAGGTCGTCGCCGTAACGATGTTAGCCGAACGAAGGCTTGTGCCATCCGCAGTGACGGCGCTGACGCGATACGTCGTCGCGTAGCCAGGGACAAGGTTATCGATCACGGCCGCAGTGTAGTCGGCCGGGACGCGGACGCTCCGACGCCAGCCCAATCGTGTCCAGCGGTCGACACGATACTGAACCTCGTCATTCGTGTTGTCATCCCAATTCAGACGGACCGCGTTTCCGCCCCACACGTCGGCTTCCAATCGCGTCGGCGGCGAGAAGTTGCTGGTCCGCACGAGCAGCGGTGAACCGCCTTCGCCCGTGATTTCCAACGAATAGCTCCCCTTGGGCAGTGGTCGCGAGACAGATGACCCGCTGGCAAGCGGAGCGCCGTTGCGCTTCAGCGTGAGGTTGCCCTTGTGCAAGATCGCTTCGACTGTCGTCGTCTGCTTAAGCGTGAAGTTGTACGTGTTGGCGCCGTTGGGAATCGCGAATTCTTCACGATACGCCAGCGGCAATTCGCCCATCGAAATGGTGGCGAGAAGTTGACGTTGTTCGAGCGTTTCGGCCGCGGCGCGGACAACCTTCTTCGTCAACGGCGTGATAGAGCGAAATTTCATGGAATGATCCCACCCGAGGAGTATCAATAACGAGTCGCAACCCCCATCGCAGCCCTATCCGCGATTCGGCGACGTTCGTGAGCAACGATACTCATCGACGAAGGCGCGTCAATCGCAAAATTGGTTTTCGATCGCTACTGCGACGACATAGTCTGCACTACCGCCAGTCCGTAGTGCAGGATGCCAATCCAATACCGCCTCATCATGCTAATAAATGGCCGGTGTACCGTGGATCATTCTCGACCTTACGGGTGGCGTGGTTATGATGGCGGGCGGTGGTTGAACAACCGGCGCGTTGGTCGCGTAATTCCTCATGATGGACTCGTCTCTTCCCGTTCTGGCAGGCATGCCGTCGTTTTCGTTGACGGACGTCGCGAGGCTGCGGCTGGAGGCGATCTCGTTTTTCCTGATGGTGATGCTGCTGGCGGCGTGGGGCGTGCAGCGGATTTGGAATGCGCTTGCGAAGGATTTTCCGCGGCTGCCGCGCATGAGCTACGGCCGGGCGGTGGCGGGGATCGTGTTGTGGGGGTTCGTGTTCGTGCTCGTCCTCACGATGATCAGCGGCGCACGCGAACTGATGACGCCGGGGGCGTGGGAGAAGCAAGGCGCCACCTACAAGCTGAAGGATCGGCCGTGAAGGGGCGACCGATCTCCATTATCGTGATCGTCCTCCTCCTGGTGCTCTTTGTGGGGATACTCGGGTCGGCGTGGATGCTGGAAGTGCCAGCCTACCTGCTGCTCGGCTGGGTAATCTATCCGTTCCGCATCGTGCCGATGGTGCGGGTGAACGTGGCGGCGGTGGGCGTGTTCGTCATCGCGCTGCCGATCGCGACGTGGATGCTGCACCGCTTCTGCGCGTGGCTGTGGACGGGCAGCGGCCAAGCCTCGACGTGGCGGTGGAAATGGAGCATCGCGGGCATGGCGGGCGTGATGCTGATGTTCGTCATCGGCGTGGCGGCGACGGGCGTCGTCCACCAGACGGGATGGCTGATCACCAGCCCCAAGCCGCTGGTGACAAGCAGCAGGCCCGCGGTCAATCGCATCAAGTGCGGCTCTAGCCTTCGGCATATCGGCCTTGCCATCCGCAACTACGCCAAAAACCACTCGGGTTATCAGCCCGCCACGTTTGCCGATGTCGTCGACGCCGTCATCGCCTATGAAGAATCGGCCGATTGCTTTGTCTGTCCCGCTAGCGATCACGACCGCGCCCCCGGCACACAGCCGGCCGACTGGCGGGTCGCCCTGCTCGAAAGTGACGCTTACAGTTCCTACGCTTTCGCCGTCCCCGGAACGCTCGCTCCCGACGGTCGGGCGGTGCTGCTGTACGACCGCACGATCGACTACCATCAGAACGGCATCAATCTTCTGCTCGCCGATGGCGAGGTCGTCTTCCTCGATAATCCTGCCGCCGAAACATGGCTCGCGAAACAATAGCGGTGAACGACTCGGCCACAGTTGCATGGAGTTACAGGGCCGGGGTACGATTCGCGCGGTTTCCCTCAGGCGGTGAGAAACGGATTCGTCTTCAGCAAGCGGGGTTTCATGCGATCGGGGTTTCTTCCGGTTCTGGTGGTGTGTGTGTGGATCGCCTGCTTGTCGTCGAACATCGGGTGTCAGTCCGGAGCGCGCGTGCAGACCTACGAACTCGATCCTCCCGTCCTCAAGCCCAGCGGCGAGCCGTTCAAGTTCTGGAAGAACGAGACGACGTTCGCGCGGACGTACTACGCCGATGCCCAGTCCCCCGCCGCATCGGATGACAACCCCGGCACGGCAGAGCAGCCGTTCAAGACGATCGGCAAGGCGGCGCGCGTGCTGGAGCCGGGAGAGAACGTCGTCGTCCGCGCAGGGGTGTATCGCGAGACGATCCGCCCCGCCAGGGGCGGCGAGTCGCCGGCGCGGATGATCGGCTACCATGCGGAAGGCGATGTGGTCGTCAAAGGTTCGGAGATCGTCGCCGTCCCGTGGGAATCGATCGACCCCGCCGCTAATATCTGGTCGCTCGATCTGTCCAGCATCGCGTTCATCGAAGATTCGCCGTTCGATCAGGACAACCTGCCCGAAGCGTCATTCAAGATCATGGACTGGGCCAGCAAACTGCGCGGCAAGGTCCCCTTCACCCTGCCGCGCGGCATGGTGTTTCAGGACGGCAAACGCCTGCTGTGCGTGGCGACGCGGGAAGAGTTGCAACAGCACGAAGGATCGCACTGGACCGACCGCACGGCGCGACGGCTGTACATCCAACCGTTCGCGAAGGCGAATCCGAACGGCGTCGTGATGGAGGTCACCACGCGCAGCGCGGGACTTCGCCCGGCGGTGCGCGGGCTGGGGTTCGTGCAGGTGAAGGGTTTTACGTTCGAACAGTTCAGCAACGGCTTCCCCCGGCCGCAGGAGGGGGCGATCAGCGTTGGCGCGGGGCACCATTGGCTGATCGAAGACAACACCGTGCGTCAGGCCAACGGTATCGGCATCGACATCGGCACCGGCTGGTACGGCGGATCGGTCAAACCCGCCGAGCCGGGCGACGAACGCGCGGAGTGGAACGTCGTCCGCCAGAACCTCGTCACCGACACCGGCGTCTGCGGCATCGCCGGGTATCCCGCGACCAACGCGCTCATCGAAGACAACGTGCTGATCAACAGCACGCTCTATCCCCGCGTCGAGCCGATGTACGAGAGCGCCGGCATCAAGACGCACCACAACACCGACACGCTGATCCGCAGAAATCTGATCGTCGATAGCGCCGTCAACGGCATCTGGATGGACTGGGACAACCGCGATACCCGCTGCACGGAGAACGTGGTGGTCAACAGCAAGGTGGGCATTTTCATCGAAGCATCAGTCCGCAAGCCGTATAGCATGATTGATCGAAACGTCGTCTGGAAGACGCGCGAAGGGCTGATCGAGCAGGACTCGCGCAACCAGACCTTCGTCAACAACTTCGTCGGCGAATCGAATATCGGCGTGAACCTGAAAGGCAAGGTGAGCAGCCGCCCGATCACGCCCTTCCACTGGACCACCGCCGGCGGCAACGTCGCCAAGGCCAACGCGTTCTGGAATACGCAGAACATGGTCCGCAGCGGCCCGACGCCGAAGAACCGCCCGCAGCAGATCGCGGACAACGTGAAGGAAGCGCAGGGCGCGGCCGCCTCCTACGACGCGGCTCGCGGCGTGATCATCCTTCAAACACCACCCGACCAAGGCCCCTTCGCGCCGGCGACTCAGCCGACCGAAATCCACTTCAGCAGTTGGAAAAAGTGGCCCGGCTCCACGAAGCCCGTTGAAGGCCAGTGAGAACAGGTGAGATCTACCCGCCGTAGATCTCGCGTTCGAGGTCGGCGATCTTTTCGATGCGCCGCACGTGCCGGCCATCGGAGTACGGGGTTTCGAGGAAGGCTTCGACGATCTTCATCAGTTGGTCCTGCGAGAGCAGGTCGGTGCCCAGGCAGAGCACGTTGCAGTGGTTGGCGTCTCGCGAGACGCGGGCCATCACCTCGTCGTGAACGACGGCGGCGCGCACGCCGCGGACCTTGTTGGCGCAGACGCTCATGCCGATGCC
>JBBCIV010000118.1:0-14865 GCA_037189665.1 Phycisphaerae bacterium | reverse complement strand
GCCGGCGCGGGCTTCCCGTCGGGGCCCAGAAATCGCATGGGTTGAAGGCACGTCCAGTGTGCGAAGTCATGACTCTCAGCCCGCCAGACCGTGCGGAGCTTATCCTCCCACGCGCGGAAGTAGAGGACGTATCGCTGCTCCACAGACGACCAGTGCACGACGTTCTGCGAATCGAACACCGTTCCCGCTACCGGGACCATCTGGCGCGTCAGGATCGGCAAAGGACTCTTGCGCCAGTGAATTCCGTCATCCGATTCGAACGACTCAATGCCCTCCCGTTTCTCGCCGCCGACGGCCTTGAATGGCCCGCCTTTCCGCGCCGGATTCGTATCAAGAAAGGGCGAGAAATTAGCCGCGGCCTCGGTTTGCGCGAAGGTCTGAATCACGTTGTTCTCAGTACTGCCATCGATGTCGACCAGGCCCAGTTTCGGCTTGGTCCACTTGATGCCGTCTTTCGATTCGGCAAGACAGGTGAGTTGGCGGTTGCGCTCGGTCTTCGGGTTCGTCGTCGACCAACCCCGGTAGTAGGCGAGAAAACGATCGCCGACAGTCAAAATCGTGGTGTAAGTGGAGAACAGACCTTCCCACGGCAGATCGAAGTGCAACACCGGCCCGGCGTCGCGTGGTTCATGAAGCGTCAACCTCGCGCCATCCATCGTGTCGATCAGATAACGATCGATAAACAACTCGCGACGCTGACCCAACCTGAGAGGTTGCCGAAGTTCCTTGCTGGGCAAGACCGCCGCCGACGTACTCATAGTTACCTCACCTGCATTCGAAACCGAACCACGGGTCGGCCTGACGATTCCGACACCATCGAAATCGAAGAGAAATAGGCGTCCGTGGCGTCATGCATGAGCAGAGGCGGATCTGAAAACTGCTGCGCGATGTTAAGCAAGAGAGGTCACCGTCGGCAATATGCCGAATGCCATCGTCCTCTCCAGTGTCAACCGAAACGCTATCATCCATCCAGATCGCACCGTCCTGCACCTTCACACTAATAGTATACCTTTGTATACCAAACGGTTTCAAGGTTGAACAGCTTTCGACAAAACTGCAGGTGTGTATTCGTACTATCGAAAAGGTCGGGCTTTCGGCGCGGTGCCCCGCCGCGCCGAAAGCCTTGCGTAGACAATAAGTCGCCGATCGATGGGCCGGAGCACGAAACCCCGAAATCAAGCAGGCGGAGAAAATGATGCGGCGATGCTATTCCGAACACTCTTGCGCCCGCAACAGCCGCCCTGTGATCAGGACGCCGCGACAATCCGGCGGCGGCGACTCAGAAGCGAGGCGCCGGCGATGGCGGCCATCGACAACGAGCCAGGCTCGGGAACCGCAACCACGCTTGTCCAGTCCGAACCGATCCGAATTTCGTCCACCAGGATCGTGTCGCCAGCATCCATCCGCGCGAGGCGCCCGATGAACGTCGTTATTTCGCTGGCCGTCAATGCCTTGTTGGCGGGAGAGAAGAACGTATTCGACGACTCGGTAAGATTATTCGGATTTATGGCGAAATCCAAGTGATTGTAGGTTGCTGACGACGACTTGCTCAGCCGGAGGACCAGGAAGTAAGCCTGACCCTCGACGATGTTGGTCCCCGTCTGGACAGTCGATACATCCGCCCCTTCGGCAATCAAACGGGCGGCAAACCGATTGTTATTAGTAGCGTTGCCGGTGTTGAACGTGCCGGATTGGTCGATATTGGGCACCGCAGTCGTGTCGGTCAGGCCGAACTGGATGAAATCGGTTTGGGACGATGGATCGACCCCCACCGTCTGCTTGAGCAACATGCTCATGTAAACCGTGTCGCTCTGGGCCGCGAACGCCCGGCTCATCAGGTGGTTTTCGTTCCCCGAGGCGATCTGCGCCGCCTTGGTTCCGCCATTGACGGTGAATTCCGTGCCTACATAGCTCAGGGTCGGCTGGCCGACGCCGTTAATGTCGACGACGGTTACGCCGGGGACCGCGCTCCAGTCGCCGGTCCAGCCGTTGCCAACGCCGCCCTTTCCCGCAAGACCATTCGAACCAGTTTCCGTGCTGTAAGTCTCGAACGACTCAGACGCAATCAGCGCCGCCGACGCGGATGAAGCCGACATCGCCATGCCGCCGACCAAGAATCCCGCGACCGCCCAAAGACACTGTGACCGATTTTCGAAGCTCATTAGCATATCTCCCAATAAGTAAAAATAATCACTATACTATTGATATATCATCGCAATATAGATGCGTCCACAAAAAAACTTTACTTACTTACTATTGCTTTTGCCGTTCCAAATAACCTAGATCATTCAATCACGTCAAGACGACCCAGCCGACGTGTCGGAAACCTAAGCGTTATCGCATCGCTTCGACCGGCTGCGACAACATCAATTCACTCAAGGCGCAAACCCAGAGCCCCATCGATAGGAAGCAATCCGTCGCCCAAAAATCGCAATTTTTCGGTTCAAAATTCCCGAAAATGTGCAACGACTGACATAAAGCCAAAGTGTAGGCAGCCCAATCCCGAGCCCCCGCATGCGGCAATCCACGACAACCCGTCACCATCTTTCGACGCATGGGAAACACGCCTATAAGGATGCGTTATTCAGTCAAACTTAAACCTAGGTTATTAATTTGACAAAAAAGCGATACAACTTGGCCTAAAATTTCTTGCATTCGAGTAATACCGACGATAGGTTGTTTGTGCTGGACATACAAAGACCTAGGTTATCGAAATTTTTCATCCTAGGTTTTCTGAGTGGAACCATGACGGGAACCGCTCTCGCAATATAACCGTGAGGCTCGTCCGACCGTGGCCGACGGAGTCAAATCGTTCGCCGGACAGCCATTTCGTTCCGCGAAACGTCTTCAGGGCTATCCAACAAGGCCCGTTTGCCGGTTCTTCTGGCAATCAGGGTCTGTCGTGAGACGGATCGCCCTAGTCGTTCGGAATTTCAAACAGGTATTCTTCACTTGGCGGCCATTGGCCGTTCTCATATCACAACCCAGTTCATCTGGAGGCAAGCATGCGTACCAGCCATCTGATCGGCAGCAACTATTCCCCTCGACGCTGTTCCAGCGGCTTCACGCTGATAGAGCTTCTTGTCGTTATTGCGGTTATCGCAGTACTTATTGCCATCCTGCTGCCGGCGCTGACGGCAGCGCGTGAGGCGGCCAACCGGACGGTGTGCGCTGCGAACATGCGCCAACTGGTCGTGGCGACGTTCGCTTACATGAATGACTTTAGCGGATACGGCCCGCCCAATGCGTTTCAGGATGTCATCCAGGACAGCAAAAATGGCGGAAATAGCCAATGGGCATGGATGCAATACCCTCAGACGCTGAATCGCTATCTCGGCTTGAAGTCACCTGCGGATCCGGCGTTCGCACCGCGGGACATCCTGCTCATCCCCGAAAACTCAAATGACGCAAGATTGTTCTATGGCGCCAGCGGGTGCCCGTCCAACCGCATGACTCGTGCCTCACTCGCCGCCAATATCATCTCACCTGCCGAGGGTGAGCAGCCCGGTTGGGCGTTCGCCGCCAACGACAACATCCTTGATCCCGGGTTTTTCGAGCGGACCCCCACCGCCCTGAAGGGACGCTATTATCGCCTGGACAAGCTGCGCGGCAACGTCAACGGCCGGGTGGTGCTGTTCCTGGAATGCAATTTCCGGTATGTGTCGGGCGGCAGCCTCACCGCAACGGAATCGCAGTTGCTGTCATCTTTCAACAGGTCGCAACGACATCGCAGCAAAGGCCTGAACTTTGCCACGGTCTCCGGCGATGTCTACTGGGCTCAGTACACGAAGTCCAGCCTCTCCCCCAACAGCCGCCGCTTCAACCCCGTGCCGGTATTGCTGCCCGTCGGCGTGCTGCCGAACCAGAAACGATAGCAAGTGGGTATGGCGATTTGCCCGCATGACGGGCCTTCGTGCAAATCGCTGAACCGCCGCTGGTCTGGCCGCTTTCGCGCAGGTGTCGCTCCTTTCCGACCCGCCCCTGGGCCGGAAAGGAGCAAACCATACTAGGCAATCACGATCGCACCACTCGATGAAGCGCCTGATCGCGCTACGGGTGGGGTGCGGATGCTTTATTCGCCGCCCTCGACAACATCCGCCGCACTCTGCGGAACCAACAGCTTTGCCGGATCGGTGCTGACATAAGGCGGAATGCCACGGAGCATGATCTTGCCCTTGCCGACCGTCGCTGACGTGCGGACCGTCCAGACTTGGTTGTCTTCACCAGGCGGAACGTGAATCAGCGTCGATTCGCGTTGGATCTTGCCATCGGCATCGCGCTCCACTTTCGCCACGACGGTCCCTTGGTTATCGAGCAATTCGACGATACCGCCGGGCCCGGCCTTGCCGTCGAAGCCGAAGTAGATCGCCTCGGCGCCGATCGGCACATAGAAGCTGTACTGAATGGCGCCGGCGGTCGGGATGGGGAACCATGTTCTGTTTTTCTCGACTTTGACCATGACGGCCGAGTACCGCGGCTCGACCACCTGGTATCGGACGCCCTCCGCCTTTACCAGCAACTGGTGCCGGCCCGTCTCGGTCGCCGTGAACTGCACTTTCTCCTCATCTGCGACCAAGACGAGGTTTTTCGTCTCGATCGGACCCGTAGGACGCGGACCTGCAAAGCGGACTTCGAGTTGGCCGCCCTTGCCGGCAACCAAGAGGGTAACGGTCTTGCCCTTCTCGAGGTTCATCACCAGGGTGGCGCTTTCGAGCGGTATCCACGGATCGACAACCTTTTGATTGCCGACCGCCTGTTCGGAGACTGGCGCCAGCGTGCTGCCAAACCTGGTCTGCAACTCGGCAGTTTCAACACCCTTCAGTTCGGCCAGATCGCCTTCGATCAGGCCGAGCACTTCTTCGTACGTGTAGTACGGCAGAGTTGGGTAAGCGGACTCGTCGCTCAAAGTGGTGCGGAGCATGCCAAAGTCCCGCGTCCGCCAGCGAAATGCGCCGGCTTCGCCAGCGAAGGCGACCCGCTCGTCGTCCAGAAGGTTTTCGCCGTTGATGTCCTTCCACCTCGCGAGGATCTGGTGCGAGTGGATGTACAGCGCGAACAGCGACACCCGGCGGCGAGCACCAACGGTATCGGCTTTGAGCATCGCTTCGCGCAGATCGTTCAGCGCCAGCTTCGCGGTGCGCGGCTCCAGCCGCTCTCGGTTCCACCGCTCGAAGTACCGCTTCATCGGCTCGGCAGCGCCGCTAAAGCAATCGTTGTAGAACTCCTCGAGAATCTTGTCCGGATCGGCCGAGCTGTCCCACATGAGTTGGGCGGCCAGATACATACCCAACCCCGCGCCACCCCATGCCGGGCATCCCTCTGCGTTGAGCATCGTCGCTTTGCTCGCCTTGTACCGCGGAATAACGGTCCGTGCCTTGTGGGGCGTGATGCCCACTCCGGGGCTATTGGCGCCCCACTGCGGAATCGCGAAGTACTCTCGCACGCCGATCATTCCGACGTACTTCGGCCACTCCTCGAACATCTTGTCGACCGACACCCTGTTGTATGCCGTCGCAACCTGAACGGTGATGTCCGGATCTGCGGCGGCCTTCACAGTCGGCGGGCGCGAGACGACGCCGTAAGCGTAGAACCCGATCCACACCTTACGCCCAGGATACGCCTTGCGCACTGCCTCGGCGACCTGATGGGCAATCGTCCAGGCGCAGTCGCTATACGTCCCCAAGGCCCGACAGCGCTCACAGCGGCACATGTTGGGCGTGCCGTCGTTCGGACTGACCGGGAGCAGGTCCAGATCGGGATCGGCGCCGACCCGCTTGACCGCCCCCTCAAGGAACATCCTGATGACCTCAGGGTGCGTCGTGCATGGTTGCCCTCGTGTACGGACATCGCCGATGTCGTCGCCGTTGGTGTCCTTCATTGCAAAGTACTCGGGATGGTCCTTGAACAATTCCTCCGGCACAAAATGCGCGTAGGAGTGATGGATCGATCCCTCGATGCCGCTGCCCAGACGGTTGCGACGTGACCACTCCTCCATATCGCGCACTGCCGGCGTAAAGGGGCCAGGGGAGATGCGGCGCATTATATAATCGGGCTGGGTCACGAGATCCTGTGCCACGGTCAGATCGCGCGATCCGGGCAGGATTTCCCAGTTCTTGTCGCCGAAGTACCATCGGCAGCCGATCTGATGCAGGAATGTATACACCGCCGACTCCATCGCCCGGGGGGCTCGCCCCAGGAGGTAGAGTCGGTTCGCCTCGGTCCGAATCGTGATCCCCTGGTTGCCCAGATCCGACCAGCCTTTGGGCAGCGGGAGATCGGGAAAGTCCTTCTCCGCGGCGACGACGATGGCGGTACCGTCGGCGGGCATCTGCTTAACGATCGGGATCAACGCGCCGGTGACCTGCTGCAGGACCCTCTGCAAGATTCTGGCTGGCTCGCCGGGCGTACGGGCAACAATGACGCACGCGGGCTGCCCGTCGCGAACGAGTGTCACCGGCGTGGCACCGGCCATTATCGCGGTGGCGGCGACGGGCTTGACCGGATCGGGCACCGCCAGCGGCTTGGCGACGACCTTCTCGACCGGCAGCGTCTCGGCGGGCGCGAGCAGGTCGGCAGGGAGCATGGCGCAATACGGCGGCACGCCTTCCACGAGGACGCCCGCCTTGCTCGAGCATTCGATCGACCAGACCTGCCCGGTCTTGTCGGGGGACGCGGCGATCTCCACGTTCGACTTGGGCGGCACTTCACCCTGGAAAAGAATCGTGCCGGCCGCATCGCGCAATAGAAACGGCGTGGGCGTTTTCACTCGCGGGGCCGAGACGATGCGAATCCCGCTCGTGTCTTTGGGCACAAAGAAATGGACATTGTTCATTCCCGGTACGAGTGGCCGGCTGAGGCCGTGCGACTGGCCGGTGACGGTGCCGCTGACACGCAACTCGTAGACGCCGTCCTCGGGAACCTCAAAACTCACTAGCGCTGTTTGCTTCGTCGGGATCTTGAGCGTCCCGCCCGCGGCCGGCGGAGTGCCTTCAGCGAGTTTGCGGACCGTCCACGGAATATCCGAGTCGGCCTTGAACATGTTGGTGACGCGGGCCTCAAACCGCTGCCCCTTGCTGGCATGGAAGTAGAATACGGGCGCGTTGCTCACGTCGGGCTCGATTGCCGTGTCAGGCCAGGTGCATGGGAGAGGCGGGATCATCAGGCGCGGGTCGGTCGTCTCGACGCGCTCGGCAATCGGGACGAGATTCTGCGAGTAGTCGTTCGGTGCGATGCGGAGGTTCGGGGGCGGAGGTGCGGGTGTGCCGGGCGCCATCTCCAGCGCGATGATCGCCGCCATGTCGGAGCCCCGCGCGTTTCCGATCCACTCGATTTTGCTTCCCTTTTTCAACGCCACGTGCGGGATGGCCCTGCGCGCCACGATCTCGCTGAAGAGGTTGTCACCGTACCACTGTGCAACCTGTGTGCCATCCACGCGCACCTGCATCGTCGTTCGGCCGTTCGGGCGATCGTAGTATTCAGCCGTCAGCGTGTAGTAGCCGTCGGCACCGCTGAACACCGTGATGGCGGCGCCGTTCGCCTTCTTCGCGTTCGCCTGTTCCATAGCGGTCTTCAGCGAGACGCGCCGGGGCTTGCCCTTCTCTTCCGGCTCAAGCGCATACTTGTCGAGCGTCCACACGGCGTTGTCGCCGGTGGTCGTCGCTTCGTTGATATCGAGACGAACGGCGCCAGGATCGACCGGCGACGCCGCCATCGCAGACACCGTCATGCAGAAGAGACAAGCCACACCGAGAACGATTCGCCGCCAGAGGGAGTTTGAGTGAACCATAAGACTTCTGTGAAAAAACGCCGCTTACCTGGGAATAGCCGAGCCCCTGCACTACCCACGGGCGAGCCCTTTGGGCACCCGATTCAGCCAGAACGCGCCGGCGACACGAAAAACGACTGCGAGCCAATACACACCAAGGTTTTTTACATCTACTATTTATATCTATTTCAACCCAACTTGTTGAAATGATGTTTTTTCGACAACCACGTAATTTGTGCTATTTTCTACAAATAATCTCTATTTTTCACCCAAAACGTGCATTCATTCCCACAAAAAGGTGACTTAAAATATTGTTGACAATCCTAGGTTGTTTTTAGATCATTCCCCCACGAAGTTAGAGACGCATCAGTGCGGCTGATCGTCGCCGACTTCTGTCAGTAGTCATCTCAGTGTTTTTTCGATCTGCGCGCTGTCTAGCAGCCCTGTCACGTCTTCGATGTGACTGTGGCGGCGATGTTTCTTCGTCTGCCCGCATCAAGCGGGCGCAGCGCACGATCACGAACGGTCCGGTTTCATATCCCCCAACGGAGTGCGCCCCATGAAGAACCTTCAGAAGCTTCGCCGAGCGGTTGCCATGGTTACTGAATCGCTGGAATCCCGAACGCTGTTCGCGGTTTACAATGTTTCAGAGGCCATCCCCCACGACTACAGCATCGATGTCACGTCAACTATCCAGGCGATCATCAACAACGCTGAGCCTGGGTCGACCATCGTCTTCCCGGAACTGGCTTACGACAGCAGCACGGTGGGCTACCGGGTCGAAGGCACGCTTTCGATCAACGGTAAGGACGACCTGACCATTGAGGGCAACGGAGCGCATTTCAAGGCGACCGTGTACAACGCGCCCAACCCGCGCGATCGTCGGCACTGGACGATCAGCAACAGCGATGATGTCACGATGCAGAACATGACGATCATCGGGGCCGATCCCAGCCCAGGCACTTTCAGTGCGACTTACGAAGCCCAGCACGGCATCGACGTCGGCTTCGGCGGGGCTGCTACCAACGTGCTGATCGACAACGTCGACATCTACAGCGTCGCCGGTGACTTCATTTACCTGGGTGGGGGTTCAGATTCCATCACGGTTCAAAACTCGCACTTTGAAGGCGCCGGCCGTCAGGGCATCGCCCCGTGTAATGCCAATAACATCCTGATCCAGAACAACTACATCGGAAATGTCGGCCGACACGTGATCGACATCGAGCCGTATACCACGAGCTGGTCGGTTCGGAACGTTCGGATCATCGGCAACACCACGGGCAGTTCCAAGTTGAGTTTTCTCGTCGCGTACGGCGCGCCCAACGTGCACAACGTGTTGGTCGCCGAGAATACCGTGCTCGGCCCGAACAACTACACAAAGCTGACAATGGAGGAAAGCGGAAGCGCATTGGTTCGGCGATACAACTGGGCGGTCGTCAACAACGGCAATTTCCACCTCAACGGCGACGCCGGCGCGGGCCTTCGCTTTGGCCGTACGGACGGCGTGCTTGTGGCCGGCAATAGTCACTCGTTCAACTCATATCCGAATCCAAGAGTAAATGCCGGCGTTGGCCTGAACAGCGTCGTCGGCGCAATCGTGGCCGACAATAAGTTGGTCGACGCAACTACAGCATTGTCCAATAACGAATCCAGCACCGTTTGGACATCAGATAATCTGATGCTGACGACACCGACTGACGACACCGAGTGGGAATCCAGCACGACGTTGACGGAACTGTCGGTCGAAGGCGTCTACGGTTTTGTCATCCCCTACAACGGCGAATACGAAAACCAGACGATTACCGGCGGCCAGATGATCGTCATCTCCCGCTACACCGACGATATGACGCCAGTTTCCTTCAACGGCCTGACAACAACCGATCGGATGGCGGCGGCCCTCGTGGACGAAAACGGCAACCTGGTAACCGGATGGGCGCTGGGCGAAGCCGGAGAATCGACGTTCGACAGTACAGTGCTCGAGGTGCTACATGAACCGGCAGCCATTTTCGAATCGCCGAAGGCCCAGTATGGCGCGGTCGGCCAGGAAGTGCAGTTTACGGTTGTCGCCACGGGTGATGACCTGACGTACCAGTGGAGACGCAACGGCATCGACATCCCCGGCGCCACGCGGGCCGAGTATCGGCATACCGTGCAGGCGAACGACAACGGAGCCATCTTTACCGTCGTCGCGGATAACGACTACGCCGCACCGGTGACTTCCGCCAACGCCGTGCTGCATGTGGTATCAGCGGCCGCACCGACGATCACCACTCAGCCGACCAACGTTAGCCTCTCCGCCGGCCACGTCGCCACGTTCACGGTCGCCGCTACCGGCAGCCAGGGTCCATTGTCGTATCAGTGGAAACGGGACGGCGTGAACATCACCGGCGCCAACGCCAGTTCCTACACCACAGACGTCACCACGCTCGGCGACAGCGGCGCGGTGTTTACCTGCGTGGTGACCAACGCCACCGGCAGCACCACCAGTTCCGCCGTCACGTTGATGGTTCTTTCGGAAGGCAACGCAACGGAAACCTGGACCGGCACCAACGATGATCCTTGGCCGGCACAGTGGACGCATGAATTCTTGTCCGACGCGACGACGGCGAACATCCAGAACAACAAAGGTGTCGTCGGTTCCAGCACGAACGTACGCAGCCACATCAACACGCTGAACGTGGAAAACAGCGATCAGGTTGCCACGATCTCATTCTCGTCCTCGAATAACGCCCACTTCAGCCTGATGGCACGGCGAACTGACGAAAACAACGACACGTTCTACTCCGCCCGAGTCTCCCCCGCGGGCAACAGCTATCTCCGACTCTATAGGACGGTTGACGGCACGGATGTCATACTCGAGACTTCGGCTCCGTTCTCGATGGCGCCCACCGGGACAGAGTTCAAGATTCGTTTCGTCTGTGAAACCGACCCAGAGAACGCAACCACCATTCTGAAGGCCAAAATCTGGCTGGCCGCTGACCCAGAGCCCGAGACCTGGACGATCACCGATACCGACAGCACGTTGGCGCTGCAGGGCGTCAGCGGCCGCGTTGGCGTGATTGGCCAGGCTACCTTAGGCCGCACAATCAGGATCGACGACTACTCGCTGACCGCGCTCCCGCCCGGACCGGCCCCGACGGGGGACATCGCTTTGCAGGCCACCGCGGCATCGTCCCGACACATCAGCCTGCAATGGAGCGACCTGTCGAACGAACTCGGGTATGTCGTCGAGCGATCCACGGACGGAACGACCTGGACGCCTGTAGCCAACCCCTTGGTCGACCAGTTGAGTTTTACCGACCTGGGCGTCAATCCCGGTACCGAGTACCAGTACCGCGTCCAGGCCTACAATCGATCCGGCTTCTCCGACTACAGCGCCGCAGTCACGGCCACGACGCCCGGCGAACAGGCGACGCCGGCGGCACCCAGCGGCCTGGTGGCGGGAGCGATCAGCAATTCCGAAGTTACGCTGAACTGGGTCGACAACTCGTCCACCGAGTTTGGCTTCAAGATCGAACGCTCACTTGACGGCGTCAGCGGTTGGCAGCACATCGGCATGGCGGCGGCCGGCGTGACGTCGTTCCGCGACATCGGCCTTCAGCCGAACACCACCTACTACTACCGCGTGTACGCCTACAACAACACCGGCAACTCCGCCAATACCAGCGTCGCAAGCGAGACAACTCTGATCGGCACGTTTAGCGAAACCTGGACCGGCGAAAACGGAAGCTGGCCGGCACAGTGGTCTCACGAGGGAGTCGGTTTCGTTGACCTCTTCAACGGCCAGGGCCGTGCGGTCGGGGTGTCAACCAGCACGAACCTCATCAACTTCGTAAACACCGTGAACGTCGAGAACATCGAGCAGATCGCCTCGTTCACGATCTCGTCGAACACGTCATACTTCGGCTTGATCTCGCGTCGAGCAGATGCCGACAGCGATACCTACTACTTGGCCCGTGTTCAACAAGCGAACGCTAACAGCATCGTACGAATCTATAAGGTCGTGGATGGCGTGCTTAGCTCGCCGCTTGCCAGTTCTGCCACGTTCGCCTGGGAGAAGGACGCGACATACAAGCTTCGGTTCGTAACCCAAACGATTGGCGGCACGACCACCCTTCACGCCAAGGTCTGGAAAGCCACTGACCCCGAGCCGGCCGGCTGGAGCGCCACCAAGACCGGCGATACCACGGCTGCTCTTCAGGGTGTCAGCGGGCGGATCGGTACATTGATGGCGCCCTCGAGCGGCCGAACGATCACGGTCGACGACTGGTGGGCCGGCCCAAGCACGTTGGCGGCGCCGTCGTCGCTCAACGCGGTCGCGGCATCGCCGAACCAGATCGACCTATCGTGGACGGACAGTTCCTCCAACGAATACGGCTTCGTCATCGAACGCTCCACCGACGGCTCGACCGGCTGGCAGGAAATCGGCCGCGTCGACGTCGGCCACACGACCTTCAGCGATACCGGGCTTGTTCACAACACGGCGTACTACTACCGCGTCTCAGCTTACAACCCCGGCATCACGTCGGCGGTCACCTCCACCGCCAGCGCCACCACGCCGTTGCAGCAAGTGAGCGAATCGTTCACCGGCACGAACGGATCCAACTGGTCGGCGCAGTGGACCCACGCCGGAACGGGCACGTTTGATATTCAGGGCAACCAGGGCCGCATCGGCCCAAGCTCGAACGTCGTCAGCTATATCAACACGACCACCGCTGAAAACACGGACCAGGCCGCGACGTTCACCAGTTCGATGAACGTGTCGAAGTTCGGCCTGGTCGCGCGCCGGGCGGACGACAACACCGACACATACTACTATGCCGAGGTGCAGCACATGTCGACGGCCTCGGTCAAGATCTACCGAGTCGTCAATGGGGTCGTCAGCACGCTTGCCACATCGAGTTCGTTCAGCATGAGCAATAACCTGACGTACAAGATGCGGTTTGTCACCCAGACCGACGGCGCATCGACCACGCTTCAGGCCAAGTTCTGGCTGGCGACCGATCCCGAGCCGGGCACGTGGAGCGCCACTTTCAGCGACAGCAATGCCGCCTTGCAAGGCGTCAGCGGCCGCTTCGGGACGACCGTCATGGCGCCGAGCGGACGAACCGTTTGGATCGATGATTACGTCAGCACGTGGGATAACACGCCAACACTCACTCTCGTCGCCACCGATCCCGTCGCCGTCGAGGTGGGCGTGAACAAGGGTACGTTTACTCTCACTCGCAGCAACACGGTCGGCAACCTAGTCGTTTACTATGCGGTCGGCGGCACGGCCTCGAGCGACGACTACCAGGGAACCCTCCCCGGCGTGGTCACGATTCCTGCCGGGCACAACTCGGTGACGATCGACATCAAGCCCGTCAACGACAGCCTCGCTGAGGCGGAGGAGACCGTGACATTAACCCTTTCCGGCCATAATTCTTACATCATTGCCACGCCGTCCCCCGCCGCCGTGACGATCCTCAACACGCTGACGATTGACGACTTCGAATCCGCTAACACCAGCGGTGGCTCAGGCTGGAGCGGAGACTGGACCCTGTCCGGGACAAGCGACATTACCACCTCCGGCACGGACCACAGCAACCCCGGCTCATATCATCTGCGTCTGCGCAATGGCAACGGCGTCGCCACACGGTCCGCCAACCTCAGTGAAGGGGTTTCCCCTCGCCTGAAGTTCTGGTGGAAAGCCAGCAGCTTTGAAACCGGTGAATACGCAACCGCCGAGATTTTCGATGGGTCGGCGTGGATCGAAGTCCTCCGCGTCAACGACGGCCAAGACGACAACGTTTACCACCAGGCCGATATCGATCTGTCCGCCTACAGCTTGACGAGCAACTTCCAAGTCCGGTTTTCGTCAAAGATGATCGACAACTCGGACAACTTCTACGTGGATGACATCTTGCTAATGTGAGAGGTGGTGAGAGGCTCATCCATGTGATCGCACCGGCGACAACAAATCCGCCGGTGCGATCACTACGTATGCGGCGTTCCCTTCAGGTGGATTGTCTGATGATGTCGTTTGGATAGTTTTGAAACTCGTCGTCCTGATTTTTTGAGAATCTGCCTTTGCCTGACACCGTTGGAGTCCTTACGTGACCACTGATCTCGCCCGCTATCCTCGCTGCATCATCGGAACCTGCTGTATCCCTTGGACGGCGGACTACCAGCCCGATGAAGCCCTCTTCCGCTGGTCGGGATGATCAGCCTGTCGTTGGCGCAGGTGCTGGAACGAATCGAGTGGGCGATGAGCATGGGCATCTCACGGTTCCAGATTTCACTGCCCAGTTGGGGCGCCTGTACCGAGGCCGAGACGTTTACCTTCTTTGAGCACATCTGTCCGCGGTTCCCCCTGCGCCTGTTACCGCCATACACCGCCAATACCGACGCGGCGCTTAACCGATTCATGAACTCCATCGCCGAGGAATTTCCGCACTGGCTGAAGGACGAATGAGATTCTGCCTCACCTCGAATGCGCATAACGGCATCGACGGCGTCGCCTGATCAGTTCGACACAATCTGGGATGGCTCGATGGATAATATGTTGGTGGGATGATTCAGCGGGTAGGCGAACGATTCGCCCGTTCGCGGGCTTTTCTACGCCGACCGGGTTACCGAGCGGTTCAATGCGGTCATGAGATTTGACCGCGCGATCGCGGCTTCATTGGCGAACTGCCGGCCGTAAGGAGTTCGGCGGTCACCATCGCGCGGGCGACGCGCGCAGCGGACTTGCGGATATCGGCACGTGCCCGCTGCTCCGCCTCGTCCGGCTTGCGGCTGCGAATCAGTTCCACCAGCTCCTTATGATCGTTTACCACATCCTGCATGTGCGCAGCGGCGTCCTCCGGACGGCTTGCCGACTGGCGCGAGGGATACAGGTAAAAAAGGTAGTGGCATTCGGCAAGCAAGCTGCGGAGGAGCGAAATCACGCGCTCATTGCGGCTGCACTCGGCCACCGCTTCGTGAAACTGGTGGTCCAGCTGCGCCCACCGCGGCGAGCCGTAGTCGCCGACTTCGGCCTGCATTTCGTCGTTGATGTGATCGAGCCGGGCCAGGTCGGCCTCGGTGGCGCGGTGCGCCGCCCCCCGGGCGGCGCCGCC
>JBBCIV010000117.1:0-6482 GCA_037189665.1 Phycisphaerae bacterium | reverse complement strand
GGTTGTCAATGTCGGCGAAGGCCTTGCCTATGGCGGGACCGGCGATGTCGTCGGCGGGGGCATTTACGCCACCGAGTCGATTGGACAGGTCGCGGCGTTCAACGCGGATATCCGCGGCTACATTATCGCGAACGAGTTCATCGAGAATATCTATGTCAAGGACGGCTCCCTCGTGGGTGCCCGCGTTGGCACGCTGACGACGTTCGCCGAGTCTGTTTTCTACAACAACGTGTTCCAGCCCAGCGATATCGAGGAAGATGCCTCGACTGCTGACGATGGCGAGGTAGATCCCAACAACCCGGACGCCGCTTTCACTTTCACTCCCCACTACAGCCTGAAAAACCTGAGCGTGTCCGGCAACGGCGGCATTCTTGGATCACAGATCATCGTTGGCGATTTCCAGAACATCGCAGTGGACGGCTTCGGCATTCTCCAGAGCACGATCTCGGCCCTAAGTCAGTTCAATCCCAGCGGCCGTGTGACGACGACGGGATTGGGGCTCCGCGATTCGACGCTCGACATTGGCGGCTCGCTGAGCGGCGTGTACGTCAAGGGAATGGGCGAACTGCTCGACGTCCGACGTTACAACGCCGGCGTGCGACAAGCGGAGCGAAGCCGTTATGACGCGCAGTCCGGCAGGTGGCTGGATCTGACGACCGACCTGCATCGCTTCCTGGGCACCAGCCGTGGAACGTCGAAGGTGTCGGGCGTCACCAACGCCGGCATCCTTGAAGACACGGTCATCACGGGCGTGGGCAATCTTGGCAGTGTTGAGGCATACCTCATCCGCGACGGGGTCGAGAACGACATCCAGCCGAACTTGGTCCCCTTCCCGATGCGCATCTTCATGGGTACCAGCACAGGCAAGATCAAGGCAACCAATGCCATCCTTGGTTTGAAGCTGGTGACCGGCCGCGTTGATCTGGTGACGGCTGGCGGGAACATGCAGAACACGCAGATCGACGCCACCGGGCGCATTGGCGACATCGTGGTCGGCCGCAACATCCGCGGGACGACCAGCATCAGCGCCAAGGGTCCGCAGGGCTCGATTAACCGCATCTACGCCCGCGGCAGCATGTACGGTGGAATCGAGTCGGCGGTGTCGATTAACTCGATCGAGGTCGGCACGCTTGGCGGCGATCCGGCGAAGGGCATCCGTGCTCTCAACCGCATTGAATCGCTTCGCGTCGGTGGCGATGTCGTCACAGGAACCTACGTGCGGGCGGCCAAGGGCATGGGAACGCTCTTCGTTGGCGGCAACATCCAGTCCGGCTCGAAGATCAGCGCCCGAAGCTTTGGTGCCACCACCATCCTCGGCACCAACAACGGCCAGGTCGTCATCGAATAAATTCGATGTCGGCTTTCCGGCCGCCAAGCTGTTTCGGGTCCTACAATGTCACGCTTTCAGCCCCTGCCGATCATCGGCGGGGGCTTTTTCTTTGGTCGGCGCGTTAAGTGGGGGGCGGATCGTTCCGATGGAATCCGATGAGGTGACGTAATGCACGACGACGATCAGATCGAAAAGCAACCGGCGGCGGATTCTTCTGCGGAGACGTCCGAATTTCCTCGTAGCGTGGTGGACCGCCGCGCCGGGTTGGATCGCCGGCAGAAATCACGTGAGGAATCCGGCTACGCCGGCCCCGAGCGTCGCGTCGCCGACCGCCGCACGGGCCTGGAGCGCCGCCGCGGCGCGGGCATCCGTCGCGAAGAGGAACGTCGCAGCGCCGAAGAAGGCGAGATGACCGCCGAACAGTTCGAGTTCGTCATGGCGATCGAGACGTACAAGAAGGTCAACAAGAAGCTCTTCCCCACCTGGACCGAAGTGCTCGAAGTGATGACCCAACTCGGCTATCGCAAGGTCGAATCGCGCACCCTCAAGCTCGAAAACGTCCCCGAAGCGCCGCTGCACAAGGTGGCGTAACGCTCTGAACGGGCCATGACGCGCTGACGCCTTAATCTGGGCGAATGGTAACGCGTATGCCGGCGCAGGGCGTTAATCCACGTAAAGACTGCAACAAATCGGGTTTGTGCGGCCGGATTGCGCGTGCCGCGCGCGGCCTCTCACGATACGCTCCCGCTCACGCCCGTTCACGCCGTGAGGAGTTCGATCGTAATGAGATGTTTCGCCGTTGCCGCTGTTGTTTCGCTTGTGATTTCCGCCTGCACGCTTGCGTCCGACCTCGACTACAACCCGACGCTCGACCCGCGGCTGGGGATGAACCTGTGGGACCCGTATAAGCACACCGAAGACGCCCAACGCATCAGCCGTGAAGTCGAGGCCATGCACGCCGCCGGGCTGCACGAGGTCGTCCTCACGCCCTTTGCCTACACCGACATGACCACCGGGCAGATCCAGCGGTCGTGGCTGGACGACAACTTCGGCTCGATGACCGATCTTGAGTTGGCCAACGGCATCGTTCGCGCCAAGCAGCTTGGCATGCAGGTGACGGTCACGCCGTTCGTTCAGATCCGCAACCAGGGGGCCGGCCGCGACCAGATCAATTTCACCACCGCCACCAGCGCCGGGCAGACGTTCTGGAACAACTACCGCGACCAGTACGTCCAATGGGCCGCCCTCGCGCAGGCCGCCGGGGCGGATAAGTTCAACGTTGGCTCCGAGATGGCGGGCCTCGATCAGAACATCGCGAACGCCGACTCGTGGAACGACGTCATCGCCGCCGTCGATGCGGTTTTCAGCGGGCGGATCGGGTATTCGTCGCAGCACTGGCACGTCGGCAACGCCGCGATGAGGTCGATGATCTGGTCGCATCCGAAGATCGACTACGTTTCCTTCTCCGCCTACCCCACCTATCAGCCCGAGTACGGCAATCCGAACCCCGGCATGGCCTCGGTGGAACAGTCGCAGGGCAACGCCAGCGACGGCGCGGCGTTCGTCCAGACCGTCGAAGCCAACTTCACTACCTTCCTCGACAAGATGCTGCTGGTCGGCCAGTCGGTGAACAAGCCGATGGTCATCGGCGAGTTCGGCGTTGCCCCGTTCGATACCGCCAGCACTATCCCATACAAGTGGTGGTGGAGTATCGAGCCCGGCAACGAAAACTACGCCCCGTATGACGCGCTCGAAGCCCGAAATGTGTGGGAAGGCGTCCTGCGCGCCCTCGGCGGCCGCAAGGGAGACTTCGAATCGATCGCCGCCTGGACCTGGGGCTGGGACGGCGGCTTCCCTGCCGAGCGTTTTTTCCTTCGCCCGGGCGCGACCGACATCCCCTGGACCGATCTCGACGAAACGCAGCAGAACCTCGTCTCCGAGTTCCTGAGCGCTTATGCGTCCGGCACGCTGCCCGAGCCTTCGTCCATCGCGATGCTCGTCTTCCCCCTCCTCGCGCTTGCCAAACGAAAAGCCCACGGTTCGTAACCGTGGGCTCGCGTGTTTCGTAGGGCGGCGGAAGAGGGTCGTGTAATCCTTTATGGAATCACGATTTGCTGTCCGACCCGCAGCTTCGAGGGTTCGATGCCCGGGTTAGCCGAAGCGATTTTCTGCCATTCCTTGCCCGAGCCGTAGTTCGTCTTGGCGATGCTGAAGAGGGTGTCGCCTTTCTTGACGATGTACTTCTGCTTTGCCGGCGCCGGGCTGGCGGCCGCGGGGGTGGTGTTGGTGTAACTGACCGGCTGAACGTCCGACACCGGCTGCGCCGCGGCGACCGGCTCGTTCGCCGGAATCGGGGCGGGCGCGGGGGCCACGTCGAGCACCCCGGGGTTCGTGTCCGCCTTGGCGGTGGTCTTCCCGCTCTGACAGCCGACGATCAGGCCAACAACGACGAAAAACGTCAGGGCAACAACGCGCGTCATATCCATACTCCTTCAAATTGCGATTTCAACGTCGCGCAACCTCCTTGTCGCGCGGATAACAGTCTTATCGGACGCCGGCGGGCGATTTCTTGAACATTTTTATGGTCATCCCACGCCAGGGTCGGCCGGCCCTATCGGTCCACGGCATCTTCGGTACGATGCCTGCCAGATGGAGTACGTCCCTCTCGGAATTGTTTTGCTCGTGGTCGCGGCGGGGTTGTGCGCGGTGTTGATCGGGATGATGGCGCGGCACCTGCTCGTGCCGCCGCGGATGACCGATGGCAAGGCGATTTACCTTCTCAAACGCTTTTCGCCCGAAGACCTCGGCCTGCCGTACGAGCCGATCGACTTCACCGTCGACGACACCGCCAGCCGGCCGTTCGGGAGGTCGATCCGCATCGCGGCTTGGCTGATCCCGGCCCACGTTCCGTCATCCCGGACGGTCATGATCGTTCACGGCTATTCCGACGCGAAGGTTGGCGGGATTGCGTGGGCGCCGGTATGGCGGTCGATGGGATGGAACGTGCTGGCGGTCGACCTGCGCGCCCACGGCGAGAGCGGCGGGCGGCATTCGACGGGGGGGTATTACGAGCGCGACGACCTGGACCAGGTGATCGACCTGTTCCGCAACACCCGGCCGCGGCTGGCGCAGGATTTCGCGATCTTCGGCGTCAGCCTCGGCGCCGCCTGCGCCGCGGCGGTGGGGGCGCGGCGGGAAGATCTGTTCGCGGTCGTCATGGAATCGCCTTACGCCGATTACCGCATCGCCGTCCGCGCCCATGGCCGACGCCTGGCGATGCCGCTGGAATGGGCCTACGACCTCGCCTTCCGCGTCGCCGAGCGATTTGCCCGTGCCCGCTTCTCCGAAGTCCGTCCGGTCGACCTCATCCCTGAAGTTCACTGCCCGCTGCTGGTCATCCACGCCGGCAAAGACACGTTCGTTTCCCCCGACGAGATCGCCCGGATCGGCCGTGTGGTGGAGGGCCGCGGCGAACAGATGCTCTCGAAGCACGTCGTCATTGGCGAAGTTCAGCACACGATGGGGTTGCTCAAAGATCCGCAGGCGTATCGTGAGACATTGCAGGCGTTCGTTCGCGAGATCGATCAATCGCTTCGCACGGTCACGGCATGGGAAGCGACCTGCCATGGATAGCGGCGCGCGCGCTCGCGTGTCGCGCGGTGATGGTCCCGCCGCGACACGCGATGCTGCGCAACTCGTCGATTTTCTCCCCTTCAATCGAGGGATTAAGCGCGTCGCCGCCGGCGTCCCAGGGTCAGCGCGCCAAGGCCCAGCAGGCCGAGTGACGCCGGTTCGGGAACAGAAACGATGAATCGCACGTTGCCGGAATCGCCGAACGCGCCGCCCTCATCGAAAAAGCGGAACACGGCTTCGTAATTTCCCTCCGGCGCGTTGGCGTCGGTCCACAGCACGGGCGTGAAGTCGGCGAAGTCGCCGGGATCGGTGAGGTGGATCTCATCGCCGACGTTGCCGATGCTCAGGCTGGCGGCGCTGCCGACGTTGAGGCCGGGCGTGAGGCTGACGATCTCAACGTGCAGATGCGCGCCTGCCGCCGGCGTGGTCCAGCGTCCGCCGCTGGAGTTGAACATGTAGTGTTCGTGCGTGCCCGGCAGCGCGGCGCTGAGCGAATCGGTCGTGCCGATGCGGAAATCGGAGAAGTGATAGTTCGGCTCGCCCGGGTCCGCGTACGGATTGGAGACGAGCTTTCCGGCATAAATGCCTGAACCGCCGCTGAGCTGAATCGGCGGATTCGCGCCTTCGGGTACGTAATCGCTCGCCGACCGCACGACCGTCGGCGAGCCCGCCGGGCCGGTGTAGGTGCGGATTGCCTTGGAGTGGTAGTGATTGCTGGACGGGTTTGCCTCATTGGGGTGGGCGTACAGGAACGTCAGGTGGTTGTAGTTCGGGTTTGGCTGTCCGGCGTAGGTGCCGGTGGCGATGGTGGTCAGCCCATCGACGCCGATGTAGTAGCTGAACATCTCCGCGTTCGCCTCGCCAGCGCCCAGCCCGGCGATGCCGACTGCCGCGACCGCAAGACCCAGAATCGTACTTCGTGATGCCATCTTAAGTTCTCCCTGCCCGCCGAGCGGGCGTACAACATTTCCCGCCGACCGGAACGCCCGGCGGCAGTGGATGTATTTGCATTGCAAATGCAAGTGTGGTTTGAAAAGAGAGGCCGTCGCGTCTTCGCGCGACGGCCGTGCCCGCGGTTCATCGCCTCTACCGGCGGCGTCGACGAAGCAGCCCCGCGCTCGCCAGCGCCAGCCCTGCCAGCGACGCCGGCTCGGGGACGGCGGTGCTGAGCGAGATCGTGTAGGGGTCTGACGTCGCGTACGTCGAACCGTTCGCCTGGTACAACTCGAACGTGATGTTGTAGATGCTGGTGTCGCCTTCCGGGATGAACAGCGTCCAGGTCGGGTGGTTGTGAATGCCGTCGCCCGTTCCGTCGTACGTGCCAATGAGGGCGGTCTGGCCCGCAGTATCGAGCGTGTTGCCGTTGAGCTGCAGCGAGGCGCCGAGGTCGGCGCCCAGAAGCCGGAATCCGACCTGCGTACTGAGGTTCAGCTCGAAGACGCCTTCGTCGAGCTCGTCTTCCAACAGCGCCGCGAAGCCGGGGTCGGCGGAGGTGTAGAATCGCATGCCTCCGATCGGC
>JBBCIV010000116.1:0-21519 GCA_037189665.1 Phycisphaerae bacterium | reverse complement strand
CGAGCTGCTGGTGACCAGCCTTCGCGGGCTGGCCGAAAAATCGGGGGTCAGCTTCGGCGCCGACCGCTGGGGCAAGATCAAGATGGTCATGCAGTCGGCGACGATCCTGGTGATCATCACTTACGTCTACTTCCTCGAGGTGCTGCAACGCCGGGCCTCGCCGGAGACGTACGAGGCTTATCGTTCGTACGCCGGGCTGTTCCGCGACCTGTGCATCTGGAGCACGCTGGCGGTAACGGTGGGCTCGGCGTGGGGATATTTGACCCGTAGCGTTCAATTCATGCGTGGCGCTGGCCGATAACTATCTGATGCACGACTACCTCATCGCCGTCATCGTCGGAATCGTGGAAGGGCTGACCGAATTCCTGCCGGTCAGCTCGACGGCGCACATCCGCATCACGCAGGCGATGCTCGGCGTAAACCTCGACGACGGCTTCTGGAAGATGTTCGCCGTCGCGATCCAACTGCCGGCGATCCTGGCGGTGGTGCTGTACTTCCGCGCGCGGCTGATCGAGTTCGTCTCCAGTTGGTTCAAAGGCGGGCTGACGCTCGAGAAGTTCTACGCCCATCCGCTGGCGCTGGTCGGCATCGCGACCGTGGTGACGGGCGTGCCGGCGGCGGCGCTGTCGGACAGCATTAAGGAAAACCTGGGCAGCCTGACCATCATGGGATGCGCCCTGATCATCGGCGGCATCGTGATGTGGATTGTCGACGCGGCATACGCCAATCGCGGCACGGTTGATTCGGTCGAGAAGATGAAGCCCTGGCACGCCGCCTGGATCGGCGCGGTGCAAATCCTGTCGGCGGTCTTCCCCGGGAGCAGCCGCAGCATGTGTACTATTGCCGCGGGGCAAGTCGCGGGGCTCACCCGCACGGCAGCGCTGGAGTTCAGCTTTTTCGTCAGCATCCCGCTGATGCTCGCCGCCTGCGCGTTTGACTTAAAAGAATCGATCGGCGCCGCCCCCGGCACCAGCGCCTACATCGCCGGCGGGATGACCGCCGAACGATGGATTACGTTGGGCATCGGGTCAATCATCAGCTTCGCCAGCGCGTATGTCGTGATCGCCTGGTTCATGGCATGGGTACGAAAACGCGGATTCGTGCCTTTTGCCGTCTATCGTATTATCATCGGGACAGCGGTGTTGGTGTGGGCCTATCGTGCAACGTAATGCGCGTAGGCTTGGCGGCGAGGCGTTTCCCCGCGTTCGGCCGGCGGGGACAAGTCTGTGGGGCCCATGAGCATCTTTCTCGTCATCCTTCGCGCCCTGTTCGTCCTGATGATGGCCGGCATCGGCTGGAACTACGTCGTCCCCGACGAAGAAGGCAAAACCGGCTACTCCCCGCTGACGGTCGCGATCGGCTCGACCATCGGCGTGCTGGCGATCCTGATCGACATTCTGGCCCCCTCCCGCCGCAAGCTCGGGCTGTTCGCGGGCACGTTCTTCGGGCTGATCGTCGGCGTCACCGCGGGGTACGCGCTCAGCTTCGTCGTGGCGCTGGTGGTCAACCAGCTCACCTTCAACACCGACATGGACCCGGACCAGCGCCGGATGCTGACGTCGTTCATCCAACTGCTGGTGTACTGCGCGACGACGTACTTCTCGATCAGCTTCATCATGCAGACGAAGGACGACTTCCGGTTCATCGTCCCGTACGTGGAGTTTCGCAAGCAGACGCGCGGTCCGCGCCCGATCCTGCTCGACACCAGCGCCCTCATCGACGGCCGCATCGCGGCGATCGCCGAAACGGGCGTCTTCGAAAGCCAGATGATCGTCCCGCGATTTGTCCTGCAGGAACTTCAGACCGTCGCCGACAGCCCCGACCGCCTCAAGCGCAACCGCGGCCGACGCGGGCTCGACGTGCTCGCCAGACTGCAAAAATCTCCCCGCATCGAAATCATCATCTATGAAACCGGCCAGGCCGAGCCCACCGACGCCGTCGATCAACGCCTGATGCGGCTCGCCAAGGAACTCGAGGCTCGCGTCCTTACCACCGACTACAACCTCAATAAGGTCGCCCAGCTTGGCGGGATCGACGTCATCAACATCAACGAGTTGGCCTCCCACCTTAAGCCCGAAGTGCTGCCCGGCGAACGCATGGTCGTCCGCATCATCAAGCCCGGCGAGTCGCCCGGCCAGGGCGTCGGCTACCTCGACGACGGCACGATGGTGGTCGTCGAACAGGCCCGCGGCCACCTCAACGAAGACATCGAGTTCAACGTCACCAATACCGTCCAAACCAGCGCCGGCAAAATGATCTTCGGCCGACTCGTCGATGCCGCGCCGCGCGGAAAATCGGCGGAACAGGTCAAGCAGAATTGATCCACGAATCGGCACGAATGAAATGCGTAAATTTGCCAGCTGAGGCACCGATGAGCACAGATAATAAGTTGAATCGTGCTCGATAAACACACGTTTGCGTAAGGTTCGCACGGCGACCCCTGCACGAACGCCTCAATTTCACGCTCTCAGATGTGCAAGTGACATTTAAACTGCCATGACCTGACCTGATTTCATCTGTGCCCCATCTGTGGCGAACTCTTTTTGATTGGGTTCGTGTCGATTCGTGAAGATTCGTGGTTAACCTCTACAACCGCATGCCCCAGTTCTCCGTCATCCTCCCCGCCGCCGGTGTTTCCGCCCGGTTTGGCGTGAACAAGATCACCGCCGACCTGCTCGGCGTGCCGGTGATCGTGCGGACGGTCAACGCGTTCGTCGAGCGTGACGACGTGGCCGAGGTGGTGCTGGCGACGCGCGATCGTGCCGCGCTCGAAGCGATTTTTCCTACTCCTCACGCCAAGATCCGCTACGCCGACGGCGGGCCAACGCGGGCGCACACCGTGCGCCTCGCCGTCGAGGCGGCGGCGAACGAGTGGGTCGCCATCCACGACGCCGCCCGGCCGCTGGTGAACCAGGCGCTCGTCGATCGCGTCTTCGCCGCCGCTCTTCAATCCGGCGCCGCGGCGCCGGCGATGCCGGTCGCGCTCACGATCAAGGAGGCCGCCGGCCCCCTGCCCGCGCGGGTCGAGCGGACCGTCCCGCGCGATCGACTGTGGGCGATGCAAACCCCGCAGGCCGGCCGTCGCGATGAGCTGCTGCGCGCGTTCGCCGCGTGTCCGATCCCGCTGGATCAGGTGACCGACGACGTACAACTCCTCGAACTCGTCGGCCGGCCGGTCATGCTCGTCGCCGGCGAAGAATCGAACCTCAAGATCACCACGCCGATGGACATCCGCGTCGCCGAGTTGTGGCTGAACCATTCCTGACGTCCGCCGCGGAGGATCACGTGCAACCCGAAGACGTCGGCCGCAGCTATGACGAGATCGCCCATCGCTGGCAAGACCCCGTGCTGCAATCCAACGGCATCGCTCAACACGAACGCGCCCTGCGATTCCTCGCGCCCGCTTCCGACAACAAACCCCGCCGCGCGCTCGACGTCGGCTGCGGCAGCAGCGGACGGTTCATCGACCTGCTGCTTCGCGCTCGTTCGTTCGGCGAGATCGACGCGGTCGACATCTCCACCCGCATGATCGACCTCGCCCGCGACCGCCATCCGTCCGGCGTGCGATTTCACCATGCCGACATCCGCACGTGGGCCCCGCCGGCGATGTACGACTTCATCACCGCCTGGGACAGCATCTGGCACGTCCCCCTCCCCGACCAGCCGGCCGTACTGCGAAAACTCTGCGACCACCTCACGCTCGCTGGCGTCCTCCTCTTTACCCTCGGCGGCACCGATCACCCCAGCGAAAAACACGATGCCCACATGGGCCCGCCCATGTACCACGCCACCCTCGGCCTCCCCGCCACCCTCACCCTGCTCACCTCCGCTCACTGCACCTGCCGCCACCTCGAATACGACCAACACCCGGAACTGCACGTCTACATCATCGCGCAAAAAATCCGCTGACGACGTCTCGCCGTGACGATCCGCCTTTGGGCGTGTAGGATGCCTTCCTTCGCCCGGGCGTGGCGGAACGGCAGACGCTACGGACTTAAAATCCGTTGTCGCGCAAGCGACGTGCGGGTTCGATTCCCGCCGCCCGGACTTTCATTTCCCAATGCTAATTTCGCGAACCGCGCGAATTTGCATCAATGGTCGGAAAATAATCCACGGATAAACATGGATCTTCACGAATGACGCGAAACGTCAGAGCTCCATTCGTGAAGATCCATGTTTATTCGTGGAAAAACCTTCCTGTCGATAAGCCACGCCCCCTCCTCTGTTTGCGTCTTGCAGAATTGCGATGGCTTGAAAAGCCGTCTCCCCACATGACTTCGGACGCAAGCATCATCGGCAGAGTGGACACAGATGAACGAGGATGAAAAACAACAGCAGGCAGACCAACGGAGCCGCGCCGGCGGCGATCACGTCGCGCGTCCACGTGGCGAACCGGGCTTTTCTATCAGTGTTCATCCGTGCCCCATCTGTGGCTCACATTCTGTTCCTCCCCCAATCAATTCAACTGCACTTCCGGCGTCGGCGGTGTCGTCGATTCTTGCGTGGTGGACGGCTGCGTCGTTGAGCCCGTCAGCTTGGCGAGCAGGTTCTTGGCAGGAACGTAGTTGGGGTTGATCTTCAGCGCGGTCTGCAGTTCGCGGATGGCGTCTTTTTCCTGCTTCAGTTCGACCAGCGTTTCGGCCAGCATCACGTACGCCTGCACCAGGCGCGGGCGCTGCTGGATGAGGTTGGCGAGCTGGGCGCCGGCGATCTGGTAGCTGCCGCTCTTCATCGCGATCATGGCGGTCGTCAGCTTGGCGTCGGCGTTGTTCTTGTCGTCGGAGAGGACGAGGTTTGCCTGTTCGAGCGCTTCGGGCAGGCGGTTCAGCTCGATCATGATGCGCGCCAGTTCCAGCCGCGGCTTGGGATTGCGCGGGGTGAGATCGGTGGCGGCGACGAGGTGGTCGATCACCTCGCCGAGGATGATGCCGTCTTCCTGCGGCATGTCGGGAGAGATGCGGCTCTTGAGCCGGCCGCGGACGATCTGCGCCGAGAGCATGCGCGCGTCGGCAAACGTCGCGGGAATCTTGTCGCCGATGACGTCCTCCAGGTCGCGCAGTTCCGCGAGGATCTGCTCGGCCTGCTCGGGCTCGCCCTTCTGCACCAACAGCGACGCCAGCAACCGGCGAGGGTAGATGTACTGCACCGACTGCTGCTCCGCCGCGATGCGATCGGCTTCCAGCGCCAGCTCCATCGATTTGCCGAAGTTGCCGCGAGCGCGTTCCACGAGCGCCAGTTGGAAAGGCACCTCGTACGCGTCCGGGTTGAGCGACCGCGCCTTCTTCAGCCACAGTTCGGCGGCGGTGATCGACTCGATCGCCTTCTTGCGGGCGTGCTCCTCCTGCTCCTTCGATTCGGCGACCGACACCTGGTCCACCCACTTGTCGGCCTCGCTCCGCCAGAACCCGCCCAGGCTCGCCGCCGACAGCCACGACTTGTGGTTGCGCAGAAGCGTGTCGGAGAAGACGGTGGGAAAATCGACGAACGACTGCGCGTGCAGGATCGTCACCGCCGACAGGTAGCCCAACAGCAGCACGCCGAGCACCGGCTTGAGCGCCACGCTGCGGAACGCCCACGCCGCGCCCGCGGCGAACAGCACGATCAGGCCGATCGACGCCACGTAGGCGAAGTGGTCCGCCACCCAGGCAAACCGCATGGGATACACGTTCACCAGGCCCATCGCGGGCAACAGGCAGCCGAGGTAGATCAGCACGCACGCCAGCGCCCCGCGGCCGATGCGGTTGCGCATCGCCCACAGCACGCCAACCACGCCCGCCATCAGGATCGTGCCCGTCCACTGCAGCACGTTTGAGGCGTCGAGGTTCCACTTCGGATAGTTGAACATCAGCGGCCAGGGCAGCCAGGCGCGCAGGCCCTCGGGCACGTCCACCAGCGTGATCGGCGGATTGGGCAAGGTCGTGCCGGCGGGCAGCCCCCAGGCGAACGGGTGCGGCAGGATCAGCTTGCCGATGTAGAACCAGCTCACCTGCCCCGCCAGCGCGATGCGATCGAAGATCCCATATGACCACGCCGGCCCGCGCGCGCCGACGATGTACGGGTGCTGCTCGATCCACGACGTCAGCGCTCCGGCGCCGAGTCCCAGCGCGATCGGCGCGATCAGCGGCAGGAAATCGTTCTTCGTTAGCCGGCCTTTCTTCCACCACGCGATGACAAGGATGACGCCCGGCAACGCCGACAACGTCGTCTTCGACAGCAGCGCGCAGGCGAACAGCACTAAGAACAGCACGTAAAGCCGCCTCGGATCGTCCGGCAGCGATAAATCCACGCCGCCGTCGTCGTCTTCGCCGTCTTCCGCCGTTTTGACCTTCGGCTTCGGCGCGACTTGGGGCCGCGCGATCAGGCCCGAATAACGCAGGTAAACCAGCAACGCCGCCAGCCCGAACGCCAGCGACAACGTGTTCTTCCGCTCCGCGATCCACGCCACCGACTCCACGTGAACCGGGTGCACCGCGAAGATCGCCGCCGCCAGCCACGCGCCGGGGACGCGCAGGCCCTTCAGGATCGTCCACAGCATCAGCACGCTGGCGGCGTGCAACAGCATGTTCACGACGTGCGACACGCCGGCGTTCAGCCCGAAGAGCTGATGCTCGATCCAGAACGACGTGAACGTGACCGGGTAATACTGCGGGGTCGCGCCGATGTGCGTCCACATTCGGCTGAGGCCTTCGAAATCGCGCAGGTACGGGTTGTTGACGACGTAGGTGTCGTCGTCCCAGATATAGCCGAAGCGCGCGGTCACGCCGTAACAGATCACCACCAGCAGCATCAGTACGACCCCGCCCGTGGCGCCGTCGATCAGGCGGCCCAACGGCGTGGTCTTTTGTTCGGGTAAATCAGCGGTCATTCGTCGTTCCTCACTCAGGGCCGCGAATCATACCCCAAAACGTCGGCAACGGTACGCGGGCCTCCGGCCGTGCTCCTCCGTATAGCCGGGCGCGCTGCGCGTTGGTCACGACAAACGCGCAGCGCGCGAGGATTTTTCCGAATTTTTCGTCAAATCGAACGGGAATTCAGACCCTGTGAGAGACCAGGTTAAGATGGAGAACATCGCGTGAGGCTAACCCGCGCCCTATGCCGCGACGGGATTGTCCTGCCGGCTATTGACGAACAGCTCCACCTCCACCTTCGGCCGAGCCGGGGCGGGAGCGTGTTCGGGGCGGGACGTGGGGGCGGGCGCGCCGGTCACCGTGGCGATCTCCTGCTGCAACTTCAGGCGCAGCCGATGGATGAGTTCGTCCACGTGAGCAGTGAGCTTCTGTTCGAGGTAGCCAGACATGGCGGTGGCGTGCTCGTCCATCCGCTGCATGCGCTCCAGCAGGTGCCGATCGGCATCGTTCAACTGCTCGTCCAGCTTCGGGCGGATGCTGTCGAGGTGGGCCTGCAGTTTGTCGATGGCAGCGTCGGCAAGCGTGTGGGCCTGATCGAGCACGCGGTTGATGCGGGCGGACAGGATCGGCTCGGTGGCGGCGATCTTGTCGGCGGCGCGCCGCTGCATCGACACCACCCGCTGCGTCAGCCGTTCTTCCATGACCGACGCGATCTCATCGACGCTGCGCGTAAGCTGTTGGACGCGCTGCTGGAACGCCTGTTCCTGGGCGTCGACCTGCGACCGGACCTGCGCCTCCGCCTCCGACCGGGCGGCGGCGAACTGGGCGAGGAGCGGATCGACGCGAAGCCGCGCATCGGAGTGCAGCAGGTCGACCTGGTCAAACATCGATTGTCGGATGGCGTCGAGCGTCGTCCGGGCTTCCTCGCGGAACTGCTCGGCCATCTCCGTCAAGGCCGCCATCGCCTCGGCAACTTCGGGAACGGGCTTGGCGGGCTCGGGGGTTGGCTCGGGTTCGGGCGGGGCAGCCCGCTGCATCTCCTGCATCTCGGCCTTGATGGCGTTGAGCACGGTTCTCAGTTCCGCGGTGATCTCCTGGCGCAGCGGGCCGGCGATGTCGCGAAGCTCTTCCTTCGCCAATTCGAGCGATTCGGCCAGCCGCTGGCCCACTTCCAACTCAAGCCGGCCGGCGGTTTCGGTCAGGCGGGCCTGATTTGCGTCCACGTGCTCCAGACACTGCGGGAGGGTTTTTCGCAGGTCTTCCAGCACCGGATACGCGTTGCCCACCTGCTGCCGCAGGGCTTCGAACAGGCTTTTCAGGTTTGCCTCCGCCTTGGCGATCAGGGTGAGGCGCTGGTCAAGCCGTGCCTCAAACTGCTGCAGGTCGGCGAGGTTCGTCAGATAAGGGTTGGGCATGCAGGGTCGTCCGTGACACGCGCGATGGCCGCATGGCGAGATCGCCTGATCCGCCTTATCAGACCCTATCGGCAATCGGCGGCGAAATCGTTCACCCGTTCTTTCGGCTTTTCCTATTTTGCCCATCGCGCAGGCCTTTCCAGACGGCAGCGGCGGTTTGGGGGCAAATCGCGCGTGCTCCCCCGTGCCGCCTGCGCCAACTTCGGTTAACATGGCGTGTTCCATGTTCCGAAAGCTGCTTCGCGCCAAGCTCCATCAGGCCCGGGTGACGTTTACCGACGTGAACTACCACGGGAGCATTACGATCGACGTCCGCCTGCTCGCCGCGGCCGGTCTGAGGCCGAACGAGGCGGTGCTGGTCGCCGACTGCGAGAACGGCAATCGGTTCGAGACGTACATCATCCCCGGCGAGGCCGGCTCCGGCGTCATCGGCGTGAACGGCGCCGCCGCCCGTCTGACCCGCGTGGGCAACCGCGTGATCGTCATGGCGTTCGACTGGGTCAACGAAGCCGAGGTTGACGCCCACAAGGCCCGCGTGCTGATCCTCAACCAGTCCAACGTCATCACCGAACAGGTCGATCATCCGTCAAAGCTGCCGCCGATGTAGGGGTAAAACATCGAATCGACGGATTCGGATATTGAGTCAGATTGCGATGCAGTCATGTGGCCCATCGCCCGGATTTGCCTATTAAATGCCGAATGCCCGAATGACGCCGTTTCGCGTCATTCGGGCATTCGAGTTTTGCGTGACGAGGTCTTCAGTCAAACGTCGTTGCTGAATCACTCTTCTGTGATCGTCACTTTCTTCAGCGTATCGCCCTGCTGGGTCGAATCGACGATCTCCTGCCCCGACCGCACCTGGCCGAAGACGGCGTGCTTGCCGTTGAGCCAATCGGTGGCGATGTGCGTAATGAAGAACTGGCTGCCGTTGGTGTTCGGGCCGGCGTTGGCCATGCTGAGGCTGCCCTTCTGGTGCTGGATGCCCAGCGCCGATTTTTCGTCCGCCCACTTATACCCGGGCCCGCCTCGACCTGAGCCTTCGGGACAGCCGCCCTGGATCATGAAATCGGCGATCACGCGGTGAAACTTCAGGCCGTCGTAAAATCCGTCCTTCGCCAGGAAGACGAAATTGTTGACCGTCACCGGCGCACGATCGGCGAACAGGTCCACCACAATCGTGCCGCGCGACGTTTCGAACGTGGCGGTGTACTTCTTCTTCGCGTCGATCGACAGTTCCGGCGCGGATTTATAGCTCTTGGGCATGGGTTGGTTCTCCTTTGAGTAAAACGAGTAAAAGTCGCGCAATGGTATCCACATTCGCTCGCGGTGGCGAATGGCCGCAGGCGATCAGCGGAAAATTCGGTCGGCGAAGTCCATGAAGCGATCCCAGTCATAACGTGTGAGGGCGTGCTCGCCGGGGCGAATGTGATACCCGCGCCTGCCCACCACCAACTGACGTTCCAACGGCGGCATCGCATCCGGGCTGATCTGTGGATCGCCAAAGAGGCGGAACGCCGGGCTCGCCTCCGCCAGCGCCTGAAACTCGCCTCGCGGGTCGGCCCAGAGGTCGTCGCCGGCGCTGGAAACGTACACCGCGCGAGGCGCGATCGACGCGATCAGAAAATGCTGGTCGAACGGCATGCCGTCCACGTCTTTTGAGTGAACCTTATACGCGGCGTTGAACCAATGGGTGAAATACCCGTTCATCACCGCCGGTGTTTCACCGAAGCGGCGGCGGGCGAGCGAGGCGCCCCCGCAGCCGGACTCGTTGGAAATGCTGATCGCGAACCGCTCGTCCGTCGCGCCGGTCCACAACGCCGTCTTTCCGCCCCGCGAATGTCCGATGACGGCAAGCTTGCCGGCGTCGACGCGCGGTTCCTGAACGAGGCAATCCGCGCATCGGCTTGCGCCCCACGCCCAGGCGGCGATCGCGCCGAAGTCGTCGCCGTCGCCGTCGAACAGCCGGGCGACGCCGTCGCGCCAGGTTTTGGTGTTATCCGGGGCCAAGTCCGAAATCTGAAACGTCGCCGTCGCATACCCACGCGCGATGATCGCCTCGGCTGGCCATATCTCCGTCTTCTCCCGGCGCGTGGGGTCGGCCAACGCTCGATCGCGAATGTTGATCAGCAACAGTGTCGGGGCCGGTATCTTGACCGCGTTCGGCAGGAACAGCGAGAGTTCGAACCGATGCATTGCGGCGCCGCGCGTGGATCGGATCTCGATCCGCTTGAGCGTTGCGGCGCCGTTCATGGCATTGGGATCCGTTTCGATCACGTCGAAGCGGATCGAATCCGGCTTGCCCGGTCCGCGGCCGAAGACGTTCGTGCGGTAGAGTTCGACGATCTCCTCGCGTCGCGCCGGCCACGTTTTTGCCGTAATCGATCGATCCGGCAACACCGGCGGCAGCGAGTAAGCCGGAACCCTGGCCTCCTCGAACTGACAATGCTCGCCAAACGTCGATGTGAAGCGGGCAGCTAACTCCGGGCTCACCTGCCAAATCTGATGCATGCCCGCGCGAACGCCCATTTCCAATCCTCGCAGTTCCGCCAATCCCTTCATTCGCCCGAGCTTGGAATAGCCCGGATAGAACGCGTCGGCGTTCAGATCGTCAAGCATGAGGTGCCCGTGGTCCGGCCGCATGGGCAGCGGCTCGCCTCGGCGCTCCAGCAGTCGGATTGCGGCTCGCATGATGGCCGTCATGTCCGTGCTGCCGGCGAGATGATCGGCCTCGTAAAAGCTGCCGTCCGCTTCGCGCTGCACGCTTCGCAGGTGGAGAAAGTGAACGCGATGGCCAAGCCGATCGAGAATGCCCGGCAGATCGTTTTCGGCGTTCGCGCCGAGCGAACCCGAGCAAAACGTGATGCCGTTCGCCGGCGAGTCAACCGCCTCGATGATCCGCCGCAGGCCCGCCTCGTCTCCCGCGATGCGCGGCAGGCCGAACATCGGGAACGGCGGGTCGTCCGGGTGGATCGCCAGCACCACGCCGGCCTCCTCCGCAACCGGAATCACGCGGCGGAGAAACGCCACGTGATGCTCGCGCAGCCGGTCCGAATCGACCTGGGCATATTGTCGCAGTCGCACGCGAAACTCTTCGACGCTCAGGTTGCCCACCGTGCCCGGCAGGCCCATGAGGATCGCGCCCGCCAACATCTCCCGTTGCTCCGTCGACATTCCCCGCCACCGCTCGGCGGCCTTGGCGCGAACGTCGTCGGAATAGGCCTTTTCTGCCCCTTCGCGCCGCAGCTCAAACAAATCAAACGCGGCGGCGCCAATCTGGTCGAACCGCAGCGCAATCGCGCCGCTGGGCAAGCGCATCGACAGGTTCGTCCGCGTCCAATCGGTGACGGCCATGAAGTTGTAGCACACGACTCGCACGCCGCAGGCGCCGAGGTTTCGCAGCGATTGGCAGTAGTTGTCGAGGTATCGCTCGTGTTCGCCGGTACGGCGTTTGACGTCCTCGTGCACAGGCACGCTCTCCACCACGCCCCACCGCAGCCCGGCCGCCTCGATCTCGGATCGTCGCTCCTGGATCTCGTCGATCGTCCACACCTCGCCGCAGGCGACGTGGTGCAACGCCGTGACTACCGATGTTGCGCCCGCCTGGCGGATATCCGACAACGTCACCCGGTCCGCCGGACCAAACCAGCGCCAACTCTGCTCAAGATACGGAATCATTCGCTCATCCACCCGCCCAAGGTCTCGCAGCTACCCATTCGTCTTCCGCCATTTTGGCCCATTCTACCCGCCTTCGATCCACCCCTTTTCCTGATACTCCGCCAGCCGGTATTGCAGCGTTCGCCGGCTGATGCCCAGTTCCTTGGCGGTGGCGGTACGGTTGCCGTTGTTCTTTCGGAGGGTATTGAGGATGTGCTGCTTCTCGAGTTCTTCGAGCTTGATGGGCTTGCTGGTATCAACCGAATCCGGCGCGATGATCGGCAAATCCGGCCGGAGTTGCCTGCGCGCCCGGTCGATCGCCTGCTCGAGTTCGCCCAGCGGCGCCGGCTTCGTCAAAAACGCCACCACGCCCAACTCGATCGCCTGCTGCGCCGCCTTCAGATCGCCAAAACCAGTGAGGATGATCGCCGGCCCGTCGATGTCCTTGCGGCGCAGTTCGGTGAGCGTTTCAATCCCGCTGATGCCGGGCAAATTCAGGTCGATCAGCAAGATGTCCGCCGGGTGATCGTCGATCGACCGCAACGCCTCTTCCCCGGACCGCGCCGTCGTGGACGTCAATCCCCACCCTCGCAACGCCTCGGCCAACAGGTCGCGCAAACGCGGCTCGTCCTCAATGATCAGTACGGATGGCTGGGTCGTGGACATGGTGGGATTGTAGGCGAAACCTTCGCCCAATTCCGCCATGCGCATGACATCACCTTCGTCGCCCCCCCGGCCCGGTTCGTGGTCACACTTCGATTTTTCGGAGCTACTTGGCTTCGCTCAGGCCCGCCGGGCCATATTGAAGCGTGCGTTGCTGGGTCATGTTGGCCTTGGCCGTCTTGGTCTTCCCGTTGACGGTAACCGCCACCTCGTGCGGCGTGTGCGGCACTTCGCGGCAGCCGGCGGTACGAACCTGCTTTTTGTACTTCTCCGGCGGCGAAATCCGCGCCTGCACCAACGGCACGGCGACAACGCCATCCGTGCCAACCGGGCCTTCAAAGACCCGCTCGCCCAGCGCATCAGTGATGACCACACTGCTGCCGGCCGGCGCGTTGACCTTCAGCGTCCAGCAGACATCGTAGAAGCTCTTGCCGCTCGTCGTGAACCACATGACGTCGTTGTAGCGCGTGCCCGGCCCGAACTCGCAGTCGATGACCTTGTTGTTCGCAGCCCAGTAGGTGCCTTCGACGTTGAAGGTATGATAGTTCGGATTGTTGCCCACCTTCACCAGCCTGGTGTTCTTCACCTGGTGGTTCTGCCCCTTTCCATATTTATCGGCCCAGCGGATATTGCAGATATTGGAGATCAGCGTGTTGTTGGAATAGACGACCGGCAGCGCCGTATCCGCATTGGTGTGCTGGCCGTGCGCGGAGATGCAGGCGGCGCTGAGTGTTTTTTCGTCCAGCGCTTCGACCTTCACGATGTTGTCGTGAAAAGTGAGGTTCTTGATGGATACATCGCTGAAGAACCCCGTCCCGCGCAGTTCGCTTCCATCGCCGCCACGAATGAGGATGCAGTTATTGGCGTATTCGAGATCAGCGCGTTCCTGGCCGCCTTTGCCGTAATTGGTGACGCGGAACCCCTCGCACATGCTGATGTCGCCCCAGTCTTCATGCCATCGCGACTTGGCATTGATCCCGTGCATGTGAATGAAGTTGTTAAGCGCCTTCATGTCGAAGTGGGCCCAGCCCAGCGCATAGGGGTTGAAGCCGGTTCCGAACACGCGGTTGCCGACGATGCGCGCTCCCGTGCCCTTCGGCTGCATCGCGAACGAGTTGGTCGAAAAACTATCGACGTAGATCTCATTGTGGGTGAACCACTGGCCGTGGTTCAGGCCGTTCTGGCGTGTGCGTTCGATCAGGTTGTTTCGATAGGTGACGTCGTTCGACGGCGTATCCTGCTTGTAGGTGATGCCCAGCGGACGTACCCCTGCGCCGTGGCGGTTGCCGATCTTGCTGCCGCGGTCGATGAAGACGTTGTGATGGATGTCGAGCTTGCCCTCGGGGTTCCAGATCACGCCGCCCCACGCCTGGGGCGTGTGATCGTCGTAATCGACGGTGACGCCGGCGATCTCCGCGTCTTTCAGCGACATCGACAGGTTATTGAAGCCGAACGTGCTCTTGCGATGCTCTGCCATGGGCGCCGAACGCCCGCGCACCACCGTGCCGTTGAGCACGCGAACCCCCGCCACCAACGCCGGCACCTCCGCCGACGGATCGCGGGCAACGATGATGCCGTTGTTCTGCCTTGCCGGCTGCGTGCCTTCGGTGGCAAACGTGACGGTGTGGCCGTTCAGGTCGAGCGTAATCCCGTCGGCCACGATCGCGATTGCGGCATCGGGCGTGCGAAGGTCCTCCGTCAGGACGTAGGTCGCGTTGGCCTGGTCCAGCACGTACGGCGGCCCCTGCAGCGTGCCGGGCACCGCGATCGCGCGGTCCATCGTTGACGTCGTAAACGTGCGGTCTTCCGATTCAGCCGTCTTGCCGCGCACGTCGGTCGCAGTGATGCGGTAGTGATAGGTTTTTCCGGGCTCGAGGTTGCGCAGGTAGCGGATGTGGTTGAAGAACATGCGCTCGCCCGCCTCGACCTGCTGGCCGTACTCGGCCGTGAGGCCGTAGTCGATCACCACCTTCGCCGGCAGCGACGTTTCGCACGCGATGACCGCCGAGTGGACCGACGCGTGCGTCCATCCGCCCTGTTCGACGAAGTTCAGCGTGTCGCCCAGGAACTGGTAATACAACTGATCGGCGTTGGCGGTGAAGTGGGCGTTGGCGAAGGTCACAAAGCTGGCGTACTGGTCGGCCGCCGCCGCGTCATCCTTCGCATCCGCCGCGAACGACGGCTTGGCATCCGCCAGCACGCCTGCCACGACCAGAACCATCAATCCCAGCCGCGAAGGAATGCAATTGGATCGCATGCCGAACACAGTAAATTCGCCGCAGGACACGCTCAATCCGGCGGAGCGCAGTCATCTTTCGCCTGTGCGCACATGAAACCCGCAGGGGATTTACGTCACGGGCTCATCGCCATCCGACAACGTTTTGCAGCTTGAGAACGAAGGTGTTCCCGGGATTCACGTCACCGGCTCGTCGCCATCCGGCAACGCATCACGTTCAGCGCGACCTCACTCGCCTGCCGCTTCGGCGGCGATCGGCAATCGCACCGTAAACGTGCTGCCCGTGCCCGGCCCGCCGGACGTTCCCTCAATTGTTCCGCCGTGGGATTCGATGATGGCCTTGGAGATGGTGAGGCCGAGGCCCGTGCCGCGGACTTCGCCAAGGCGCTGGGAGAAGAAAGGCTCGAACAGATGGTCGAGCGTGGCGTCGTCCATGCCCTGGCCGTCGTCGGCCAGCGTGATCTCCGCGGTGGCGCCGCCGGCCCGAACGGCAAGGTCAATCCGGCCGTCTTCGGGGGTTGCCTGGATCGCGTTGATCAGCAGGTTCAGCAACACCTGCTTGATCTCCCCCGCGTCCACGCTCACCTGCACCGATTGCGACGACGTGATCGAAATCGTCCGCGATCCTGCCCCCGGCAGAGATCGCACGTTGCTCACCACCTCCGCCACCAGGCCGTCGAGCGAGGTCGCCTCGCGCTTTCCGCTGGGCCCGCGCGACAGCGTGAGCAGGCGGTTGATGATCTGCTTGCAGCGAAACGCCTCGTCCAACACGATCGCCAGCGACGCCCTGGTCGAATCATCGCACGGCCGGGCGAGCAGCAGTTCAATCCGGCCCGTGATGATCGCCAACGGATTGTTGATCTCGTGTGCCACGCCCGCCGCCAGCATCCCTACGCCCGCCAGGCGCTCGGATTGCACAAGCGACCGCGTGGCGCCTTCGACGCGCTGCTGCAACTGGCCGTACATCGATTCCAGCTCGTGCGACATGTGATTGAAATCGCGGGCGAGGTGGACGAACTCGCGGTCGGCGTTGTCGAGCGTGATGGGCGCGTCGAACCGCGCCGACGCCACGCGCCGCACCCCTTCCCCGATCGCGCTCAGCGGCCGCATCACGCTGCGCCACTGCTTCAGCCCTACCATGATGCTCGCCAGGATCGACGACCCCGCCACGAACGCCAGCAGGTACAGCGTCTGCGCCTTACGCAAGTCGGCCTGGGCCTGGGCCTGCTCGATCTGTTGCCGCAGGAGCTTCTGGATGTCCGCCATCGTCGCCAGCGGCATATCAATCGATGCCGGTCGACCCTTCGCCAGCCGCGCCGCGACCGCGTCCACCACGTCCACCAATTGCCGCCGCCGCTCGTCGTCGATCGGCAGGTTCGGCGCCAGGCGATCCAATTCCTGCTGCGCACGCTTGCACTCCACCTGCGCGCGGACGAGGTTCGGAAAATCGCTCGTCATCGCCATCCGCGCCGACTGCAAATTCAGCCCGATCTGATAAAGCTGACGCAGCCGCTCGTAATTCTGAAGCGCGACCGAAAAATCCTGCCGCAACCCCATCACCCCCCAAAAACCCACCGCCGCCGTCATGGCAAGACAGGCAAACAACAACACCAATTGCGTCGCAAGACGTCGGCCAAGCGTCATGGCTGGATCGTAGCACGGAAGCGTGTATATTAAACGACCTTTGCCCACCCGGGCCTGTAGCTCAATTGGGAGAGCACTGCCTTTGCAAGGCAGGGGTTAGCGGTTCGAGCCCGCTCAGGTCCATTGTTTTTCCGAGTGTTTCTACACCTCAGCACCTTTGCCAACTCGCGCATAACCGGGATGTCGCGCCCCCGCATCTGATCCGGATCTCTCGGAACCTGGCAACAAGGGTAAAGCAGAACGACCGGGCGGGACGACGTCGATCGTCAGGGCGTCGTTGGGGCAACGTCAACGGGTTGGTTAGCCTGAAGTTGGCGCAGTTTTTGTTCGATCCGCAGACGGAGTTGCGGTTCGCTGGCGCCGTGTTGGCGGATGTGGTTGATGGCAGCCTGCCAGTGGGCGGCGGCGGCCTTGAGATCGCCGGTGCGGTAGGCGGCATCGGCGGCGTGGTCGAGGACGACGGGATCAGCCGGGTCGGAGGCGGCGAGGGCTTGTTCAAGATACTTGCGGGCCTCTTCGAACTTGCCGCGCTTGTAGAGCAGCCAGCCGAGGCTGTCGATGTAGGCGGGATTCTCCGGTTCGAGTCCGACGGCGCGATAGAGCAACCCTTCTGCAAAATCGAGCTCGCGCCCACTGTCGGCGAGGAGGTAACCGAGGTCGTTGCAGACGGGCGCGTAGTTCCCATCGACCCGTTGTGCCCGCCGCAGCAGTTGTTCGTAGGCCGTGGACTCCCCGAGTTGGGAAAGCAACGACGCAAGTTGATACCACTCCGGCGCGGAGCGCGTCGCTTCGATGGATCGCTCGACCAGGCGGATCGCCTCCGGCCTTCGGTCAGCGGCTTCCAATAAGACAACCAGTGACGCCACCGCCGGCAGATTCGCGGGCGTTCGCTCGACGACCGCCTGCAACGCTGTCTGGAGGTAGGCGTTATGGCCATTTTTCACGAGCAGACCGATGGCCGCCGACAGGTAGCTGGCGTCGTTGGAAAACTCTTCGACGAAACGCTCGACGTCTTCCTGCGATCCGTAATCGACGTCCGGCGGGATTTCATTCGCGCGGGCGGTAGCCCACCGCCGCACACGACTGGCATCGATGCGGCTGGCCTTGGCGACGGACGCCTTGGCCAACGCGGGCTGTCCCTGATCGGCCGCCAGTTTGGCGAGCGTGAATTGTTGTGCGGCGGCGAGATCGGTCGGAACGTTGATCGCCTGAAGCGCGTGCACGGTGAGAGGCGACGGCTGCATGCCGTGGCTGATCATCGCCCACCCGCGACTGATCGACGGCATCGATTCGGGATGGCTGTTCATCCAACGAAGTAGCTGAAGCGGAACGTCATCCGCCCTGCCGGCGTCGCGCATTGCCATGACGAGTTCGCGAACCGCCTGGGTCGAAGGCGTCACCGCGTCGCCGGTCAGCAGCGTGATGGCGCCGCTGGCGTTGTCGGCACGGCGGAGAAGGCGAGCCTTGAGGACGGCGCGCGCGGTCTTGTCTTCGGTGGGCGGCGCGGCATCGATGGCCTTGATCGCGGCCTTGTCACCGCCCCGGCCTTCGAACAGGTCGATGTACGCCTGCATGCTCGCCCTGCTGGCGTCGTAGAAGTCGACCAGTTCCAGCATTTGCACCGATGCCTGACGGATATCGCCTCGCTTGGCGAGCGTTTGGATAATCCGCAATTCAACGCCCGCCGCCGCGATGGGTTCGTCGGCGCGGATCTGGTTGTAGAGCGCGATCGCGCGGTCGTAGTCGCCGATCTGCGATGACAAATCGGCGATGCGCAGCTTGAGGATCGCAGGTTTGGCGACGACTTCGTTCAGCTCCGGCCGACCACGCAATTCGAACGCGCCGGCTTCGACGATCGGCAACACGGATTCGAAGCACTCGATCGCCCCGCGGTAATACCCGCGTTCCGACAGCAGCCGTCCCAACAGCATGTCGACGATCGCGGCGTCGGGCCCGTGTTCGCGATAGTCGTCGGCGAGCCTCGCGACGCGAAGCTGTTCGATCGCCTCGTCGTTCTTCTGCTTGCTCATCAGCAGGCGAGCAATCTGAACGCGCGAATCGACGTCGTTCGGATCGATCTCCACCGCACGACGATAGGCGGCCAGCGACCGATCGTTGTCCGTGCCCAGCCACGCATAGCCCAGATCGCGAAAGGCAACCGACGAATACGGATCGAGTTCCACCGCCCTGGTCAACTGCTCGACTGCCGCCTGTTTGCGGTTTGCGAGCAACGCGAGCCGCCCTTTCGCGTATGCCTCCATCGCGGGGAACGGAGTGACCGCCGCCCGCTGCGTGGCCGGCGGCGGCAGCGAGACCGGCGGCGTGATCTGCGACAGGGTCTGCTGCTCCGGCAACGTCTCCGCTTCAGCCGCCACCCGCTTCGATTTCGACGCACACCCCCCCGCCGCTATGACGGCCAGCACGGCGGCGGTCAGCAGGCAGCGACGATCCGCTCGGCGATCCCTTCGCAGGTTTCCATTAGCGTTCACGGGATTACTTTATTCAGCGCGTAGGTAAAGATTCCAGTCGCGCCGGCACGTTTCAGGCGCGGGATCAGCTCGCGTTCCTGTTTTTCTTCCAGGATGACCTCCACCGCCACCCAGTCCGAATCGCTGAGGCGCGACACCGTGGGGCTTTTTTCCGCCGGCAGGAAGCTCACCACCTCTGCCAGCTTCGATTCCGGGACGTTCATCTTCAGGCCAACCTTCGCCCGGGCGGCGATCGCGCCCTGAAGCAGCATGGCGATATTCTCAAGCTTCTCGCGTTTCCTCGGGTTCTCCCATGCCTTCTTGCTGGCGATGAATCGCGTCGTGCTGGTCAACAGCGTATCGACGATGCGGAGATTGTTCGCACGTATCGACGATCCCGTCTCCGTGCAGTCAACGATGGCGTCCAACAGACGGGCTTTAATCTCGGTCGTGCCCCAGGAAAATTCCACGGTGACCGGCACGTTCTTGGCTTCAAAATATCGCTTGGTAACGCCCACCAATTCGGTTGCGATCACGCTGCCCGCAAGATCTTCCGCCTTGGTCACCTTGCTCTCTTCCGGCACCGCCAGCACCCAGCGAACGGGGTTGGAGCTCGCACGGCTGTACTCCAGCTCGCACACCTGCACCACGTCGTTCTCGCTGCCGTTCTCCACCACCCAGTCGTACCCCGTGAGGCCGGCATCGATGATGTCGTCGGTCACATATCGGCTGATCTCCTGCGCGCGAAAGAGCACCGCCGACACTTCCGGGTCATCGATGCGGGGGAAAACGGATCGGCTCTCGATCGAAATTTTGTAGCCGGCCTTGGCAAAGAGTTCGACGGTCGCGTTCTGCAACGACCCGCTCGGCAAACCGAGGCGAAGCGTGTCGGGAGGAAGTCGGTTGGTCATCATGGCGATGGTCTTTTTACCATGAAAACCCTCGTCCGACGACCGGCTCGACGCGCGAATTTGGCCGCGGATATCACGTCGCACGAGGCCGATCAACCAAGGTTATTAAGGTTATTTCCGACGGGCCAGCGCAGCACGGCGAGCGACGGCAAAGAAATCGTAAGACTCGTCGGCCTTCACGTGGCTTTCGACGAACTTCTGTGCGTCTTCCAGCGAGGTGCCGGGTTCAAGGCAGTCGTTTTCGATGAGCAGGTCGAAGATCGACTGATCGACCGGAACGGCGCCTTCGTCGAGACCGTAGAGGGTGGTGTAGGCTTCGACGAAGGGGGAAACTTCGGGCAACTCCCGCAGAACCTGCCGCGCGTCCTTGCGACCGAGCGTTTTGAGGCGCTCGAGGCTGAGGGTGTGCTCCTTCTCGAAGATCGCGTTGAGCGATTCGCGGAACATCAACGCGCGCTGCTCAATGGCGGGATACTTGGCGCCGATGAGGTCGATCACCTCCAGCTCTGTGGCGACGCGCAGCTCGTTGATATCGACGAAGACGCGATCGATGACCTTCAGCGCGTCGGCGACGCGGGCGTCGGTGGTGTCGAACGCGAGGATGCCGGTCACCATCGCGCGGACGGGGTCGATCACCTGCTTCGGCTCGGGCTTTCCTTCCTTGAGCAGTTTTTTGAACAGGCTGCGGAGATTGTCGGCGTGCTTGGTTGCGTTCTTCATGATGGCTTGTTGTCGTCGTCGGATGGTTCAGTGGCAGCGGGCGCTTCGGCTGACGCGGGGACATCCGCGGGCGCCTCCACAGCGGGTTCGCGGGTGGCCTTGAGCTGATCTTCTTCCTTGACCGCCTTCTCGATGAGTTCCAGCACCGACAGTTCCTTCTTCAGGTTTTCGTCGATGTGAAATCTCAGGTACGGCACGGTGCGCATGGGCAGCGTTTTCTGCAGCTTCTGGCGCATCATCCCGGCGGAATGCTTCAGGGCGTTGAGCGCGGCGGTCTGCTTGCCCTCGGTGCCCATGATGGTGACGAACACGTCGGCGGTGCCGAGGTCCTCCGCCACCTTCACGCGCGTGATGCTCGGCATGCCCACCAGGCGGGGGTCGTTCAACTCGCGCATGATGATCGCCATCAGCTCCTGCTGCAGCGTGCTTCCGATCATTTCTGTTCTACGGCTCATCTTTACTTCAGTAGCACGGGCGTCCCGCCCGTGCCTTTCAAAATCATGTCACGGGCGGGACGCCCGTGCTACTTCGACTTTCGAACGATCACGACGATAATCAGCGCGATCAACAACACCGGGCCGATCAGGATGATCAGCTCAATCGGCCCGGGCATGCTGATCGCCGTGATCATCACAACATCTCGATCTGGTAATCCATCAGGTTCGTTCCGCTGTTCATTTTCACCAGATCGACGATCTTGCTCAGCCCGCCTTCGACATAGCGTTTGTCGTTGCTGACCATCGCCACGCCCATGATGCACCGCTGATGCTCGTCCATCCGATCCACCTCCGCCACGCTGACGTTGTGGCCGTGGCTGATGCGGTCTTTCAGGCTCAGGATTACGCGACGCTTATCCTTAAGCGAATGGGCCTCCGGAATCGACAAATCGAGTTGAAGAATGCCTACGTGCATAGTTGTGCGGTTGCCAGTTGTCGCGGTTGCCAGTTGCCAGAATGAAAC
>JBBCIV010000115.1:0-18777 GCA_037189665.1 Phycisphaerae bacterium | reverse complement strand
CTGGGTGTTCCTCGAGGCGGATTTCGCCTGTCCGAGGATGGTCGAATCGCTCTCCCGTTTCTTCTGAATAAACCCTCCGCGAGTCCGCCGGCTCGCGATTGCTTCGATAGCCGTTCACGCGCCAGTCGCCACGAGTTGATGCAGCGATTCGTGGTTGTGATCGTCCAGTTCGTCGTCGAACACCACCGGCGTTTCCTCCACGATGACGCCGGTTTCTCCTCGCCGCTGCCGAGCGAGACAGTGGATGCACTGTTTGAGAACGGTGCGCACGTCAAAGCCGATCCGACGCATCGGCACCATGCTCGGTGCCGGCCATGGAAAATTGCTGTGGGCGACCACGTCCAGGTCCTCTGGGATGCGCACGCCTGCATCAATCAGCCCCGCGGCCGCGAACTCGACGAGGTGGTCGTCCATGACGAACAGCGCGTCCGGCCGATCTGCCTGCTCGGGGCGAAACATCAGATGAACGCACGAACGTGCGCCGACCGCGGCGGAAGGATTGAGCACCTGAATCCAATACGGACGCGTTTCCATTCCGTGGATCGCGGCGATTTGGCGGATGAAGCCGAGCCGTTCGTTGATCAGCTCCGCCGACTGGAATGTCGAGACCACCAGGACGCCCAGCCGCTTTCGGCCGCGTTCCGCCAGGTACGAAATTCCGCGGCGGATCATCGGTTCGCGCGTCATGAGCACTCGGGCGACGTTCGGGTGCGATTCGCCAAGCCCCATGATGGCGACGCGCGGCACGCCGGGCGCGTCGAGGATCGGCGTGTTTTCCAGTCCGTCAGGGTTGCTGGCGAAGATCAGCCCGGCGAACCGCTGTGCGTCAAGTTGATTCAGAAGTTCGTGGAAGCCCTCGTTCGTCCGTTGCGTCTGGCCGTTGATGTTGTAGTAGACCGGCATTTCGATCGGGCTGTTGCGAACGATCGAGCCGACTTCCTTTACCAGCGCGTCCCATAGCCGGAGCCAGGAGCGGCTGCTGGCGGGATCGCGCGGGAAGATCAGTCCGTATCGGTAGAGGTGGGGCGGGTGTTCTACGACAAACGTTCCTCGTTTCGGGGCGGCGATGACAAATCCGCCGTCCACGAGGTAGTCCAATGCGCGCTGGATGGTGATCGTGCTGACGTCAAACTGTTTTTCGAGCTGAACGCGCGTCGGCAACTGGCTGCCGGGCGGCAACTGGCCGGAGATGATCTGGCCCCGTAACGAGGCGAGCACTTCATCCTGCTTTCCCCGCCGAGAAGGGAGTAATGAGGCGCGTCGCCGAAGCTTTCGTTTATTTATTGCCATCTAAATTACAAATAGATCGAAATAATATTATTTATAAACGCATTTTAAGTCAATCAAAAACGGTTGCTGTTGTCTCGCGGTCGATGAAAAGGTCCTGTCCGGAAAAAGACCAAGTGCCACCTCGATTGCGTCGTTTTGCGATTCAACCCATGCACCAAACAACAGTTAGCGACAAAATGGCAAGGGTTTGATCTAGCGCTTGATCTTTTGATTTTTGTTGGATATTCTGCTTTAGCGGAGTTTCCAAGATGACTGGCCTTGAAGAGATCGCCAAAGACCTGAACGTCTCGATCTCCCTCGTGTCAAAGGTGCTGAATGGGCGCCTCGGGACCACGCGGGTGAGCGGGAAGACGGTTGACGCGATTCGCAATCATGCCGGGATGCTTGGCTATCGGAAAAACCTGTCGGCCTCCGCGCTGGCGACCGGGCGGCAGAACGTCATCGGGATGTTCATCCATCGGCTCGGCGTGGCGGGCAGCGGGTTGGTGGAAGGGTTGATCGACGGCATCGGCACCGAGGCGATGGGGCTGGGACAGCGGTTGCTCACGAGCTTTTTCAGCACGGACGAGCAGTTCGAAGCTCATGCGACGGCGATGCATCCGACGGTGGTGGATGGGATTCTGGTCGCCGGGCTCCCACATCCGCAGTTGGTGGGGCGGCTGCGGTCGGTGCAGGCGTCGGGGTTGCCGGTGGTGACGCTGCTGGATTCGCAGCTGGACCCGGGCATCGTCAACGTCGGGGTCGACCAGCGGCGCGTGGGCGACCTGGCGACGTCACACCTGATCGAGCAGGGTTGCCGGCGGATTGCGACGATCGCGGTGCATCAGTTTCGACACGAAGGATATCTCGCAGCGCATGCCCGGGCTGGGCTGGCCGTCTCACCATCGCTGGTGCTGCCGTGTACGACGTACCTGGTTCGGGATGGCGAAGAGATGGTTCGCAAGCTCGAGGCATCCGGCGTGGAATACGACGGGATTTTTGCCCCGTCGGATCAGATCGCTGCCGGGGCATTGAATACGCTGTGTCGGATCGGCAAGAGGGTGCCGGACGACGTTCGGATCGTCGGGGTGGACAATTCTCCGTTTTGCGAGTTCGGCATGATACCGCTCAGCTCGATATCCCAGGAGATGTCGCGCAGCGGACAGGTGGCGGTGCAACTGCTCAGGGACATCGCTGCTGGACGCGCCGTCAGTTCTGTCTGGCTTGAGCCTGTGCTTCACATCCGTCGGTCTTCCTGCTGAGGAGGTTTACAATGCGTGGTCGAGTCATGCGACATTCGCGCGGCTTTCGTCAAGCGGTTGACTTGAGTGCGTTTACGCTTGTCGAGCTGCTGGTGGTGATCGGTATCATCGCCGTGTTGATCGCGATCCTGCTGCCGGCGTTGGCGCGGGCGCGGGATGCGGCGCAGACGGTGCAATGTTCGGCACGAATGCGCGATCTCGGCCTCGCGATGCGGGGATTTGCGGCGGTTAACTCCGATCGCTTCCCGGGGTCGGCGTCAGAGAACGCGGCCGGTAGCAGCGTGTCCTGGGACGACATCCTCGATCGACATTACTTCAAAATTCCGCGATACGATCCGCGCGACCGCGGCACCTACGCGTACCGCTGTTCGAAGTTCGTCGCCGGCCAGGTGAGCAGCCCTCGGTGGTTCATTATGAACGCCGATGCCGCAGGCGGAACGCCGACGGCAGCCCTCCCAGGCGGCCCGTACGGCCGGGTCGTCGAGCCGCCGCCGGAGTCGTATTACGCCAAGAGCCTCAATTCCAAGAATTTCTATCGCCTTGGCGCCCGCATCAGCCGGTTTCGCAATCCGAGCTACAAGATCCTGATCTTCGAAAGCCATCGTCCCAATGACTACTACGTCGCGACGGCTAATCCGACGACGCCCATCACGCCGATCACGCTCGGCGGCGGGCAGAGCGGGGCGAGCTTTTATCCGCGCTGGAGCAGCCTCGGCACTGGTCGGTTTGCGTTCCGCCATGCGGGATACCGGCGCGCGAACTTTCTGTTCGTTGACGGCCATGTCGAATCGCTGACGAACAGGGAGGAGATCGACACGAAACGTCGTTTCCTGATCGGCGCGTTCTGAATGTACACGTCTCTATCGCACGTGCCGGCGCACATCGGGCCGCGTGGCTGAGGCTGGCACGCCATCACATCGTCTGTCCAGGAGGAGAGGTATGAAAGTAGCGAGTTATCAACGGTCGAAGTTCGCGGTCGGGCTGGCCTGCGCTGCAGTTATCTTGGGTGTTTATCCATCTGCTCAGGCCGACACTTACACTTATAGCGGCACAACTGGAAACACGGCGGGAACACCCGTCGTCTGGAGCAGTGGCGCGAACTGGAATGCCGCTCCAGTTAGCGCGGTGAATACGACGCTGGCGTTCACAGGCGCGCTGGCGACGAATACGACACATTTTACCGACAACGATCTGGCGGGCAGCTTTCAGTTGAACCAACTGACGGCCACGTATTCCGGTTCCGGAGCGGTGGTCACGATCTCGGGCAACCCGCTGGCGTTCGCGAACGACGGCGCAACCACGCCGTCGATTACGGTGGCGGGCACCGGCTCCGTCCGGCCGATCACGAATATCAGTAGTGGAATCGCGATTCCCGGCGACATGACGATCACTGGCAACGGTCGGGTAAATCTCATAGGCCCGATGACGATGGTCAACGCCGTGCCGCGCACGCTGACGATTGCAGGCAGCCTGGCTGCCGGCGCTTCGACGACGAACAAGAGCTCGATTCAAACCGCCATCAGCGACCAGTCGGCGGGCAACCCGACGTCGATCCTGAAGCAGGGAGCCAGCTTCTGGCAACTGCCGGCCGCCAATACGTACACGGGTACGACGACCATTGAGGCGGGCGTGCTGCAGTCGACCGTAGCGGAAGGGCTAGGCACTAGCAGCATAAGCGTTACTGGAGCGGCCGCGACTGTTTCGCTGTTTGGCAGCAAGTATTCCAACAACATTTTCATAACGGGCTCGGGGGCGACGGTTACGCCCGGCACGGTCGATGCGACCGTCGGCGCGATCTGGCTGGGGTCTGGAACGGAAGTCGCGGGAACGGTTACGTTACAGGGCAATTCCCGCATTAGTACGTCCACGCCTACCGTGGGGTCGGCAGCGTCGATCACTGGCAAACTGACGGGCGCCGGGGATCTATTCCTGGGCACGAACGCGGGGGCTCGAAATCACGGATTGGTGATCTCCAACACCGCGAACGACTACGCCGGCAAGACGACGATCGCCGCCGGAGGTACTTCCAATCAATTTGCGTTTACTGTCGGGCTTGGAAATCACGAGGTCATTCCGCACGGCGCGAACAAGGGAAACCTCGAACTGCTCGGCAGTTCCGGCGCTGTTGCCACGCTGGATCTGGCAGGATTCGACGAGACCATCAACGGCCTTAGCGCGCCGATCAGCGGCTTGCCGCAGAATCGGGTGGTCATCAACAGTTCTGGCGCGAACCCATCCGCCTCAACGCTGACCGTCGGTGCCAACGACGCAACGGCCAGCTATTTCGGGCGGATCACCAACGGCAGCGGGAACCGGCTTGTCGCGCTGACCAAGATCGGCGGCGGAACGCAAACGCTGTTGTACGCCAGCACTTATACGGGCGATACGACGATCGAGGCCGGGACCCTGGAACTCGATTTCAACCGCGTCGCCACGAACAGCAATACGGCGGTCAGCAATTTCCTCAGCGCTTCCAGCAAACTGGTGCTCGATGGCGGACGTCTGGCGATCCAGGGTCGCGAAGACGGCATCGCGTACGCGGAAACACTCGACATCATGGCCGGCACGAACATCACGCTTGCCTCGACGGCAGGGCTTGCCGTCGGACAGAAGGTGAGCGGGAGCGGCATTCCGGCCAATGCTTTCATTGCCACGATCAATGGTAACACGATCACGCTCAACGCCGCAGCAAGCGCTGGCACGGGCGTCGCCCTCACGATCGAGGCCGGCACATTCTCCACGAGCCAGGCCTTCGCGCAACTGGAGTTGTCGGCATCGTCGAGCCTGGATTTCGGCACCGCAGGCGAGACCGCGACGATCTCGTTCGGCGGGGTGTTGCAGGGCGTCGACGGAACGGTGCTCACGATCGATAACTGGGCCGGCACGCCCGGCGTTGCCGGCGGTCCGCAACGGCTTTTGTTTGACGGGGTGCCCACCGACTTCACGAGCTTGTTCCAGCAGTCGGAGGTGTTCTTCACCGGCTTCGGATCGGGGTACAACGCCGTTGCGATCAGCGGCAGCCAGTACGAGGTGACGGCCGCGATCCCGGAACCGGGGTCGGTGGTGATGCTGGCAGGAATGACGTTGGCCGCGATGGCGCGCCGCCGGGTGGTTCGACGATGAAGAGCGGGGACGCCAGAGGTTCAGCGAGAGGACTCGCGCGGGTGAAGCACCGGCGCGACGAAGACGCTGTCGGCGTGCTCGCCGCCGACACGTTTCATCAACAGGTCCACGGCCAGCCGGGCGCGCTCGATGTCCTGCTGCGAGACCGAGCTCAGCGGAACGGGAAGCAAGTCGCAATAGGGCGAATTGTCGATGCCGACCACCTTCGCCTGGCCTGGCACGCCAACGCCGGCCTTCGACAGTTCGTTCATCACGCCGCAGGCATGCTGATCGGACTGACACACGATTCCGTCGAACGGAGTGCGCTCCTGCAACCAGAACCGCGCGGCCCGCACGCCGGAGGCGATGCTGAAATCGGGAACCTTACAGATCGCGTTGGCGTCCAGCGAAAGACCGCGAGCGCGAATCGCACTGACGAATCCCGATTCTCGAAGCACGTCGCGGCTGACGTGGACGATTTTTCGGCAGCCGCGTTCGACCAGGTGATCGACGGCGGCGCGCAGGAGGTCGTCGGGGCGGATGCCGATGTTCGGGAAATCGGCGTGGACGGGTTCGGCATAGATGGTGACGACGGGCAACTGCTCGCGGAGGGCTTCCTGGAGCGCCGTCGCGAGCTTTGCGTGTGGGACGCCCGCAAGGATGAGGCCGTCAACCGTTCCGCCGTGGGCGAGGGGGAGAAGGTCGCTCAGTTGCGGCGCCGACTGGTAATATTGAAGCACCAGGCGTTGCGAGTGTCGGATCGCCGCTTCGGCGATGCCGCGGACGATCGCCTCGCTGATGTTGCTGCCGTCAACGCCATGCTGGTGGATGAAAACCCCAATCGCGTTCTGCTTGCCGCCCGCCAACGAGTGGGCTGCGGCGTTCTTTCGATACTGAAGCTCGGCGGCCTTGGAGGTGATGGCGTTCACCATCTCGCGGCTGGCGCCGGACGTGCCGAGGCGGTTGTTCAGCACCTTGCTTACCAGCGATACGGATACTCCCAGTTCGCGCGCGATATCCTGCAGGCCGGCTCGCCTTCCCCCGGCCGGCTGGTCTTTCAGAACGGGCGACTGAGATTCTTTCGAACGCACGATACGGACTATAGCGGTATGCCGGGAGCGGTCCAATCCTGCAATAGCAGGGTGTCGGGAGCGACGTTTCGGACAGTCAGGAGTGGTCATTATGATGCGTCTGTGTCAACGATGGGCGGCGATGATGGTGATGTGGATGTTGACTATCGCAAACGCGGGTTTTGCTCAGCAGCCCGACCTCTTTAACGTGGCGTCAACTGACGTTGGCGCATCCGCCGTCGGCACCGGCGCGAGCTTCAACCGCGACTGGCCGGCCGTGAACGCAATCGCGCCGGAGTCGAGCAAGGCGCGCGGGACGATTTTCGGCGCCCCGATGACCGGCGGCGCCGTCGAAATTCAATTGGCAAAGCCGGTCGAGATCCGTGCTATCGAAACCGTTGGCCTGGACTATCGCGGTACGCGACAAGCCAAGTCGATCGATATCCTTATTGATGGAAAGCTGGTCAAGCAGTCCGAGCTTCCCAACACGCCTGGAAAACCCGTCCGCGTGGACCTCGACACGCACGGCCAGAGCGTGCGCATCGTCGTGACCGGCGAACATCCGATTCGCCAACTCCCCGACGGGAAGAGCGGGCCTGCCTACGGCGGCTGGCGTCGAATCGCGGTGCTGTCGCCGGAGGACCTGTCGCCGCTGTTCGCCACGCCGCTCAGCTATAGCGTGACGCGTAACGACATCAACATCACGCCGACGCAGGGCGCGGTCGCCGAGGGCGAGTTCCGGGTGATTGGACAACCGCGGAAGGCCGAAGGATGGCCGCGGACGCTGTGGGATAAGCAGGACATCGCCCACTATCGCAACATGCTCGAAACCAGCCCCGAACTGCGGCGGCAGTTCGACGTGCTGAAGCGGGCGATGCAGGAACGCATCGCCAAGCCGCTCGGCGTGCCGCAGCCGCGAAAGGGGGCCGACGGAAAGTGGCTGCACCTGCCGGATAAGGAAGTCGGGCCCGTCCACAACGCGCTGTCCCTCGACCTGGCAAACCTCGCGACGGTTTACGTCCTGTCGGGCGAGGCCGAGCATGGGGAGTTCGCAAAGCAGTTGCTGCTCGCGTACGCCAAGGCCTACCCCAACTACGGCGTCGGCGCTCGGCCGGGCTTCAGCCACGATCCGAGCCGGCTGTTTGACCAACGGCTGAGCGACGCCACATGGCTGATCCAGGTGGCGCGGGCGTACGACCTCATTCACGATCTGCCGTCGATCACGGGCGAGGAACGCCGGCAGATCGAACAGGAACTGCTCCGCCCCTGCGCCGAGTTCATCGCCGCCAACCCAAGCATGCTTCGCACTCCGACGAACTGGTCGGCCATCGCCACGACGTCGATCCTCATCACCGGATATGCCATCGACGCGCAGGATCTCATCGATCTGGCCATGTACGGCGTGAAGGGAACGAAGGACAAGCCCACCGGCGGCGTGTTGTTGCACTTCAGCGAGAAGTGCATCGACGTTGACGGCATGTGGGCGGAGGGCTCGACGGGTTACCAGATGATGGCGATGGAGGCGCTGGTCACCAACGCCGAAATCCTCTGGCGGCACGGCGTGGATATGTACAGCTATCGTGACGGGGCGCTCAAGCAACTGTTCGACTCGCCGATCCGTTTTGCCTATCCCAATCTCCTTACCCCCGCGATTCACGACGGCGGCGGCGGGTCGATCATCGGGTATGAGGCGAACCTGTGGGAGTACGCCTACCTGCGGTACGGCGATCCGAAATATCTCGCCGTCGTGACGCGCGCAGGCAAGAACCTGGCGGCGCAGTTCCAGAAGTTCCCGGTGTCGGTGCTCTACGACCTCGACACGTCAAAGCCTGCGCCGCCGATCGAGCCGAAGAGTTTCAACTTCCACGGCGTCGGCTTCGGCATCACGCGCCTCACCAGCGCGGCGGGCACGGTCAGCCTGCTGCTCGACTACGGACCGAACCGGTCGCACGGACATCCGGACAAGCTGAGCATTGACCTGTACGCCTTCGATGGCCGGCTTATTCCTGATCCCGGTAGCGTGTGGTATGAGCAGCCGCTCTACAAAAACTGGTACGCGACAACCGTGGCACACAACACTTTGGTTGTCAACGAAGCCGACCAGAAGCCCGCCGGCGCGACACAGGTGGTCTACGGGCTGGGCAACAGCGTGTCGCTGCAACGCGCGACGACGGATGAGGCCTACGTCGGCGTGACGATGGACCGCGCGCTCTTCCTGACGAACGAGTACATGGCCGACCTGTTCGGCGCATTCTCGAACGTGCCTCGGAAGCTGGATCTGGCGTGGCACTTCATGGGATCGCTTGAGACGACTCTTCCGATGAGCGATTACGCGTTTCCGTCGCCCGCCAAGCCGGGCTACTCGGCGCTCACGGAGGTGAAGCACGCCACGACCGATCAGCCGTGGCGGGCGACCGTCCAGGCTAAAAACGGGGTCGCGCGTTTCTTTGCGGCCGGTGGCGTGCCGACGGAGGTCATCGCCGGCAATGGCTACATGCGCGCGGAACGCCCGCCGACCCTCCTCCAGCGACGGGCGGACTCGACTGCCACCGTTTACGGTAACGCGGTGGATTTCTCTGGCGGGGACGATTCGTACGTTCAGTCGGTTAGCACGAGCGGCGATCTGGAACGCGGGTACGCTGCGATGGAAGTCCGAACGACGCGCGGGACGGATCTCTGCTTTGTCGCCTACCGTCCCGGCACGTACGGCTTTGCTGATGCGAAGACGGATGCGCAGCAGGCGTTCATTGCGCGTGACGGCGATGCGATCCGCACGATGTATCTGGCTGGTGGGACGACGTTGTCGCTCGGCGCGAACGCGATTTGGCGGAGCGAAACAGGGCTGGCTTATATTGAGAAATCTGACAACGGCGCGTTCGTCGTCGGCAATCCATCCAACGCCGCCGCCACCGTGAGCGTCTCTATCTCAGGGCTGAATCCGACTGAAGTTTACGTGATCGATAACGCTGGTCAGCGCGTGCGATCGGCCGAGATTCGGCGCGAGGAGGGACGCCTCGCGTTGCAGATGGCGGCCGGAGAGCGCGTCGAACTCGCGACGACTGGCGTGCCGAGCATTCATGATGTACGTCAGGCGATGCTTCAAAAGCGAGAGGCAGCCCAACGCGAAGCCGAACGGGCCGAAGCCGATGCCGCCAAGGCCCGCAGCCAGAAGCGGGCCGCCGATGCCGCTGCCAAACCGCTGCCGAAGAACACGACGATCGTCGTTCAGGCCGAGGATTTCTCGGCCCAGGGTGGCGGGCAGGTCAGCGTTCTCGATACCAAGACCGCCGCGGTCGGGCGCAGCCTCAGCCGGTGGGACACAAACGGACAATGGACCGAATGGAAGGTCCAGTCGCCGGCGGACGGCTTCTACAACCTGTCGGTCTGCTACTGCTCCACCCAGGCCGCGTCGCGGACCATCTCGGTCAACGGCGAGGTGCAGGAGCCGACGGCGCCGCTGGAGGCGGCCTCGACCGACGGCTTCTCAAACGGATCGGACGATTGGGCGCTGGCCCAGCCGATCGACCCGGTGTCGGAATCGCCTTTGTTGATTCGGCTGCGACAGGGCGAGAACACGGTTCGCCTGACGAACAGCGATGGCCGCAGCATGAATCTGGATTACCTGGTGTTCAGCAGTCCTGATTTCAAGCCAACTCGAATCCGTCCCTGAACGGCTACTTCTGGAGTAATAAAAGTATGGATAACCGACAGACGTTACGCGGTCGCATCGGCCGGGGCGTGCTCGCGGGCTTTGTCACCTTGATCGCCTCCCTGTCCGCAGAGGCCCAGACCACGCGCCCGGCCGGCGCGACGCCGTTCGATTATGACGCGACGAAAAAGCCCGTCGCGAAGGTCATCAGCACGAAGGTCGACAAGACCTACACCGCCGAGCAATTGGTGGTGAGCATCCCGGATGGACCGGACATCCCCGCAATACTGTGCCTGCCCACGGAGGGGACGAAGCCGTATCCGACGGTCGTACTGCTTCACGGGGCGTTGGATCGCAAAGAGACGATGATCCGCATGCTGGCCGGGCCGCTGACGCGCAACGGCATCGCTTGTCTTGCATTCGACCTGCCTGGGCACGGCGGGCGGGCGAAGGCGGACAAAGAGGGCGTTCGTCCGTTGCTCGGGCGATTCCTCGTGGAGTTCGCCGGCGCTCGCCCCGGCGACGGCGGCATCCCGGCGGCGCTTCTCGAACCCCTTGACGACGATGGCATGCTTAAACTGTTCGCGGCGTTGTCGCAGGGCGTCGTTGAGTCCCGACAGATGCTGGATTACTTGGAGACGCGCCCCGACATCGATCCGGACCGCCTCGCCGCCGATGGCGGCTCCATGGGTGGAACGCTCGCCATCTGCTTCGCGGCGGTCGATCCGCGCGTGAAAGCCGTCGTCACCAATATCGCCGGAGGTTGGAGCGGTATGGCACAGCGTTTCTCGAAGTCGCCAGAGTTGAAGACGGCTTGGGAATCGTTCGACCCGACCAGCTACGCCCCGAGAATTGCTCCGCGTCCCGTGCTGATGATCAACGGTCGTAAAGATCCGGTGGTGAAGGCTGCCAATGCCAGCGATCTTTACGACCGCCTCGGTGAGCCACGCGAGATTCGCTGGTTTGATGTCGGTCACACCGTCACGCGCGAAGGCGTTCAGGCCGGGACCGCCTTCCTCTGCAAGGCGTTCGAGCTTCCCGACCCAAAGTAGCACACGTCAAACGCGGCCGAGAAGGTGGATTCGCGCACTGGCGGCTATGGCGCGACCGGCTGGACGGCCGGGGTGCCGGGAAGGATGATTCGGGCGAACGTGCCGTTCTCATCGCTTTCGCGTGCGGCCAGGCACATCGTGGCGCTAAGGATGCCGTCGGCGAGCGTGGCGTGGGAGACGTCCTGTCCTTTGATCACCTCGATGAAATTGCGCGCCAGCAGGCTGTCTCCGCCGTGGTGGCCGTGCGGTATTTCGACCTTGATGGTTTCGACGGCGCCGCCGTGGTGTTCGGTGATGGTGATGGTTTCGGTGAACCAGTCGAAGTCGAGCGTCGCCTTATAGCCTGTAACGCGTGCTCCTCGCCACGCAGCCGATCGGCGAGTGACGAAGTTTTGGGCGTACGACGCGTGCACGCCGTTGGCATACGAGATCATGGCGGTGGCCGAATCGTGGTGGCGGATCGATTCGCTGAAGGCGCAGGCGTGGTCATTTCGCCCCATGCCTCCATCATCATCTCGAGCGGCGGCGTTCTTGGGGCTTTCGGGGCAGATGTCTGTGCGGTCGCAGGCGGAGCAGCGGAGGTCCGCCGGCAGATGCCCGCCGTAGATCTTGCGGCTGCTCATCGCTGCCACGCTGATCGGCGTGGCGCCGATCAGCCGGTTGATGTAGTCGAAATCGTGCGTCGCCTTCTGTAACCACAGGCCGCCGGTGGTGTCGTAATCGCGATACCATTGCCCAAAATAGACGCCTCCGTAAGGCACGTAGTTGAACGCCTGTACCTGATTGACTATGCCCAGCCTGCCCGACTTCACGATTTCCATCACCCGGCTGATCAGCGGCGTCACCCGCAGCGGAAACGACACGACGACGCTCGTTTCTCTGCCGGCAAATGCGCTGTGCAACTCGTGTAGTTGCTCGGCGTTGATGCCAACCGGTTTCTCCAGGAATACCGGAAGCCCCGTCGGCGCAACCTTGGTCGCCATCGGCGTGTGCAGATCGCAGCGGGTGCCGACGACGACGCCGTCGAACTCATCGGCATGCGATAGCAGCGCGTCGGCGTCCGGATAGAGGCGGACACCATCGTGTGGCACTTTGTCTTCCACCAGGCGACGGCGTACCCCCTCCGGCGACGGATCCGCGACGGCCGTCAGTACCACCGAGGGGTCCTCACGCATTAGCGACCCGACCACCGACGATGCGCGGACGCCCAAACCAATGACGGCAATACGAATCATGTTCTGCATGCGCTCCGGCGCGAAAGAAATACAATGGGGCGGACCAGTTTAACGTGGTGGTCGTGTGTAGGTGGCTGTTTATTTGAGGTGTACTTGTGCCACCCACATCAGGTCGGGGCGGTTGACGCTGCCTTCGCCGGGCTTCTGGATCAGGCGAATCGCGCGGTACGGTTCGGCCGGCAGCGGGATGGCCACCGAGGCGCTGGTGTTGCTGACGATTTGCTTCACCTCGCGCCATGTGCCTTCGAGGCTCTCCTTCACCTGCACGACAAATGCCTTGGATGTGTGGGAAGGTTCCCAGTCCACCACCAGCGTGCCGCCGGATCTGGCTTCGGGCAGGCGGAATTCGAGCCAGGCGTCTTCGCCGTCCTCGGCCGACGCCCAGGCGGCTTTTGACCAGTGCAAGTCGGATCGATTGGCGATGCCATCCACGATCGGTTCAACGGTGTATCCGGCAAACGCGCTGGAAGGAACGATCTGCGTGCCGGCCGCGAACCCGTTGGCCGCCTCGGGCAGCTTGTAGGAGAGCAACTCGGGGGTGGTGAGCTTGTTCAGCCACTTGGGATCGGGTTTGCCGACGACGTTATTCTCGTACACCGAATCCAGGCTGATCGGCGCTGCGGCGAACAGAAAGCCAAAGGTGGCAGCTCGGTTGGCCGCCTCCTGAATGCGTTCGGTCTCGCTTTCGGGAGCGTAGTCGAGGACGAACACCTTGAGCGGATGATCAGCAAGGACTGGCAGGATCTCCTTCTGCGTTCGCATCAGGTGATGGTCGATCGACTGGGGGTAGTTCATCATGTACGAATTGCTGGCAAAGTCATACGTGGCGGTAAAGCTTTCCAGCATTAGCGCGTCGGCGATGGGGGCGAGCTTCGGCAGCAGCGGAAAGCCTTGGTTCAACACGATTGGCGCGTCGGGAAGGGCGGCGCGGAATTCCTGCACCAGCGCCACCATACCGGGAGCCGTTTCGGGGTTGGCCATGGCGGTATCGATGGTATCGAGGAAGATGCCATCGAAGCCGTATTGTTCGACCAGTCGCCGCGCTTCGGCAACGCGGTCGGCTCGCCAGCCTGCATCGTTTGCGTTGGTGTAGTAGCTCTTCCAGATGGGGTTCATGTCGGGCTGGCCGTCGTTGTCCTTGTCGAAGTACCAGCTCGCGAAGCCGCCCGGGCCTGCGCCGTTGCCCTTGAGAGGCTGCGGCGGCTCGGATTCGCCGACGCTGATGTAGCCGACGGTCACCACGCCCAGTTCGCCCAGCCGTTTGACGTCTTCCGACTTCATCTGCGGGGTGTGCAGGATCGCGACGTCGTAGTGCGACAGCTCTTCGACCTTGCCCGATCCGTAATAGCAGTAGTAGCTGGTCGCGTTCTTCACGCGTTCGCGGGCCGACAGGTGGCGATTAGGCTTGGGGGCGGCCATCGGTGTCGCGGGCTTGGCGGGGCGGGCGGCGACGGGGTTGATTGGCACGCGCAACGGCGCATCGTCAGGAGCACGGTCGATCAGCGTCATCCAGTCTCCGCTCATCGCCCAGACTGAAATGTCGGCCGACTTCGTATTCAACGCGGCAGCCTCAATGGTGATGGTGAGCGTGTCGTCGTTGCCCGTTCGCTTGGCGGCCCCGACGGGCGTCCAAGCCCAGGCGCCGCGGGCCTCGCCGCTGAATTTCATGAGTTGCTCGCCGGTGACCATCATCTCGAATCCATACTTCGGATCGGCCGGCGGCTGAAAACCCGTCTGCGCGTTGGCGTCGGTATCGAAGAACAACAGGAACGTGGCGAAATCGCCCGTCTTGGCCGTCTTGACGGTGACGGTCAGGTTGCCATCGGCCTGCGCGGTAGTCACTGCGACGATGTCACGGGAAGCATCGGCTGCATCGCCTCGAGGGTCAGCTTCGGCGAGCACAGAGGCGGCAGCACTGGCGATCAGCAGGGGGGTGATCAGTCGGTTCATCATGTCAGGTGCCTTCGGTAAGCGGTTGTGTGGAACGGCGTAAAGGTGCCTACTGGCTGACGTACCACTGCGCCTTTGCCTTGGCGGTGGTTTCGTCGCCGAATGTCCAGTCGAGGCTGGTGATATCGTTGTTCAGCACCATAGGACCGTCGGTGCCCTGCGTGACCGGCGCGACGTGGCCGTCGGCGTAGAGGACGTTGAGCTTCCCCTTCTCGCCGCTTCGACCATGCCGCGACCATTCCCATTTATCGCCATCGGTGGGCGAATAGGTGTTGGGCTTCCACGGGTCGAGGAGAGCGCCGTTGTTCACTTCGCCTACGAGCAGTTTGTTCGACGCATTTCGCACCTGTGATCGCTTGGGCCAACTGTGGTTGCTGATGTCGTCAACGCCATAGCCGTTGGTCGACCAGGAGGCGCCGTCGTAGATGGTGAAGAAGTTGTTGATGCCGTAACTGGTGTTAAACAGATCCGCCTCATCCGGATTGCTGAACGGCCGGTAGGGGGTTTCATCGCGAGGGCAAAGGAAGACGCTGGACCCCGGCTCGGCGAACCCGGGCAGGAACTTGTCGATCATGAGTCGCTGATGCCAGTACACCACCAGCCCGCTGACGACGGTGCCGTTGCGATGCAGGTCATACGACTGCGGGTAGTAATACGAAGCGGGGTTCCGGTCGCCGAACTGCTGGCCGTATAGCTGAAGCGCGATGCCGATCTGCCGAAGATTCGAGGCGCACTTCACCATTGCCGCAGCCCGACGAGCGCCGTTCAGGGATGGCAGCAGAATGCTGATAAGGACGGCGATGATGCCAATGACGACCAGCAGTTCAACAAGCGTGAAGCCGCGACTAGGCGATCGGTGCATGGGATGCTCCAGCAAAAGAAGCCAGATCGGTTGAATTGTCAGGATGGCAACGTTTTGCATATTTGTCAATACAATTCAGCCTAAGACAATCTTGTTTTTGCTGTTAATTCACGTTTTTTAATTTTAATTGACAATACAAGTTGAAGTATTAATGTGTGACGTATGGCTGTTGCTGAGCTTCCGAAATACGAGCAGGTCAAGCAATCCCTGATCGAGGACATCGAGAACGGTCGTTGGACGGCCGGGAGTGTGGTGCCTTCGGAGGCGGAGTTGCTCCAGCGGTTTGCTGTATCCCGCCCGACTCTCGTGCGATCGATGCAGGACTTGGTTCGCGACGGATATATCTATCGCAAGCAAGGGAAGGGCACCTTCGTTGCCGACCGTCAGGCCCGCCGGCCGTTGGTGGAGGCGCAGGTGCCGCAGCCATCCTTGTCGGTGCCTGTTTTTGTCTCGTCGTTCACCGCCAAGCTGAGCGGCGACGCCCGCGAGGTGTTGCTCCGGATTATGAGAGGCGTGCAGGCCGCCCTGGGAACCGTGGGCAAGGATCTGGTGCTGCGGAGCGCGGGCGTCGGAGAGATCGACGCCGATACGCGCCGTTTCCTCGATACTGCGCCGCCAGGGCCGGCGTTAATGATCGAATCGTCCTTCAGCCCGGCGTTGCGGAAAGAGCTGGCCCGGCTCGGTTGGACCGTCTGGAACATCAACGAGCCGATCGAGGACGGAAACACCGTTTTTATCGATCAGGAACACGCCGGCTACCTGGCAACGAAGTACCTCCTCGACCACGGCCGGCGACGCGTGGCGTTGTTGAACGGGCCGGTCGATGCCTACTGGGGCTTTAAAGCCCGCCTTGCCGGATACAAGCGAGCCTTGGCCGAGGCCGACGTGCCGTTTGATCGTTCGCTGGCATTGGAAGGCTCGCACGTCGTCGATAGCGAGGCCGGCCGGGCGATGATGCGCCAGTTGCTGGCGATGAACGTGCCGGTCGACGGCGTAGTCGGCGCCAGCGATTCAAAGGCCATCGGCGCGATGGCCTATACAGAAGAAGCCGGCCGATCCGTGCCGGGCGAGATTGCGTTCGTCAGCATCGACAACACCTTGGCTGACCGGTCCGACCGGCCGTTGCCGGCGGTCGCCATGCCGTTCGAAGAATTGGGCCGCCGGGCCGCGATGCACGCCATCGCGCCCGCCGCCGATAGCGCGACGCCGTTTCATTCAGAGATTCAACTCAAACCGACGCTCGTAGAACGATAGCTGCTGTGCATTTCCACGTTCGACAGGGAGAACATGTATGCGAATTGTCTTCGAAAAGCCCGCCATCGGGCAACTGTGTGCGGCCGTATCAATGGTGCTGTTGGGAGTCTCGACCGTCGTGCAGGGGGCGACGATCCAGTCGTTGAGCAACCCCGTTGCTGACGGGACGATCAATACCACGGGCGGCAACAACGTGCGGTCCGACTGGGACGGCGTCACGCCTTACGTGTCCGACTCCAACGAATCCGCTACGGTGGATTGGGCCGCCGTGTATGTCGCTCACGACACGGACAACTTCTACTTGCGCTACGTGATGAACAGCGTAACCAACGAATACGGCTGGATCGAGGAAAGCCAGCACCTGTTCATCGATGCCGACCAGTCAGGTGCCAGCGGCTTCAACGGAGCCCTCGGCATCGGCGCTGACTATATGCTGCAGAAAACCACGCTTTACGCGTACAGCGGATCGGGCGGAGCGGACTGGAACTGGACTAGCATCGGGACGCTCTCCTTCGATGACTTCCCTGCACGCGATCACGAGATGACGCTACCCAAGACGCTGATCGGCTCGCCCGGAAGCTTCGATTTCGTGCTGTTTTCCAGCGGAAGCGAGGACTATTACCCGAACGGCGGCAACCAGGGCATTGGTGCCGGCGAATGGTTTACCTACACCACCGTGCCCGAGCCCGCGTCTGCCGGCCTCGCGGCGGTGACGATGCTGTCGTTGTTACGACGGCGGCGCGCCCGATAGAGCGCGGTGGCGTGCCATCGTACGTCGATCGTCGGGGTGGCCGGGTTACGCGGGAGGGCGGCCCGGCTGTTCGTTCGCGCTGATCACATTGAATTGCAGGACGCCGCATGTCCAATACAGACTGGATCATCCTGATCCTTCCGCTCGTTCTGCTGTTGTTCATCGCCACCCGGGTGCAACGCTACATGCGCGGCGTGAGCGACTTTCTCGCGGCCGGCCGAGGAGCGGGGCGATATCTGGTCAGCGTTGCCGACGGCATGGCCGCCATGGGGCTGATCACTGCCATCGGCGCGTTTGAGATGTTCTATCAGGCCGGTACGGCCGTGCATTGGTGGAGCCAGCTTGCCGCGCCGGTCGGGCTGCTGATCGCGCTGTTCGGCTTCGTGATCTACCGTTTTCGCGAGACCCGCGCGCTCACGATGGCGCAGTTTTTCGAGATCCGCTATTCCCGACGGCTGCGCGTTTTCATGGGCATGGTGGCGTTCATCGCCGGCCTGGTGAACTACGGCATCTTTCCGATCGTCGGGGCCCGCTTCTTCGTTCATTTCTGTAACCTGCCGACGAGTGTGGAGATCTTCGGCACGCCCGTTTCGATGTACGCGCTGCTGATGGCGCTGTTTCTGGTGATAGCGCTCTATTTCGTGCTCAGCGGCGGGCAATTGCAGGTGATGGTGACGGACTGCCTTCAGGGCCTCATCTGCGGCGTGCTATTCCTGATCGTCGCTTTTGCGGTGCTTCACCTGTTCACTTTTGATCAGATGTTCGAGGCCGCGACGCAACGCGAGCCGGGAAAATCGCTGCTGAATCCCTTTGATACATACAAGATCAGCGACTTCAATATCTGGTACGTGTTGATCGGCATTTTCAGCTCGGTTTACACTTATATGAGCTGGCAGGGCAACTCGGGATATAACGCTTCGGCCCTGAACGCGCATGAAGCGAAGATGGGCAAGATCATCGGCGGTTGGCGAACGTTTTCGCAGGGACTGATGTTCACGTTGCTGGGGCTGGCGGCCATCACGTTCATGCACCACCCTGATTTCGCGCCCGCCGCGTCGGCGGCTTACTCAAAACTGGGTGCGATCGGCGAAGCCGACGGAAAGCAAATCGCCACACAGATGACCGTGCCGGTAGCGATCGGTGAGTTCCTGCCGTGGGGCATCAAGGGTTGCTTTGCGCTGATCATGTTGTTTCTGATGGTGTCCACGGATGCGACCTACTTGCATTCGTGGGGCAGCATTTTCGTGCAGGACGTGGTGTTGCCGTTCCGCAAGAAGCCCTTCTCGACGCGCGATCACATCCTGCAGCTGCGTCTGGCGAT